>NZ_CP102578.1:10033478-10342282 GCF_042230915.1 Archangium gephyra | reverse complement strand
TCGGTGCGCGTGCCCTCGGGCATGGCGATGAGGTCCGCCTCGGAGATGCGCACGTCGGGGCGCTGCCGGGTGATTTGATTGGGCCCGGGCATGTGCTGGTCGAAGAGGGCGCGGGCCACCGGCACGAGTCCCGGGTGGGCCACCCAGGTGCCGTCGTGGCCGTCGCGCACCTCGCGCTCCTTGTCCGCGCGCACCTTGGCCATCACCGCCTCGTTGGCGGCCGGGTCTCCCTTGATGGGGATGAAGGCCGCCATGCCGCCCATGGCGTGCACGTTGCGGCGGTGGCACACCTGGATGAGCCGCAGCGAGTAGTTGTGCAGGAAGGCCTTGTCCATCGTCACCTGCCCGCGGTCGGGCAGGACGAACTGGGGGTCCGCCTGCAGCTTCTTGATGAAGCTGAAGATGTAGTCCCAGCGGCCGCAGTTGAGCCCCGCCGAGTGCTCGCGCAGCTCGTAGAGGATTTCATCCATCTCGAAGGCGGCCGGCAGCGTCTCGATGAGGACGGTGGCCTTGATGGAGCCGCGGGCGATGCCCAGCTCGCTCTGGGCCAGGTGGAACACGTCGTTCCACAGCCGGGCCTCCAGGTGGCTCTCCATCTTGGGCAGGTAGAAGTAGGGGCCGCTGCCCTTCTCCAACAGGGCGCGCGCGTTGTGGAAGAAGTAGAGGCCGAAGTCGAAGAGCGAGGCGGACACCGGCTTGCCGTCCACCTCCAGGTGGCGCTCCAGCAGGTGCCAGCCGCGGGGGCGGGCCAGGAGCACGGCCGTCTTCTCGTGGAGCGCGTAGTGCTTGCCGTTGTCGGCGGTGTAGCTGATGGTGCCGCGCACAGCGTCCCGCAGGTTGAGCTGCCCGCGCACCACGTTGTCCCAGGTGGGGCTGTTGGCGTCCTCGAAGTCCGCCATGAAGACGTTGGCCCCCGAGTTGAGCGCGTTGATGATCATCTTCCGGTCCACCGGACCGGTGATCTCCACCCGCCGGTCGAGCAGATCCTTCGGCAGGGGGGCGACCGTCCATTCCGATTCCCGGATGTCCTTCGTCTCGGGGAGGAAGTGGGGACGCTCGCCCTTGTCGTAGGCGGCCTGCACGGCCTTGCGCCGCTCCAGCAGGGACTCGCGCCGGGTCCCGAAGGTGCGCGCCAGCCTGGCCACGAACTCCAGGGCCTCGGGGGTGAGGATGGCCGCGTAATCCGCATGCCAGGCCCCCCGGAGGGCAACCCCTTGTCCTGGGGTCCCATGCCCTTCGGTACGTTGCGGCGAGGAGGAGGAGGGGACGGCCGCGTCCATGCGAAGCTCCTTGACGGGGTGCGTTGTAAAAGCCCCTAACGGGCTCCAATCTGTGTCCGTCCCGAGGAAGTGTGAAGTCCTCGCCCTCAAAAGTCGACAGCTTTGTAAGGGTGTCAACAGAGCCGGGATTAAATTTGTAAATTGACCGACCTGAAAAATGGCGGGGGAGCAGGCCGATGCAATGGGCCGGGACATGGCGCGTAGGGAGGAGTGAGGCCGGTGAGGCAAGGGCCTCCACGAGGAGCGGAGCCATGGAAGAGACGAAGCAGTGCGTGGCGTGCAGGATGGACATCCGGGCGGATGCCACGAAGTGCCCGCACTGCCGGGAGCGGCAGACGGGGGCGGAGCCGATGCACCGGGGAGGGCCGGGGCGAGTGGTTGCGGGGGTTTGCACGGCGCTGGCGAGGCTGCTGGGCCTGGACGTGGCGCTGGTGCGGGTGGCCTTCGTGCTGGCGCTGGTGGTGACGGGCGGGACGGCGCTGGGGTTCTACCTGCTGCTGTGGATGCTCACGCCTCCGTCGGTGCTGGGGCGGGCGCCGGTGCAGCGGGTGGTGGGGTGGGTGGGGCGCGTGGCGGGCACACCCGTGGAGGAGCCCCGGATGGAGCGCCGGGTCTGAGGTACCCCCTCTCCCTCTGGGAGAGGGCGGGGGTGAGGGTCCCCCCTGCCCGTGTCACGACCCGATGTCAGAGGTCAGGTTCATTCTGGGCGCATGAGCCAGGAACCGGGTGGGGAGAGGGGAGTGTGGCTTGCGGCCGCCGGGGTGGAACTGCATCCTTTGGGTATGAGCGGCGAGCGGTCGCACCGGGATGCGCTGTACGCGGAGCTGGAGAAGCTCCCATCCAACGTCGTAGGTGAGATTGTCGGGGGCGAGCTGTACGCGAGCCCGAGGCCCGCATTGCCGCACACGCGGGCGGCGTCGCGGCTCGGAGGGGAGCTCGCGGGCCCCTTCGACCGGGGGCGGGGCGGGCCCGGAGGCTGGGTCATCCTGGACGAGCCGGAGCTGCACCTGGGAGAAGACGTGCTGGTGCCCGACCTGGCGGGCTGGCGCCGCGAGCGGATGCCGGAGATACCGCCCACGGTAGGCCTCTTGCTGGCTCCGGACTGGACTTGCGAGGTGCTCTCTCCCTCCACGGCCATGCTCGACCGGACGCGGAAGATGGCGGTGTATGCGCGCGAGGGCGTGAAGCACTTCTGGCTCGTGGACCCCGTGCTGAGGACGCTGGAGGTCTACCGGCTGGAGAATGGCCGTTGGTCACTGTTGGGCACACATGCCGGCGCGGTGACGGTGAATGCCGAGCCCTTCGAGGCGCTGGCCCTGGAGCTGGGCGCGCTCTGGGAGCGCTGACTCAGGGCAGCTTGGGACGGATGGGGCGGGGCGCGTCCGGGTTGACGTCGAGCAGGCGCACGCCGTCTCCCTCATGCACCGTGCCTCCGCGCAGCACCCTGGCCAGCTGACCTCGCTGGCCCCAGGACTCCTTGAGCAGGCCCGGGCGGAGACGCTCGAGCTTCGAGCAGGGGACGCAGGGCTCGGTCAACTCCACCACCACCTCGGTGCCCAGCGCCAGGCGCTGGCCCGGTGGCAGGGACTCCAGCGGCAGCCCGGCGATGACCACGTTCTCCTTCAGCTCGCCCGCGCCGAGCCGCAGCGAGACATGGGAGGCCTCGTCCAGCAGCAGGAGCTGCCGCTTGCCGTTCGGCTTCTTCTTCCCATGGCGGTCCCCCACGAAGCCCCTGCCCTCGAGGGCCTGGGCCTCGGGGACACGCTTCATGGGGGTTCCCCGCTCCTGGGCGAGCAGCAATGCGCGGATGGTACCGGTAGGCGTCTCCACTTCCTCCATCCTGCGTGGGGCCTCGTGCCGCCGCAAGGCGTCAGCTCGACGCCGGCTCCACGGCCCTCCTGGGCAGCAGGCGCATGGGCTGCGCCCGGCCGTAGGTGAGTGAGCGCCACAGCCACTCGGCCGGGCCGAAACGGAAGCGCGACAACCACGCATGGCTGAAGGGCACCTGGAGCGCGAAGACGGCCAACGAGAGCGCCACGCAGCGCGACGGCGGCAGCTTGCCGATGAGGCCCAGTCCCCAGCCGTCATAGATGCAGAGGCTCACCACGCTTTGCAGCAGGTAGTTGGTGAGCGCCATGCGGCCCACCGGGGCCAGCACCTGCATCACCCTGCGCCACCGCTCGCGCTGGAAGAGCAGGGCGAAGCCGGCCACGTACACCGCGGCCAGGCCGAAGTAGCCCAGCTCCTGGATGGCGGACACGGCGAACATCCAGGAGTCCTTCGCCGGGTCCACCAGTCCCGCGAGGCGCAGGCGAGACACCACCAGCCCCGTGCCGTTGCCCAGCACGCCCAGCACCAGCCCCCAGACGAGCAGCCGGCGGTGCGTGGGGCGGTGGCGCTCCACGTCCTGCAGCAGCAGGTGCCGCCCCGCGAGCAGGCCCAACAGGAAGCGGCCCAGGATGACGCTCATCCACAGCAGCCGTTTCACCTGCGGGAGCATGTACGGGATGTAGCGCGCGTTCGCCTCCTGGGTCGTCCAGAAGGAGGTGCTGGAGAGCCCCGCCAGCAACCGTGCCCGGACCTCGGCGTCATGGGCCTCGCTTGCCTTGGCCGCCTCGGCCGCCGCCTGCGCGCCGTGCAGCAGGATGGGGCCGAAGTGCTGGATCGCGGGCACCAGCAGCGGCAGCCCCACCATCAGCACCACCACCCACGCGAGCACCGTCCGGTCCGAGCGCTGGTGGAAGAGCAGCAGCGCGAAGCCCAGCACCGCGTACGTGGAGAGGACGTCACCCACCCAGATCGCGAACATGTGCGTCAGGCCGATGCCCAGCAACACCAGCAACCGCCGCGAGTACACCGGGACGACGGAGACTCCCCGGGCCTCGGCGCGTGAGAGCTGGATGGAGAAGCCCAGCCCGAAGAGGAAGGCGAAGAGGCTGACGAACTTCTGGTTCACGAAGAAGTTGTAGAGGGCACTGACGGTGGTTTCGAGCGGAGGGGCCGACAGCGCCTGGGCCTGGGCGCGCGGCAGGAGGATGCGGCCGCTGAACCACACGAAGGTGTTGGAGACGAAGACGCCGCACAGCGCGAAGCCTCGCAGCACGTCCAGCAGGGTCACCCGCTCGGAGACGTCCACCGGGCGGGCGTGGGTGGGTTCGGACATGCCTCCAGCAGATGCCCGCATGGCCCTCCCGCGTCAATGCACCGCCAGTGACGAAGAGGGTGTCAGCGAGTGTCCACTTCCAGGATCCCGCGGGGGCGGGGAGGCCGGGCCCGTGTTATCGCACCGGCTCCTGTCGAGGAGGCAGCCACGTGAGCAACCAGAACGTCCGCATCGAGAAGGACACGTTCGGTCCCATCGAGGTCCCCGCCGATCGCCTGTGGGGCGCGCAGACGCAGCGCAGCCGGCACAACTTCGCCATCTCCACCGAGCGTATGCCGCCGGCCCTCATCCGCGCCCTGGTGCTGGTGAAGAAGGCCGCGGCGCTCGTCAACATGGAGAACGGCACCCTGCCCCGGGAGAAGGGCGAGGCCATCGTGAAGGCCGCCAACGAGGTGCTCGACGGCCAGCATGACGAGGAGTTCCCGCTGCTGGTGTGGCAGACGGGCAGCGGCACCCAGACGAACATGAACGTCAACGAGGTGCTGGCCAACCGCGCCTCGGAGCTGCTGGGCGGCGAGCGCGGCGAGGGGCGCGAGGTGCACCCCAACGACGACGTCAACAAGGGGCAGAGCTCCAACGACGTCTTCCCCACCGCCATGAGCGTGGCCGCGGCCGAGGCCGTGGTGCGCAACGTCCTGCCCGAGCTGCACGCGCTGCGCGACGCGCTCACGGAGCGCTCGGAGAAGTTCCGCGACATCGTGAAGATTGGCCGCACGCACCTGCAGGACGCCACGCCGCTGACGCTGGGCCAGGAGTTCAGCGGCTACGTGGCGCAGCTCGAGCATGCGCGCAAGCACCTCGAGCTGTCCCTGCCGCACCTCTTCGAGCTGGCGCTCGGCGGCACCGCGGTGGGCACGGGCCTCAACGCCCCCAAGGGCTTCGCCGAGCGCGTGGCCCAGGAACTCGCCCGCCTCACGGGCCACCCCTTCGTCACCGCGCCCAACAAGTTCGAGGCGCTCGCGGCCAATGACGCGCTGGTGCACGCCCATGGCGCGCTCAAGGGGCTGGCGGCCTCGCTCTTCAAGATCGCCAACGACGTGCGCTGGCTGGCGTCGGGGCCTCGCTCGGGCATCGGGGAGATCACCATTCCCGAGAACGAGCCGGGCAGCTCCATCATGCCGGGCAAGGTGAACCCCACCCAATCCGAGGCGCTCACCATGTTGTGCGCGCAGGTGATGGGCAACGACGTGGCCATCTCCCTGGGCGGCGCCTCCGGCAACTTCGAGCTGAACGTCTTCAAGCCGCTGCTCATCCACAACTTCCTGCAGAGCTGCCGGCTGCTGGCGGACGGCATGCGCAGCTTCCGGCTCCACGCCGCGGTGGGCATCGAGCCGAACCTGGGGCGCCTGAAGGAGAACCTGGAGCGCTCGCTGATGCTCGTCACCGCGCTCAACCCGCACATCGGCTACGACAACGCGGCGAAGATCGCCAAGAAGGCGCACAAGGAGGGCAAGACGCTCAAGGAGGCCGCGGTGGAACTGGGCCTGCTCACCCCCGAGCAGTTCGACCAGTGGGTGCGCCCGGAGAAGATGACCGGCAACCTGTAGGGCCGCGCCTCCGTCACCCGGCCCGCGTCACCCGCCCAGGGGAAGCTCGACCGTGAAGGTGGCACCCCCGCCCGGGGTGTCCCCCACGGCGATGCGCCCACCGTGCGCCTCGACGATCTGCCGGGTAATCCAGAGGCCGAGCCCCAGGCCGCCGAACTGACGCGCCGGGACCGCGCGCTCGAACTTCTCGAAGATGCGCACCCGGTCCTCGGCGGCGATGCCCATGCCGTGGTCCACCACGGTGATGCATCCCACGCCGCCGGTCCGCTCCACGCGCACCTCGACGGGCCTGCCCTGGCCGTACCGGGCCGCGTTCTGGAGGAGATTCGTCACCACCTGCGCGAGGCGCACCCGGTCGAACTGGCCTGGCAGGCTCTCGCGGGTGTCCAGCTGGATGGAGATGCCGGCGCGCTCCAGCTCCGCTTCCAACCGGGAGACGATCTCCACCACCGTCGAGGACAGCTCGACGTTCTCGAGGTGCAGCATCAGCCGTCCGGAGGAGAGCTGGGAGACGTCGAGCAGCGTCTCCACCAGGGAGTGCAGCCGCTTCACCTGGCGCCCCGCGGAGAGCAGCCGGTCCCGGACCCGGAGCCGCGCGTCGGGAGGAAGGTCGCGCTCCAACAACTCCAGGCTCAGGCCGAACGCGGCGAGCGGCGTCTTGAGCTCGTGGCTGGCGACCGAGAGGAAGTCATCGCGTACCTGCACCGCCTCGCGCAGCTGCCCGGTGACGGCTTCCTGGTGCGCGAGCTCCCGCCGCATCCTCGCCAGCTCCAGGTTGGAGCGCACGCGGGCCACCAGCTCCCGCGCGTTGAAGGGCTTCACCAGGTAGTCGTCAGCCCCCGCGTCCAGCCCCTCGACGGAGGCCTCTTCCCCGGCCCGGGCGGACAGCATCACGACCGGAATGGCGCGGGTCCGCTCGTCCTTCCGGAGCGCCTCGAGCAGTCCGAAGCCGTTCAACCGGGGCATCATCACGTCCGTGAGCACCAGGTCGGGAGGGCGGGCCCGCGCCGCCTCCAGCGCCGCCTGCCCATCGGGGACCGCCTCGACCTCGAAGGTGGCGGACAGCACCCGGCCCACGTACTCCCGCATGTCGGTGTTGTCGTCCGCCAGCAGCACGCGGCCGATGGGTGCACGTGCCCCCCGTGTCTCTCCCACCGGGGGCACGGCTTCCTCCACGCAGGGAGGAGCGGACGTCCACAACTCCGCCTCGGCGATGAACGGATTCACTCCGAGGCAGGTGGAGGCGAGCGCACGCGTTGCCTGGATCCGCTCCGCGGGGAGATGCTCCTTCCCGAGCGGCACGGACACCGTGAAGCGCGTGCCCTGGCCCACCGTGCTCGTCACCTGCACCTCGCCGCGGTGGATCTTCGTCAGCTCCTGCACGAGCGCGAGGCCGATGCCGGTCCCCTCATGCGTCCGGCCCTGGGCGCCCTTCACCCGATGGAAGCGCGCGAAGAGCTGGGGAAGCTCCTCCGCCGGGATGCCGGTGCCGGTGTCGGTCACCTCGAGGACCGCGTGTCCTCCGCTCTCCCGGAGACGCAGCGTGATGCCTCCGCGCAGGGTGAACTTGAACGCATTGGAGAGGAGATTGAGGACGATCTTCTCCCACATGTCCCGGTCCACGTAGCTGGGCTGGCCCAGGGGCGGGCACTCCACCGTGAAGGTGAGCCCGGCCCGCTCCACGGACGAGCGGAAGCTGCTCGCGAGATCCCGGGTGAGGAGGGCGAGGTCCGTCGGCTCGAAGCTCGCCTCGACCCGGTCGGCCTCCAGCCGCGAGAAGTCGAGCAGGGTGTTGACCAGCCGCAGCAGCCGGCCCGCGTTGCGATGCACCACCGCGAGCTCCTGGCGTTCGGCCTCGCCCAACCCGCGTGACACGAGGAGATCCTCGAGCGGGCCGAGCATCAGCGTGAGCGGAGTGCGGAACTCGTGGCTGACGTTGCTGAAGAAGGCCGTCTTGGCTCTGTCCAGCTCCGCGAGCTCCTCGGCGCGCTTGCGCTCCTCCTGGTAGGCATGCGCGTTGGTGAGTGCCGCCGAGACCGCGCCCGCCAGCATCTCGTAGAGCACGCGGTACACGTCATCCAGGGGCAGGCGGGTGCTGACCCCGGCGAGGAGCACCCCGATGGGCCGCGCGATTCCGGAGATGGTCAACGGGAGCACCAGGGCCGACTTCAGGGGCTCCTCGTACGGCCCGCACCGTACCGGACCGAATCTCTCGCTCACGTCCTTCACGTGCACGACGCGGCCCGACTCCACCACCTGCGCGAGGGGCCACCCCTGGGACGTCTCCTGGCTCAGGTCCACGTCGGTGGGGCTGGCGGGGCCCCCGGGCGAGAGGCCCGTGCTCTGCGCCAGGCGCGCCCGTGTCCCTCCGTCCTCGAGGAGGTAGAGCAGCACGAACGGCAGATCCAGCTCGTTGTCGGCGAGCGTCTTGATCGCCAGCACACAGGCTTCGTCCACGGTGTGCGCCTTGCCCGCACGCGCCGCGACGTCTCGCAGCAGCCGCACGCGGCGCTCGCTCAACATCTTCGCGGTTGTCTCCGTGACGGGGTGGAACAGGCCGCCCACGCCCCCCGATTCATCCCGGATGGGGCTGAAGGAGAAGGTGAAGAAGGTCTCCTCGAGGTAGCCGTTGCGGTCCAGGAACATCCGCTGGTTCTCGAGGAACGACGTCTCGCCGGCCAGGGCCCGCTCGAAGGCCGGGCCGACCGCTGGCCATGCGGAGGCCCAGCACTCCCGGAAGTCCTGGCCCATGGAGTGCGGGTGCTTCTCGCCACAGATGAGGCGGTAGCCGTCGTTGTAGAGCTGGGTGTGCTGAGGACCCCAGGCGATGGAGATGGGGAAGTTGGACGCGAGGCACAGGCTCACCGTCGTCCGCAGACTCTGCGGCCAGGAGTCGATGGGCCCGAGCGGCGTCCTGGACCAGTCGATGGCTCGGATGTCCTGCGCCATCCTCCCGCCACCGGCGAGCCACCCTGGACCCTCCGCGCGCTGCGTCATGGTGCCCGTTCCCCTTGAAGGTGTGCCGCGGGGGTTTTTTCGTGACTCCTCCCCGGGCATTCAAGGGCCCACTCACTGGCACGGTGGGGTCGTGGGTTTCAATCCTTGAGTAGCCAACACCTCCGAGGCTGCTCATGCTTCCGCCTGTAGCGCAGTGGATGCGTGCCGAGGCAGCCGCACGGTGACGGTGGTGGCTGCCTCGGCGGATGATTCCAGCGACACGGTGCCGTGCTACGGCCCCCGGAGGACGGTGAGGCCCCGGTCGGTGAGCACGAGCAGCATGCTCGGCGTCACGGTGGGCTCGTAGACGAGCTGCAGGACGCGTTGACCGGACACCTGCTGCACCTGGGTCAGCGTCGTGCCGTCCGGCTCCAGCCGCCAGAGGCCCGCGCCATCCGTGCCGATGTAGAGCGCGCCATCGTCCGTCGCCTTGAGCGAGAGGATGCGATTCGTCGGCAGCCCGGCGAGCCTCGACCAGTTCCCCGCGGAGCGGGACTTCGGGGTCATCGCCCAGACGCCGAACTCCGCGCTGCCCAGGTAGTAGCGGCCCGAAGCGGTCTGCTCGAAGGCGCGCCAGAAGTCATCGGTCGCCTGGCCGTTGAGCGCTTCGTTGAAGCCCTTGAACCGCCAGGGCGTGGGGCCCGCCCAGGTCTGCTCGCGGTCCCACTCCTCGAGCTTCGCACTGGGGATGAGGACGCCGAGCATCTGCTCGTTCGCCACGAGGACGTCTCCGTTCGGCGCGATGCCGAGCCCGTGCATCGGCGGGCACTGGAGCGACTCGTCCTTCGAGCCGTCCGGGTTGGTGGTGATGAGGTACCAGCCCGGGTGACGGTGGCTGTTGTACGTGAGCCCCTGGATACGGGTCACCCCGTGGTTCGTCGTGATGTAGAGGTCGCCGCGATACGGGCCGCGCGTCACGCGGGCGCAGTTGAAGACGCTGCGATCCTCCTCGTAGTGGAAGTCATTCGTGTTGTGGATGCCGATCTGCTTGCCCCGGTTCGACGAGCCGGTGGTGCGCCAGATGTGCTCCTCGAGCGCGACGCTCCCATCCGCCTGGAGGCGGACCGCATCGAGGTCTCCCTTCTGGTACTCGGCGTAGCGCTCGGGGGTGTAGTTCGGCTCGCCCGGTCCGGGGATGTACGTGCGCTGCGAGATGCCCTCCGCCCGCCGCATCTCGCGAGCACGGTATCCCACGTACGCGCGCCCGGCCTCGCCGCCGCAGATGACCGTCGAGCCGACCGCGAGCGACTCCGAACCGAACGGCTCGCGCGCCTGGCCCACGCCCGTGGTCCACCTGGGAGCCGGGTCTCCCGGACGCATCACGCCGATGCGGTTGCCGTCGAGCAGCCAGAGGTTCAGCCCTTCATCGAGCCCGACGCTCTGGGGCGTGCCAACGCCGAACGAGCGCGTGTAGTCGAGCACCGCGTCCACCGGCCACGGCCCCGCCTCCGGTGGCTCGCCGGTATCGGGCGGAGTCCCCTCATCCGGTGGCCCTCCCGTATCGGGCGGCGTCCCCGGGTCCTCCCCCGGCGTGGAGCCCGGGGGCGTGCCGTCCTCCACGGGAGGAACGGGAGGTGGGTCCGGGGGAACTTCGTTTCCCACCGAGGGACCGGGCTCCTGGCTCACCGGCGGATCGACTGTCCGGGTCCGGTCATCACAACCGCCCGCCAGCAATGAAAGGACCGCGAGACCTGCTCCCACCGTGCCTGTGCGAATGCCCATCCGTTCCTCCGTCCACGGTGGTTTCTTCGCAAGACCCGGGCCGACGGCTCTCGCGGTCCCCGGTGCCTACCGGCGTGCCTACCGGCGCCGGCGGCGCTGGCCCGCCCTCAGCAACGTCAGCAGCAGGGTGGCGGCCGCGAACGGGGTGCCCGACGCCGCGGCGCAGCCCAGCAAGCCGTCGTTGGACTCCGGCTCGTCGATGGGGGCAATCCGCTCCGGAGAGTCCGGCACGGGCTCGTCCGGGACGTCGGGCGCCGCGGGAGCGCTCTCGGCCCTGACGGTGTGTCCGCGCACCCGGAAATCGGCCTCGCTCACGCTGCTCTTGAGCGCCACTTTGCCGAGGTCATCGGTGGGAGGCGCGTCGGAGCGGAAGGCGAAGCGGTCGGCCAGGAGCACCTCGGTGCCTCCGGGAGGTGTCACCCAGACGCTGTACGTCTTCGCGCCGAGGTCCGTCCGCATGCGCACGTGGTAGGTGGCATTGGCTTGGTAGGGCACGCTGGCGAGCGCGGCATACTCCCCGCCCCGGCGCACGTCGAAGAAGCCGGTGTTGTTCATGCGGATGGCCATGGCCAAGCTGGAGTAGCCGGTGACGGTGGTGGACGTGTCCGCGTAGCCGATGACGCCATCGATGGGTTTGGCGAGCGGCGTCACATCGAACTCGGTCACCCGCAGCCCGGTGTTGCCCGTCCCCAGGTCATGCACGCTCCCGGTGAAGCTGAGCGACGAGAGCCATTCGGCCACGCCGCCCTCGGGCCTCACGCTGTGGTTGCGGACCCGGAACTCGTAGTCGAAGTGGCCGCTCTTGAGCACCACCTTGCCGAGGTCATCGGTGGCAGGCGCGTCGGAGCGGAAGGCGAAGCGGTCGGCCAGGAGCACCTCGGTGCCTCCGGGCGGCGTCACCCAGACGCTGTACGTCCTCGCGTTCAGGTCCGCCCGCATGCGCACGTGGTACGTGGTATTCGCCTCGTAGGGCACGCTGGCGAGCGCGGCGTAGTCAGCGCCCCGGCGCACGTCGAAGAAGCCGCTCGGGTTCATGCGGAGGCTCATGGGCAGGCCGGCGTAGGTGGTGACGTTGGTGGAGGTGTCCGCGTAGCCGACGACGGCGTCGATGAACTTGCTGAGCGGCGTCACGTCGAACTCGACCACCCGCACCCCGGTGTTGCCCGTTCCCAGGTCATGCACGCTCCCGGGGAAGCCGAGCGTCGACAGCCAGCCGCCCGCGTTCAACAGCTTGAAGCGGTTCACCGCCTCGACGAAGTAGTAGTCCGAGTAGATGAGGCTCTTGTCGATGTCCTCCCCGCTCGGCTTGATGGCCGTCTTGTAGAAGGCGACACCGTGCTGGAGGATGCCCGGGAAGTCGCTGGTGGCGGGGGTGAGGTAGGCCGGCGAGCTGAGGGTGTCGAGCATGGCCAGGGCCGCGTTGCGGTAGCGCTGGGCCACGGCCGGGTCGCTGACGTACAGGCTCAGCTCCTGGAGCGCCGAGGCGACGACGGCGGCGGCCGAGGAGTCCTTCTGCTGCTGGTCCGCTGGCGCGTTGAAGTCCCAGTTGGGGATGGAGTCCGCGGGCAGCCGGGCCAGGTAGTACTCGGCGGTGCGCTGGGCGCCCTGCAGCATGCGCGCGTCCCGCGTGTACCGGTACGCCATGGTGAAGCCGTAGATGGCCCAGGCCTGTCCGCGGGCCCAGGTGGAGCTGTTGGAGTAGCCCTGGAACGTGCCTCGGGAGAGGATGGTGCCCGAGGTGCTGTAGTCCACCACGTGGAAGGTGCCGCCGTCGGCGCGCACCATGTCGTTCAGGGTCCTCAGGGCATGGCGGAGCGCCATGTCGTTCCAGGCGGTATTGCCGCCGTTCCGGGCGCCCCAGAAGAGCAGCTCCAGGTCCATCATCGTGTCCGTGACGGTGGGCACATGCCAGACGCCGTCATTCCAATCGCAGCAGTCGATGACGCCCACCGTGGCGTTGAAGCGCCGGGCCATCGAGGCCGCGGCCGTCAGCATCGGCTGCCGGTAGGAGTCATCTCCCGTCAGCCGGTACGCCTGGCCGAAGCTCGTCATGAACTTGAAGCCCAGGTCATGGGTGATTTGACGGATGTCGGGGTTGCTCTTCTGGATCTCCAGGCTGCGCGTCCAGGCGTCCGCCTTGAGGCGCCAGAAGAAATCCCGCCCCGGCTCGTACATGAGCCAGAGCTGGCCCGGGAAGAAGCCCTGGACCCAGTCGATGTTGGCGGTGTTGGAGACGAGCCTCCAAGGACCGTTGGTGGTGGCCTTGGGATACATGTTCGTCGGAATCGCGGGGTTGGTGGCCGAGGCCCTCAGCTTCTGTTGGGCGTGTAGCAGGACTCGGTCCGCCGTCGCTTCATCGAAGGCGCTTGCGGGTGCCGCGGCGAGCGCACAGAGGCACGCCGCGAGCCACCATGGGAAAGACTTTTCTCTGGTTCCACCCCTCATGCCCATCCCTCCCTGTGTCGTGTGGTCCAGGAAAGATGGGGTGTGGGCGGGCGATGACCACTGGCCTTGTGTGGGGCGGTTGCGTCCATGCCCCGACGCTTCGCGCGGGACGTACGGGCTTCCCGGTACCCGGTGCGTTTCACCTCATGAGGAGCCTCAGGAGGAGGTGAGCCCCTGGAGGATTCTCACCGTGTCCACCGCGGCGGTGGCGGGCGAGAGCGCCGTGTCGGCGATGCCGGACACCACGCGGGTGATGTCGTGGTCCACCTCGCCCTCGCGGGCCCAGGTGCTCACCTTGGGCGCGGTGATGTAGACGGAGTAGGCGTGGTGCCCCGAGCCGGGCCGCTCCCCGATGATGTGCAGGATGGCCCGGTGCGACTCCTGCTCCGGCAGCGCGCCGTACATCACCTCGCCGATGTGGTAGCCGGCGCGCACGCGCCCCGACCTGACCACGATGGGCTGGGGCGCCACCCTGTAGCCCGCGGCCGTCAGCTCCGAGCGCACCCGCTCCAGGTACGGCAGCAGGTGCCCCTCGTCCGTGAGCGCGTAGGCATTGAGCCCGTCGGAGATGACGAACTGCACGTCGTACTGGCCCGCCTGCGCCTCCCGCAGGACTCGCAGGGACTCCAGCGCCTCGTCGGAGAGCTGCTCGCCCGTGGGAGGGTGGAGGATGTAGTCCTCGCGGTTCTTGGAGCCGGTGGCCACGGAGATGGCGCCGGTCAGCGTGCTCGCGAAGGTGGCGGGCAGCTCGGCGTGGATGCTCTTCTTCGCGTCGTCGTAGAGGTAGCGGATGTCCCTGTCCAGCTCGGGGTTCAGGTCCCAGGTGTTGACGCCGTGGCCCTCGGCGAGCCACACGCCGCGCTTGCGCACCTCGGCCATCCGCGTGCGCGCCTCCGCGAGCAGCTCCTCGTCCGTGCGCGTGTCCTCCTTGCGCCGCTGGTATTGCAGGTACACCCACGCGGGGTCCCCGAAGTGCGCGGTGGGACGGCCCTCCGCGTCGAGGATGCCGAGCTCCTGGAAGAAGGCCCACATCCGGTCATCCACCTTGTAGCCGAACTGCTCGCGCAGGCGGACGTGGTCCTGGAACGCCGTGGTCAGGTAGCTGAGCATCGGGTCGTTCTTGGTGGGCAGCGCCATGAGGTAGGCGGGGTTGGCCGGCATGATCTGCTCCAGGCACCAGTCGAGGTCATCCAGGTTGACCTCCATGTGCAGGGTGGAGCAGACGTCCAGGCCGAGCGTGAGCCCGTGCAGCTTGCCCATGACGATGTCCTCGAGGCAGCAGCGCACGAGCTGCTCGCGGGTGCGGAACACCTCGGGGCCGATGAAGCCGGCCACGTCGTTGAGGTGCACCCAGGGAGCGGCGGGCCTGCCCGCGCCGAGCTGGGCCTGGGCCACGCGCTCCTTGAGCACGCGCGCGAAGCCGTACTTGCGCGACTCGTGCACCACCATGTCGAAGCCGTTGCCGTGGCCGTTGGTGCCGTCGGCGCCCTGGCCCGTCTCGAAGTAGAGGCCGTACTTGCCGGTGCGCCGGGCCGCGTGCGCCAGCATCTTGGGAAGAGTGACGTCGAACGTCTGGTTGGCGCCCTCGGTGCCGCCGAGGCTCTGGAACCAGAGCGCGGTGGAGCCGGACTCGAGCTGCTCCACCTCGGCCTGGATGTCGATATGGGACAGCACGCAGTGGGGCATCACGTCCGCGATGCCGAACGTCTCCAGCACGTCCCGCAGCGTGTTCTCCACCGTCCGCACCGAGGCCACCTCGCTGGAGACGGGGTTGGTGCCGAGCAGCACGTCGCCCACCGCGTAGGCCCAGCCGTTGAAGACCTGCCAGCGGATGTCGTCCGGGTGGTCCGTGGGCGAGTTGGGCTGGATGCGAGCGCCCAGGTAGCCCTTGGAGCCGATGTGACTGCCGGGCAGCGGGTTGAAGACCTTGCTCCCCACGGCGATGAGCTCCTCGTTGCTCATCAGCTTGACGATGCAGCCGATGATGTCGCTGCTCAGCCCGGGCATGATGGCCTTGAGCTCGGCCTCGCTCCTGTCGAGGAGGAAGCGCTTGAGCTCGCCCATCGTCCAGCCCTTCACCGTGTCCGCCGCGGCGGAGTCCACTCCCTGCTCGATGAGCGTGAAGAGGCCGTCCTCGAAGAGCGGGTGGGCGCGCAGCTCTCCGATGCGGGTGTTGGACAGGAGCAGGCGCGCGTTGGCGCGGGAGGTGTCGTCGGCGGCGGCCAGGTGCGCGGCCTCGTCCCCTTCCTTGTACTCGTTGGCCGCGCCGATGAGCTGCTTGTAGAGCGTCGGGTCGAAACCGCCCCGCGTGCGCTCCAGGTAGCCGAAGAGGCTCTCCCCCTCGTTCACCGAGGGGATGTAGACACCGGGTGGGGGCGGCGTCTGGGGCACCGGCTCCTGCCGGCAGGCCGCGAGGGCGAGCGCGGAGCTGCCGAGCATCACCGACTTCATGAACGTCCGGCGGCGCATCCCTACCGGGTCCACTCGAGGGCTCGCGGGTGGCGTGGGGGTGCGCTGCGTGCCACGGCGTGGCCGGACCCGATGCATCGTCTTCATGGCTGTCCCCTTGGTCGAATGGGGAGATCTTGAGGAACCGTGACACCTCCAGGCAAAACGGCCCCGTCCGGCATTGCCCACTGGTGATCGTTGCGCGAGGCCCGGGTTCCGGAGAGCCTCGGGGGCGCAGGGTCGTCTGCGAGGAACTGATGCGCCAGGAGAAGTTCGAGACAGTGGTGGGAGCCGGGCACAAAGGGATGGTCTTCATCCAGATTCCCTTCGACCCGTCGGTGGTCTGGGATGTCCGGCCGCGTCACTTCGTCCAGGGCCGCTTGAATGGCAGCCCCTTCGAGGGGGAGGTCGGCTTCAGGCGGAGGAAGTTCTACATGCTGCTGGACGAGGCTCTTCAACGGGTGGCGAAGCTGTCACCGGGCGATCCGGTCGAGGTCGTCATGGAGCCCCGTGAGCCCGGAGAGGCGGAGCTGTCATCCGACGCCCGCCTCGCGTGGAGCCGTCCGGCCGCGAAGACGCCCGCCCAGAAGAAGCCTCCGGCTCGCAAGCGGGCCGTGAAGACCTGAGCCGGAACATGCACGGCCGTGGCCTATAGTGCCCCGGCCCTCCTCGAAAGCGAGCCCCCATGAAGACGCAGAAGCTGTCCGTGTTCGCCGTTCTCGCCCTCGGTGCCGCCGTGGCCGTTCTGGCTCCGGCTCCGTCCCGCGCCGAGCCCCCCGCGGTCATCCAGCCCATGGGCATGGTCCTGCCCACCAGCCTGCCCAAGGTCACCTTCTATTTCCGGGCGCCGGCGGGCACGAAGCTCACGGGCGCCTTCATCGCCGAGGACGTGGGCAAGGCCGCGCCGAAGAACTTCACCATCGACACCGCCACCGTGACGGCCGCGGACAAGATGGCGGCGACCTTCACGCTGGCGCGGCCCAACAACGGCTGGCCGACGGGCCAGTACCGGCTCGAGGTGAAGCACGGAGACAAGCTCGTGCACACCGAGCGCTTCATGATCATGGACGTGAAGTAGCGCGCCGCTCAGTGCTCGACGCGGCCCTTCTGGCTCTGCCGGTAGACGGGGAGCCGCATGGCGTGCAGGAAGCCGCGAGGGCGGATGCCGAGCCCATCGCGGAAGGGGTTGAAGCGCAGGCGCGCCGGGTCCAGCACCACCTCCTCGCGCAGGATGATGTCGGCGAGGGGCGTCCAGGTGCGGGGCAGCCCGTGCTCCAGCGGAAGCACTTCGAAGGTGAGCAGGGCATTGCCGCCGTGCATGGCGTCGCGCAGCCGCGCCACCCGCGAGCCCTGCCGCTGGGGGCCTCGGGGCGAGGTGAGCCGCAGCTTCGTCTTTCCGAGGCCCTGCACCGTGAAGGGCGCGAGGCCGTAGTAGTCGTTCTGGAGCCAGTCGTGCACGTGGGTGGTGAGGAAGGCGGGGCCCAGCGTCCAGACGTGGCGCAGGGTGGAGCAGAGGACGTCCTGGTCGCCGGGTGAGGCCTCCTCGGTGAGGCGCGTGTCGCGCCGGAAGCGCACCGAGGCTCCGAGGATGTCCGGCCACTCGCGTCCGCCGCGCCAGGTGGCGGTGGAGAGCCGCACGAGGGCGGGGCCCGCGAGCCGGCTGGCCACGGAGAGGAAGGGTGGATCGGTCCTCACGGGAACGACCTCGGCCTCGAGGCAGATGCCCTCGGCATGCAGGGCGCGAGCGTGGCGCAGCTCCGAGAGGGCCCGGAATTGCGGCGACAACAGGGCGCCCACCGTCTGCCCCACCGTTTCACCCAACAGTCCCATGCGCACCTCCCCCGGCAGCACAGGGTGGGGTGGGGTGGGGTGTCCGGCCAATCCCCGCCCCATGCCTGGGCGGAGGGCGGGCAGGGGACCTCAGCCCAGGGCCGTCCAGAGGTCGTCGAAGGCCCGGCAGAAGGGGACCACCAGCCGGGGGTCATCGGACACGAGCACGTTCTCGTGGTTCTCGGCCGCCGCCGAGCGGGTCCAGTTGTAGCTGCCGGTGAGCAGCCGCATCCGGTCGAACACGGCGAACTTGTGGTGCATGTGCGCCTCCGTCCGGTCCACCCGCACGGGCACCCCGGCCTGCCGCAGCCGGTGGATGTCCGAGCCGGCATCCATCGCCTTGTCCCCGTCCGTCACCACCCGCAGGCGCACCCCCCGCTCGTGCGCCTCCAGCAGCGTCCGGGTGATGCGGTCGTCCGTGATGGTGAAGACACACACGTCCGCGCTGCCCCGCGCCTCACCGATGAGCCGCACGATGGCCCGCAGCGGGGCCTCCCCGGGGCTGAAGTGCGCCTCCATCCGGCTCGTCTCCCGCAGCTCGCGCGAGGGCTGCAGGGCCTTCACCGTGTCCTCCAGCCAACCAATCACCTCGCGGGCCCGGGGGTCACTCACCGAGTCGCGCGCCAGCTCGAACGCCCGGGAGCGGAAGAGGGCCAGCACCGCCTCGCCCGCCTTGCGGTCGTCCAGGACGGCCTGGAGCGCCTGCCGCTCGGTGCGGGTGAGCGTCCGGTCCTCCAGGGTGGCGGAGAGGATGGCATCGATGTCGGAGGCGTTCATGGTGGACACCCGGGGTAGGCCCCGAGCGTAACCTGGAGCACGGTCCATGAAGAACGGACGGGCGTCCGGCGGGGAGGCGGATTAGTGTTGGGAGGCCATGAACATCCCCTTCGTCATCGAGACCACCCACCGGGGCGAGCGCGCATACGACCTCTACAGTCGGCTCCTCAAGGACCGCATCGTCATGCTCGGCACGCCGGTGAACGATGATGTGGCCAACATCATCGTCGCCCAGCTGCTCTTCCTCGAGTCCGAGGACCCCGACAAGGGCATCAACCTCTACATCAACTCGCCCGGAGGCTCGGTGACGGCGGGCCTGGCCATCTATGACACGATGCAGTACGTCAAGTGTCCGGTGTCCACCATCTGCATTGGCCAGGCGGCCTCGATGGGCGCCCTGCTCCTGCTCGCCGGGGCGCCGGGCAAGCGCTACGCCCTGCCCAACGCGCGCATCATGATTCACCAGCCGCTCGGCGGCGCCCAGGGTCAGGCCTCGGACATCGACATCCAGGCCAAGGAGATCCTCCGCCTGCGTGCCTACATCAACGGCCTCATCGTGAAGCACACGGGCCACACCGTGGAGCGCATCGAGAAGGACACCGAGCGCGACTACTTCATGAGCGCCGAGGAGGCCCGGCAGTACGGCATCCTCGACGAGGTGGTGAGCAAGCAGGTGCTCTCGCCCGCGCTCAACACCAACAAGGACAAGTAGGCAGCACCCCAGCGGGGACGGTGGCGCAACGGCTGCGGCTCGGGATTCCCCGGGCCGCAATGCTTGCGTGCCGGGCGCGGGGGCTCTCGTCGCGTCGCGAGGGAGCCTCACTTGGCACGGGCCGTGCTCACCTTTGGACTGTCATGGTCCCTCTCCGTCCCGCCATTGCCCTCGTTCTCTCCTCGACCCTCCTCGGCATCGGTTGTGCCGGACCGGCCCAGGAGCGCCGGATGTACCCGGAGCCGTCCAACTCCGTGCAGCAGGAGCTGGGCTACAACGACGTCATCCGGATCGGCCAGGAATACGCCGTCTCCTCCGGCTACGAGGTGACCGAGGTCGCCGAGGCCGTGCAGGTGCGTCCCAACTACTGGCGCGTCCGCTTCGGCCTGGCTCCCCGGGGCTCGGGCAGGCTGCTGGATCTCGAGTTCGACGAGGCCCGGCGCCAGGTCGTGGGCACCACCGAGGTGGGGGGCGCGGCGGGCCGCGGGACCCCGACGCCCTAGCTCACGGCAGCGACGACAGGAACTGGTTCACGTCGTAGGCGAAGCGCTCCGACTCCTCCAGGTACGGGTAGTGCCCGCTCTGCTCGTACTCGAGGAAGGTGGCATGGGGCAGGGAGCTCGCGAGGGCCTGCATGCTCTCCATGCCGACGGAGTGGTCGTACCTGCCGCCGATGACGAGCACCGGCGCGGTGACACGCGCGGCGGCCGAGAAGCGGTAGTGGAGCAGCTCGGTGGCGAAGAGGGTGCGGGACAGCTCGCCCGTGTTGCGCAGGCCGCTCTCCGCGTCCACCGCCTCCTGCATCTGCTGGTACATGGGGCTGCGGAACTGGAGCTGGTCGAAGAAGCGCTGTCCGTCCATGCCCCGCAGCGCCCGCATCACCTGCGCGTAGTCCGAGTTATCTCCCGTGTCGCTGGCGGGCGCGGTCATCCGCTCGGGGTGGAGGCGCTCGAGCTCACGCTTCCAGGTGGCGAAGGTGCTCTCCGCGTCCGAGAAGCCGCTCACCACCACGAGGCCGGCCACGCGCTCGGGGTAGCGCGCCGCGTACTCCAGCGCGAGCGTCCCGCCGAAGGAGTGGCTCAGCAGCACCCAGCGCTCCACGCCCAGCTCCTGGCGCAGCGCCTCCAGGTCCGCCACCAGCACTTCCAGCGAGTAGCGGGTATCCCACGGGCGCTCGGAGCGGCCACAGCCGCGCTGGTCCAGGTACACCATGCGCCGGCCCTTCTCCAGGTGCGGCCCCATCAGCCGGGCGAAGCTGTAGCTGTTGTGGCCGGGGCCTCCGTGGAGGAAGAGCACCGGGGCGCGCTCCGCCGGGGCCTCTCCGGCGATGCGGTAGTAGAGGCGCACGCCGTTGACGATGCGCTGGTGTTCGCCCGGGGCCAGCGGGGGACCGGAGTGGGTGTCGGAGCGGGGCACGTGGTGCGCACAGGCGGTCACCAGGGCGCACACGACGGCACAGGCCAGAAGTCCAAGACGCGAGGAAAGCATGGCCCCTATGTGGTGCCTCTGCTCGCGGGTTGCCCGTACCCCACACGGCAAATGTCGCCCGCTGTCCGGCCCGACTGTTGGCTGCCGGTTATTCCACCCGGAGGAGGCGGTTCGTCTCGGGCGGAGCCAGGGGCGAGTGGGCCTTCAGCCACGCTTCCAGTGCGTCCAGGTCCAACGGGCCGCCGCGCCGCTCGGTGCCCTCGGTGAGGACGCGGAAGCCGTCGCCGCCATTGGCCAGGTAGCTATTCACCGTCACGCCGTAGCGGCCCGCCGGGTCCACGGGCGCGCCCTGGAGCCGGAGGCTGGCCGGGTCCACCTTCTGGCCCACGGGCGCCGAGTCCTTCCACGTGTAGCCGAAGCCCTTCGACGGCTGGAGGATGCGCACGAGGCTCCCCTCCCACTGCTGCTCAAGCAGGGTGTGCAGCTGCGCGCCGGTGAGCGTCATCGTCACCAGGGAGTTGCCGAAGGGGCTCACATCGAAGGCCTCGCCGTAGGTGACGCCGCCCGCCTCGAGGTCCGTCCGGATGCCGCCCGGGTTCATCAGGGCCAGCTGGGCCCCCGCGTCCTTCGTCGCGGCGAGCTGCGAGTCGGCGAGCATGTTGCCCAGGGTGGACTCGCCCGAGGGCCAGCGCTGGGAGTCTGGCTGCCGCAGCGGGGCCGTCACCTGGCCGAGGACGCGGTTGCGCAGGGGCGCGGCCAGGGCGTCATAGCGCTCGACGAGCGCCTGCACCTCGGGGACGCCCTCCGTGTCGCGGGTGACGAGCACGTTGCGCGCGGTGCTCTCCACCACGTCCCCGGTGGCCGCGTCCAGCACGAGGTCCAGGTCCGTGATGAGCCGCCCGAAGGAGGCCGCGCTGGTGACGCGCTTGCCGGCGATGACGCAGTTGTAGGCTTGGTGGGTGTGGCCGCTGAGGACGGCGTCCACCTCCGCGTCCATGCGCTGGACGATGTCCACGATGGGCCCGGAGATGCCCTCGCACCCGTCATACGTGCCCGTCTGGACACCGCCCTCGTGCACCAGCACTACGATGGCCCGCACGCCCTGCTCGCGCAGCCGGGGCACCAGCGCGTTGACCGTCTCGGCCTCGTCGCGGAACTGGAGCCCCCGGATGCCCGCCGCGTCGACGATCTCCGGGGTGCCCTCGAGCGTCATGCCGATGAAGGCCACCTTCACGCCGTCGAACTCGCGCACGGCGTAGGCCGGGAAGAGGGGAGCGCCCTGGGCGTCCACCACGTTGGCGGCGAGGAACTGGAACCGCGCGCCCTCGAAGGGCGTGCCGTCCTGGCAGCCCTCCACCGGGTGGCACCCGCCGGTCTGCATGCGCTTGAGCTCGGCGGTCCCCTTGTCGAACTCGTGGTTGCCCACGCCGTTGAGGTCCAACCCCGCCAGGTTCATCGCCTCGATGGTGGGCTCGTCGTGGAAGAGCGCGGAGACGAGCGGGCTCGCGCCGATGAGGTCTCCCGCGGACACGACGAGGGTGTTCCTTGGCTCGAGGGCGCGCAGCCGGGCGAGGTGCCGGGCGAGGTGGCTCATGCCTCCCGTCTTCACCCGGAGGGGGCTGCCATCGGGGTTGCTGCCCGTGCGGATTTCTCCCGCGGCGTCCGCGGGCGGCGCGAGGTGGCCGTGGAAGTCATTGATGGCCAGCACCTGGACGGACACCGTGCGAGGGCGGGCCTTCGCGGGGCCGTGCGCACAGGACAGCGGCAGCGCGGCGGCGAGCAGCAGGAGCTGGAGCGGGAGGCGGCGGGGGGTAGAGAGGGAGCGCATGCGGTGGCTCCTATCTCTACACGACCCGTTGCCGGCGCATGTCCGTCAGTGCACCGGCCGGGGCCCGCGGCGCTCCGCCGTGGAGGGAGAGGACCGCTCGCGCGAGACGCTCTCACGCGCCGGGGCCTTGCCCGTCTCGATGAGCGACTTGAGCCGCATCAGGTCGTCATCCATCTGCTTCTTGGGATCGGCGCCCAGCAGCCGGGCGAAGGCGTGGCCCAGCGCGCCCACGGGCGGCTTGTAGGACATGCGGATGTCCAGGCGCGTGGAGCGGCCGTTGTTGAAGGACTCGAAGTGGATGATGCCCTCGTTCTCCACCGTGGAGCCGTCCACGCTCTTCCAGGCCAGCACCTGGTGGGGGATGAGCCGGGTGATGATGGCATCCCACTCGAACACGGTGCCGGCCGGGCCCCTCACCCGCCAGTGCGAGCGGTCCTCGCCGCTGGTGCGCACCTCCTCCACGTGGCTCATGAAGCGCGGGAAGTTCTCCATGGCCCGCCAGAAGCCGAACACCTCCTCCACGGGCGCGTGGACGGTGATGTTCTTGTGCACCTCGATGGCCAGCCGCTCACCGCCCACGCCGGTGAGGCGCTTGAGCTCGATGTTGGTGATGCTGCGCAGGGTGATCAGCGTGCCCAGGAAGGCAGCGCTCACGCCGGCCACGCCGTCGCGGGTGATGCCCCACGTCAGCAGGCTCGCGCCCCCAAGCCCCGCGACGAAGCGCGCCGCGGGCGACCAGTTGTGCTGGAGGAACTCGGGCCGGTCTCCGGGGCGGATGCTGCCGCCCTGCAGGTCCGGATGGCTGCCCGGCTGTTTGAACACCTGGAGGTTGTCCGTCAGATCCAACACCCCGCGCACGTGCGCGATGCGCGAGAGGATGCGCGGGTGCTCGGCCTTGAGGACGACTCCGTCGAGCCGGACCCGGCCCTGCTCCACGCGCACGTGGATGGCGTGCGTATGCGAGCACACGCGGCCGAGCGCCGAGCGGATGCGGGCCTCGATGGTCCGGTCGTCCACCTCCTCCCGGCGCATCCGGTGGAGCGTCTCGAAGAAGAAACCACGCGAGCGGTGGACGAGGTCGCGCGCCACCACGCGGGCCGCCTCCTCGGTCTCGTGCACGGCGTGAAGGGCCTTGTCATGCACTCCGGCCCGGCGGCGCCGGCCACTGCGCGGGTCCCCCAGGTACATGAGCCCCGCGCCCAATCCGACGCCTCCCACGAGCGAGCCTAGTACTCCCATCGGAACTCTCATTTCCCTGCCCTCCTTGGAACTCCAGTGTCCCCAAGCTGGGGCTGGCGGGCGTGCGCGACAGCAAGCGGGCGAGGGGTTCCCTCCCTGGCCGCCTCATACCTTCACTCACCTGGATGCGCAGATTGGTGACGCTGGCCTGGCGGCCAGGTGACCCAAGGAGGGGACAGATGCCCGAGAAGACGCCGACGACACCCGGAGCACCCACGAAGGAGCCGGAGCCTCAGCAGCCGCAGCGGAGGGAGCCGGGGCCCACGCCCTCGCCGGAGATCGAACCGCCCACCCGGAGGCACCAGCCGGAGATCGAGCCGCCCACGCGCCAGCCGCCGGAGATAGAGCCCCCCTCCCGGCGTGAGCCGCCCATGGAGGAGCCGGGCCGTCAGGCCGAGCCGGAACTCAACCCTCCGGGCATCCACGAGGCGCCGGACCCGGCGGGGGCGCCGATGGGCTCCCCACCCGACGTCATCGCCTGAGGGCCGCTCAGTCTCCCCCGCCCGTGTGCGCGAACAGGTGCTCGATGACCTGGGCGTAGTGGGCGCTGACGATGTGGCGCCGCACCTTGAGCGAGGGCGTCAGCTCGTCGCGCTCGAGGGTGAAGTCGTGGGGGAGGATGGCGAACTTGCGGATGGACTCGGCGCGCGACACCGAGCGGTTGGCGGTCTCGATGGCCTGGCCCACCTCGGTGCGCAGCGCCGGGTCTTCCAGGAGCGACTCCAACGGCTGGCCTTCCTTGCCGTGCTTCCGGGCCCACTGCTTGAAGGCCGCGGGGTCCAGCGTGACGAGCGCCGCCACGAAGGGCTTGCCCTCGCCCACCACCATGGCCTGGCTGACCAGGGGGTGCTCGCGGATGCGATCCTCCAGCGGCCCGGGCGCCACGTTCTTTCCGGCGGCGGTGACGATGATCTCCTTCTTGCGGCCGGTGATGCGCAGGAAGCCCTGCTCGTCCAGGCTGCCCAGGTCTCCCGTCTGCAACCACCCGTCCGGGGTGAACGCGCGCCGCGAGGCCTCCTCGTTGTGCCAGTAGCCGCGGAACACCTGGGGCCCCTTCACGAGGATCTCCCCATCCTCCGCGATGCGCACGGTGGTGCCGGGCAGCGGCTGGCCCACCGTGCCAATGCGTGAGACCTGGTCGGTGTTGATGGTCAGCACGGGGCTCGTCTCCGTCATGCCGTAGCCCTCGAGCACCTTCACGCCCATGCCGTTGTAGAAGTGGTTGAGCCGCTCGGGCAGGGGCCCGCCGCCGGAGACGACGAAGCGCAGCTCGCCGCCGAGCACCGCGCGCAGCGTGCGGTAGACGAGCCGCTCGAACACCGCGTGCTGGAGCCTCGCCACGAGCGAGACGTGGCCCGCGGACTGCTCGCGCGAGTACCGGATGGCCGCGTCCACGGCGAGGTTGAATATCCGCCCGCGGCCCGCCTGCTCGGCCTTCTGCTGCGCCGTCTGGAACACCTTCTCCAGCACCCGGGGCACCGTACCGAACCACGTGGGCCGTACCAGGGCCAGCTCCTCGGTGAGCTTGCCGGCGCTGCTGGCGAAGGCCACCAGATTGGCGCGCTCCACGGACGCCAGGAAGAGCATCTTGGCCAGCGCGTGGGCGAGCGGAAGGAACAACAATGTCCGGTCCTGCGCGGTGATGATGTTGCCCGCGTAGTCCAGCACCTGCAGGGCATTCGTCCGGATGTTGCCGTGCGTGAGCTCGCAGCCCCGGGGCCGCCCGGTGGTGCCCGAGGTGTAGATGAGGGTGGCGAGACTGCTGGCGCGCAGCTGGGACAGCCGCTCGTCGAGCCGGGCCTCGTCGACCGCGTCCCCGCGCTGCTGGAGGTGCTCGAGCGCCGCCTGATCGATGACGAAGGTGTGGCGGCAGGCCGGGAGCCGCTCCTGGGCCTGGCGGTAGAGGGCATGCAGGGCGTCGGTTTCGAAGAAGGCGACCACGGCCTCGCTGTCCGAGACGATCCACTCCACCTGCTCGGCGGAGGAGGTCTCGTAGATGGGCACCGTGGTGGCCCCGGCGGCGAGGATGGCGTAGTCGAGCAGCGCCCACTCGACGCGCGTCCTGGACATCAGGGCGACGCGCTGGCCGGGCTCGATGCCGAGGGCGATCAACCCCCGGGCGAGCCGGCGCACGGTGCGCACGATGTCCGCGGCGGTGAGCGGCTCGAACTTGTCCCCCACGCGGCGCGAGAACAGCGGCTTGTCCGGCGTCTTGCGGGCGTGCTCCAGGAGGGGTTGGAGGAGGTGTGACATAGGGGGGCCAACATAATGCCGGGAGCCGGGATTGCTACGGCCCGCAGCGGGCGTTGTTCGGGTCGCGACGGGGCGCCGCTCGCGGGAGGGCTTCCGCGATGTCAGTGGCTCGGACTACTCTGCACGTACTGTATCCGCGGGGAGACCTGAGAATGGCCGAGGAACGGACGTACCTGGAGCTGTCTGAGGCGGGCGGCGGCTCGCACAAGTTCTACGAGGTGAAGGTGGAGGGCAACTCCCTCACCGTCCGCTACGGCCGCATCGGCGACAAGGGCCAGACGCAGGTCTCCCAGTTCCCCTCCCCGGACAAGGCGATCGCCGAGGCCCGGAAGAAGATCAACGAGAAGGTCCGCAAGGGCTACGCCCCCGCCGTCATGGGCCAGCGCCAGAAGCGCTCCATCACCCGCCGCGAAATCACCAGCGGCCGCTCCAACGCCACCCAGGCCCCGCTCCTCTGGAAGTTCAACTCGGGGGACCGGGCCTTCGGCGTCTTCGTGGACGACTCGCGCTGCTGGGTGGGCAACGAGAGCGGCTCCATCTACTCGGTGGACCACGAGGGCCGCAGCCTCTCCCAGTTCCGCCTCGCCGATGGCGTGAAGTGCATCGTCGCCGATGACCGCTGGCTCTACGCCGGGTGCGACGATGGCCGCGTCTATGACCTCGGCGGCAAGGTGCCGCGCGTCGCCTACAACATCTCCGACGACGTGGACATCTACTGGCTGGACATCAAGGACGGTGTCCTCGGCGTGTCCGACGCGGGTGGCAAGCTCACCGCCATCAACCACGAGGACGAGTCCCAGTGGACGAAGCAGAGCGTCGGCACCCACGGGTGGATGGTGCGCTGCGACGAGCTGGGCATGTACCACGGCCACGGGCGCGGCCTGACCATGTACGACTGGGAGGACGGCCGGGAGATCTGGCACCGCCCCACCCAGGGCAACGTCATGTTCGGCTGGCAGGAGGAGTCCTCGCTCTACGCCTGCACCAACCTGGGCTTCGTGCACCGCTTCACCAAGAAGGGCGACGTGGGGCCCGTCATGCAGTGCGACGCGGCGGTGTTCTCCTGCGCCGCGGTGGATGACGGCCGCTACGTCTTCGCTGGTGACAACATGTCCAGCGTCTACTGCTTCAACGACAAGGGCCAGCGGCTCTGGAAGCTGTCCACCGGCTGCGGTTCGGCCTTCTCCATGCAGTTCTTCCAGGACCGGCTCTACCTCGTCACCACCGAGGGCGTGCTCGCCTGCATCGACGCGAGCGAGAAGGCCATCCAGGCGGCCCAGTCCGGCTCGGTGCCGCAGGCCCGCAGCATCCAGGCCCCCAAGCCCGTGGCCGCCGTCCCCACCGGCACCGTGGAGACGACGCGCGAGGCGGGCACCGGCGTCGTCGTGGAGTGCTACCAGGATGGGGGCAACCTGCGCGTGCGCGTGGTATCCCCCGGCTACCACTCCGACTGGAACGTGCAGTTCCCCAAGGACATCCGCGATGCGGGCGGCCGCTACGTCGTCGAGGGTGTCCGCGAGTCCGCGCGCGGTGGCTTCTACCGCGCCTATGGCGACATCCGCAGGCTGGTGAGCTGACGTGAAACTGCTCGAGCAGGTGGCGCTGCTCTTCCAGGAGGGGAAGAGCGACAAGGTGTACGAGGTGGACCTCCTGGAGGTCTCCCCGGGCCAGTGCGTGGTCAACTTCCGCTACGGGCGGAGGGGCACCGCGCTCAAGGATGGCTCGAAGACGCCCGTGCCCGTGCCCCAGGCCGAGGCGAAGCGCGTCTTCGACAAGCTCGTCCAGTCCAAGCTGGACTCGGGCTACGTGCGCGGGGGCGCACCCGGGACGCCCGTGCCGCCGCCTGGCCCTCGGGCTCCCGCGGCCCCGCCGCCTCCGAGGGTGGAGGCCCCGCCCGGCCTGTCGCCTCGGGAGCGCACCCTGCTGGAGCAGCTGCAACAGGAGGCCAGTGCCCGGCAGTGGTTCCGCCGCGCCAACGTGCGTGCCCAGCCCCGGGCCCTCGAGCGCGTCATCTGGCGCGCGGGCGAGCTGCGGCTGCGCGCCGCCGAGCCCCTGCTGCTGCCCCTGCTGGAGCGGGCCACGCCCCTGCGTGCCTACAGCATCGCCGCCGCCCTGGGCCGCCTGGGCTCGGAGGCGTCCGTGTCCGCGCTCGGGCGCCTCTATGGAGACGCCTCCACGCCGGACATGGTGCGCCGCATGGCCACCGAGGCCCTGCTGCAACTCTCCGACGAGGCCACCCGCGCCGACTTCCGCCGGGACGTGCTGGAGAAGCTGCCCCCCGCGTTGCGCGAGCCCGCCGGGGCCGGGGACGCGGAGGCCTTCGGCAAGGCACTCGACGTGCACCTCGCCTCCGGGAAGGCGGATGCGCTCAATGTCCTCGAGCCCCTGTACCTCGTGGACTCGGAGGCGGTGCGGCCCGCCCTGTTGCGTGTGCTGCGCACCGTGCCCTTCTCCGTGCAGTCGGTGAAGGTGCTGCGCCACCTCTTCAAGGCGGCCGAGTACCGCCGGGACGGCGAGGTGTTCGGCCTCATCGCCTGGCGCTACGAGAAGGAGCGCACGCTCGGGGCCAGCCGGCCGCGCGCCTACACCCTGGAGACGCGCAAGTACCTCCGGCGCCGGGTGTGGCGCACGCTGCGCCGCCTGGGGGAGCTGGAGAGCCCGGAGTTCGTGAAGATGGCGGTGGGAGTGCTGCTCGCCTTCAGTGACGCGGACGCCGCCGCCCCCCGCACCACCGGCTGGGGCCGTTACGTGCAGCAGTGGGACGCCTGGTGGCCCTACTGGGCCTTCAACCACCTGCTGTACCGCCACAGCCCGCGCTACGAGCCCGTGGAGAACCCGCTCCTCTTCCGCTGCAAGGGCTCCTACTACCCCGGAGCACGGGACCCCGAGGTCCGCGAGGAGGCCTTCCCCAAGCTGTGGGAGCGCACCCCGGCGGGCCTGCTGCACCTGCTGGACGAGAGCGCCTGCGCCCCGGTGCACGACTTCGCCTCCCGCGCGCTGCACGCCTGCCCGGACTTCCTCGCGCGGCTGGACGTGGACGCGGTGGCCATGCTGCTGGAGCGCCCCTACGAGTCCACCGCGCGCCTCGGCTTCGAGCTGGCGTTGCAGCGGTTGGATGCGCGGCGCGAGCCCCGGGCCCTGCTGCTCGCGGTGGCGCGCTCCTCGTACGCCCCCGCCCGCCAGCAGGCCTTCCGCTGGATGGATGAGCTGCGCCACGTCCTCATCGAGGACTCGGGCTTCATCGCCGGGCTGGCCACCGCGCGGCACGCGGACACCCGCGCCTATGCCGCCAACCTGGTGCGTGGCTCCGTGCTCTCCGAGCAGGCCGCGCGCACGCTCGTGGGCCGGCTGGTGGCGGCGGTGCTGCAACTGAAGGCGAAGGAGGACGGCCCCATCGCCGCGGACGTGGCCCGCGTGGTGCTCGCCGCGGTGGGGCCCTCGTCCCGCGTGGTGGGGCTGGAGGTGGTGCGCGACCTGCTCGCCCACCCCGTGCCCGAGGTGCAGGAGTTGGGCGGCGAGCTGCTCCTGCGCCGCGACCTGCGCACCGAGCCCATTCCGGACGAGCTGCTCCTCCTCCTGGTGCAGTCCGAGCACGCGCCGCTCCGGGCCCTGGGCCTGCGGTTGCTCGCGCTCCTCGCCGAGTCCGAGGCCACGCTGCTCGCCCAGGAGGAGCTCCTCATCCGCCTGGCCACCAGCCCCGTGCCGGACGTGCGCGCCGCGGTGCGCCCGCTGCTTGGCAGGCTCGTGGCCGCGAGCCCCTCCGCCGGGGCCCGCGCCGTGGAGACCCTGCTGGCCGCCCTGCTGCGCCGCCGCCTGCCGGAGGGCATTCCCGCCCACATCGCCGCGCTCCTCTCCGGAGAGCTGGCGCCCGCGCTCGCCGCGCTGCCGGTGGAGACGGCGTGGCGGCTGCTCGACTCCGAGGACGCCGACGCGCAGACGGTGGGCGCGGCGCTGCTCGCCCGCCATGGCACGGTGCTGACGGTGGACGTACCGCGCGCGGTGCGGCTGGCCGGACATGACGTGCTGGCGGTGCGCGAGTGGGCCTGGCGCTGGCTGGAGGCCCATGTCCCCGAGGTGCGCGCGGAGCTGGCCACGGCGGTGGGCCTGCTGGACTCGCGCTGGGACGATGCTCGCGCCTTCGGCTTCCGCTACTTCCGCGAGCGCTTCACCCCGGAGGATTTCTCCCTGGAGGTGCTCGTCTCGGTGGCGGACAGTGTGCGCCAGGACGTGCAGGCCTTCGGGCGGGAGATGCTCACGCGCTCCTTCCGCGAGGAGGACGGGCCCGCGCTGCTCCTGCGCCTGTCCGAGCACCCCGCGCCCGCCGTGCAGCTCTTCGCCACCACGTACCTGGACCGCTTCGCCAGCGGCAAGCCGGCCCTGGTGGAGCAGCTGGCGCCGTACTTCATCCGCGTGTTGAGCCAGGTGAACAAGGGCCGCGTCGCTCGCCAGCGCGTGCTGGGCTTCCTCATGCGCGAGGGCCGCGGCACCGAGGCCAGTGGCCGCGTGGCCCTGGAGGTGCTGCACCGGATGTCAGCCACCATCGCTATAGAGCATCGGGCCGCGGCGCTGGAGGCGATGCTCTCCATCGTCAAGGCGCAGCCGTCGCTCCCCGTCCCCTTCGTCGTCCGCCCGGTAGAGGTCCGCCGTGCACTTTGAGTACTCCTACGCGGGCAGCAGCACGGTGCGGAACCAGGGGGACAGCACCGCGCTGTCCTTCGCGCCGGACGTCAAGCGGCCGCCCACCTTCTTCTCCGGCGAGCTGCGCCAGAACGTGGCCTTCCGCGAGGCCATCTCCGCCCTCCACGACGTGGTGGTGTCGGACCTGCGCTTCAAGCCCAAGGACAAGACGGCCTACAAGCTGTGGGCGGCGCAGCAGGAGCAGGTGGACCTGGTGGCCATCGCCGCGCAGCGCCAGTCGGTGGCCAGCCGCCTCAAGGCCCTGCGCGAGGAGCTCGCCGAGCTGGAGAAGGAGAGCTCGCGCCGCATGGGCCCCTTCTACGAGGCCCGCGCGCGTTACTACCGCTACCTCTACGAGAAGAACCGCGACTTCTGGTTCGTGCTGGACCCGGTCATCACCGTCCACCCAGACGAGTGCTTCTTCGAGTGCTTCAGCCAGGACGAGTCCAGCTATGGCCGGCTCGGCGCCAGCTACGAGGTGTTCCAGAACGTCGGCGAGTTCTCCTGCGGCACCACCAACATCGACTACTCGTCGCCGCTGTACGACGAGTTCCAGAAGATCCGCTCCTACAAGCGCACGCGCTTCGAGGTGGACCCGAGCGGCTTCACCACGCAGACGGGCACGGACACGGCCTACAAGGAGGTGAAGATCGACCTCCCGGACTCGTGGGTGCGCGGCTTCCTGCAGGTGAACTCGGCGATGGCGCTGCCAGCGGTGCGCTTCACGCTGCACCCCATGGACGTGCACAACTTCCTCTTCATCCTCAAGCGGCACAAGGAGAAGAAGGGGCCGCGCTCCATGCGCTACGTGCTGGCGCCGGGGCAGCCGGTGAAGGTGGTGTTCGAGCCGTGGGGCACGGAGGTGGTGTGCCGGCGCTCGGTGTACGAGGGCGAGGGCACGCACGACATCCGCGTGTGGGGCCGCCGGCGCCTGGGCGTGCTGGAGCGGCTCATCCCGGTGGCGAAGCGTTTCACCGTGCACCTGCTGGGCACGGGGCTGCCATCCTTCTACGTGGCGGACCTGGGGGACCTGTCCTTCACCCTGGGCCTGTCCGGGTGGACGGCGAATGACTGGGCCACCGCGGGCAACTTCGACCTGCTGGCGCCGCGCGGGCAGGTGGACGAGTTCACCCGCCGCCGCGTCTTCGATGCGCTCAAGGAGACGTGGTCCGCCACGCCCGAGGCGCTGGCCGCGAAGCTGGGGCTGGAGCGGGGCGCGGTGCTCGGCGCGCTGTCGGCGTGGACGCAGGCGGGGCGGGCCATCTGGGACTTGAACAAGGGCGTGTACCGGGCGCGCGAGCTGAGCCGCGAGCCCCTGCCCCTGGACAAGCTGCGCTTCTCCAACGAGCGCGAGGAGCAGGCCACGCGCTTCCTGGACGCCCGGGCGGTGGACGTGAAGGCGCGGCCCGGGGTGGACGGCTCGCTGGAGCTGAGCGGCACGGTGAAGGAGGGCGCGAAGGTGCTTCGTCCCACTTTGCGGCTCGACGCGGACCAGCGTATGGTTTTCGGCGAGTGCACGTGCAACTTCTTCCAGCAGAACAAGTTGTTCCGGGGGCCGTGCGAGCACCTGCTCGCGCTGCGGCTCCAGCACTCACGGGTGTCTCGCACATGAGTAGGGGGAGAGTCCGCGCACGCGGCGGTCAGGGGGCAGTACCTTGCAACCCGGACGGTGTTTCGCCGTCCATGCCTCATGGCCTGTCATGCATCACTGGCCCGCTCTTCACTGTGCGGTACCTCCCTCCCTGTGGCGGCAGCGCTGTCGACCTCGTCGGTCCTGCGCGCCACAGGGAGGGGGTACCGCTTGAGTTGAGACGATCCAGTCCCGAGAGCAGTACGAAGGTGCTCCCGGACCGCCGCGTGGACGGACTCTCCCTCTCTCTCCGGACCCGCCATGTCCTCCCAGCCTCCGCGTAACCGACAGGAGCTGTACGACCGCATCCGCGCCGGCTCCAAGGACGAGGTCGTCCTGGAGGAGATGGTGCGCCTGGGCTTCTGGCCGGCGCGCAGTGAGCGCCCCGGGGACCCGGTGGACGTGGTGCACCGCCGCAACGAGCTGCAGGCGGAGCTGCGCGCGCTCACCACCGAGCAGAGCCGGCTGGGCAACCTGGAGGCGATGAAGCGCGAGCTGCGCAAGCGGCGGCTGGAGGAGAGCCGGCGCAAGCAGCAGGAGACGAAGGAGCGGCGCGAGCGCGAGCGGCTGGCGCGCGCCGAGGCCTGGAAGGAGCGCAAGGGCAAGGAGCTGCTCTTCCTGGGCCGGGGCGTGTCCGGCGGCCTGAGCGAGCGCACCCCGGACGAGGCGAAGCTGACTCGCCTGGGGCTGCCCGTGCTGGCCACTCCCGAGGCGCTGGCGCAGGCGCTGGGGTTGAGCGTGGGGAAGCTCCGGGCGCTGTGCTTCACGCGCACCGCCTCCACCACCAGCCACTACGTGCGCTTCCTGCTGCCCAAGAAGACGGGCGGCACCCGGCTCATCTCCGCGCCCCTGCCCCGGCTGAAGGCCGCGCAGGCCTGGGTGCTGGAGAACATCCTCGAGAAGGTGCCCGTGCACGACGCGGCCCACGGCTTCCGCGCGGGGCGCTCCATCGTCACCAATGCCCGGCCCCACGTGGGCGCGGGCGTGGTGGTGAACCTGGACTTGAAGGACTTCTTCCCCTCGGTGCTGTACCCGCGGGTGAAGGGCGTCTTCGCGAAGCTCGGCTACAGCGAGGCCACTGCCACGGTGCTGGCGCTGCTGTGCACCGAGCCGGACGTGGAAGAGGTGGAGCTGGACGGGCAGCGCTTCTTCGTCGCCCAGGGCGGGCGGCGGCTGCCCCAGGGCGCGCCCACCTCGCCCGCGCTGACGAACCTCCTCTGCCGGCGGCTGGACCGCAGGCTCGCCGGCGCGGCGCGCAAGCTGGGCTTCGTCTACACGCGCTACGCGGATGACCTCACCTTCTCCGCCCCCGGGCCCGGGCCGCACGATGCCGGCGAGCTGCTGCGCTTCGTGCGCTGGCTGGTGCTCGAGGAGGACTTCACCCCGCACCCCGACAAGACGCGCGTGCTGCGCCGCGGCCGCCAGCAGGAGGTGACGGGCGTCGTCGTCAACGACAAGCCCGGTGTGGACCGCGAGACGCTCAAGCGCTTCCGCGCCCTGCTGCACCAGCTGGAGAAGACGGGGCCCGAGGGCAAGCGCTGGGGCAACAGCAAGGATGTCATCGCCTCCGCCGTGGGCTACGCCAACTACGTGGCCATGGTGGACCCCGTGAAGGGCAGGGCGCTGCAGCAGAAGGCCCGTGCCCTGGAGGCCCGCTACGGGCGCCGGCCCACCCCTCCGCCTCGCGCGAAGGGGACGAAGGGGGCCGCCCAGGCTCCGGCCCAGGCTCCCGTGGCCCCAGAGGCCGCTCCCCCGGCCCCGGCTGGCAGCACGGACAGTGGGCAGAAGCCCGCCGAGCCGCCGAAGAAGAAGTGGTGGAAGCTGTTCTGAGCCGGGACTCGCGGTAGGGTCCGGCGCGTGAACCAAGAAGTCGTCGATACGGACCTCGTCATCCTGGTGGTCGGCGCGTTGCTGTGCCTCGGAGTCCTCTACTGGCTCCTGAGCGGCAACGAGGCCAGCCGCTTGCGTGACGCGTACTTCCGCAGCGTCCAGCTGCCGCGCGCCCAGGCCGAGGAGTCCCTCGCCCGCCACGTGGCCCGCCTCCAGGAGAAACACCCTGGCAAGTCCGAGGCCTGGTACCTCCGCCGCGTCCTCGCCGATTTGCAGCGCGACCGGCGGTAGTCCGCAGACTTGGTTCTCCATACACAGGGTGCCCTGTGGTGGCTCGCCCGGGGCGATGCCCTCGGCTGCCCCATCGAGACCCGGTGCGTGCGCGAGCACATCTCCGGGCGCTCATCGCCACGGAGGCTCCCGGCGCCGTGCTCGCGGACATCATCCAGCAGAGTTATGACACCGATACCGTCGCGGCCATCGCGGGAGGTGTGTTAGGGGCACGGTTCGGGAGTGGGTGGGTTCCTCGCGCTTGGTTGCTCGGCGCGGAGCGGGTCTCCCGAGTCGCTTGACGTGACGCAAGACGGCGTGCTCAGCGCGTGACGAACGGATCGCCCAGCAGGTTCATCGCCAGCGAATGGAACGGGTGGCGGTTGAACCTCTCGGCAACCGTCTGATTTGCCTCGTGGTTCGCTTCGAGCACGGTGGCCCCCATATCGAAGCGCGCCAGGAAGGCAGGCAGCCACCGCCGCAGGACGCTGATATCGAGACTCCACGGTGAGCCAAGCACCGCACGGCACCCGTGACCGAGCAGCAGTCTCGCCAGTCCCACGGTGGCCCGGGCGAAAGGATGGGGATCCACGCGTGAGCCGTTGCAGACGGCCAGGATGACGACGCCAGCACCACTGACGTGGCGGGCCAGTTCATGCGCGCTGAAGCGAGCCGAGCGCTCATCGGCCACCACACGGAAGAACAATCCTTCAGGGGAAATCGAGCCATGCGCGCCAATGAAGGCAATGTCCGCGCGAGCGAGAGACTCGGAAGGCTGGCTTGCGCACGAGAGCACCAGTCCATGTGCGCTCAACACCTCGTGGATGTCATCGCGCATGGCCATCAGCGTGCCCTGCTCTTCGGGAGAATCCGATGTTGGGATCCACGCGCCGCGTCGGGTGGTCGGTGCGCGCGGATTCGCGTGAGCTGCTCGTAGCCACGTCAGCGATGGCGCACTCGCAATGGCCATCTGCGTACCCGCCAGATTCCCGCCCGTCAGGAGCAGGTTGGGTGGTACCGGCTGTAGTTCCTTGGTGGGAATGAGCACTGCCGCACCGCAGCTCTCCGCGCTGATGCCGATGCGCTCCAGTGTTCTCTCCACCGTGATCAGGCCGTTGGGGTCGCGGGTATCCATGGCCACGTACTCAGCCGGGTACCCGTCCTCCTGCCACGCATGGAGCGCCTCAAGGTCGAAGACCTCGGGGGTCTCTCTCAAGGCGGAGAGCTTTCCTCCCATCGCCGAGACACGAACCAGGGATTGCTCCTCGTCCAGCCCGAGCACGTGGATCGCGACACCCCGGTGGCTCAGTCCAAGCACGAACCGCTCACACTCCTCGACGGGAGGTGGCTGCCGGGAGCTATTCCGCTCACGTGCCGAATCGATCGCCTGCCCCAGCTCAAAGCCCAGTCGCGTCAGCTCCTCGGGGATGTGGCCACCGCCCGGTCCATGAACCGACCTTCCCACCCACTCGAAAACGTCCCGCTGTACCCAGTACGAGGCAGAGCCGGGCTCCAAGCCTGCCTCGTCCACGTTGCGAAGGGCTCGATCCATGGACCATTCGAGGAGGTACAAAGCATTGGCTGCCTGCCCCGCGTCGACTGCGGCCCCCAGCTCCTGGCGCGCCATGAACTCGGATGGATGGACGACCCTCCCCACTTCCTCCGGGTCGCGCACCTTCTCCAGCCCCCAGCCCAGGTTCCGCAGGAGGGGCGTCAGCGCTTCTTTATTCGCCACGGCCCTGATCAGCGGTTCGAGCAGGAGGCCCACGTCGGGGAGAAGCTCGTCGAACTCGCGCCGGACCTGCTCCGGAACATACAGACCGAACCGTGCGCCCAACGCGATGAGCTGGGCGAGCAGCAGCATGCCCGGCTGGAGCTCTCCGTCCGTGGCTTTCGCGCGCCGGTTGGCATCCGCCAACAACTCCCCCAGCGCCAGGAAGCGGGTCCGAACGCCAGGGTCGGCACCGGATTCCTCCGACGTGAGTTCCTGGGACAACAGCAGGAGCCGAATGCTCGCCTCCAATTGGTCGATGTGGTGGAGATTCCTCTCAGCCACCCCTAAACGATGGAGCAGCGTCCTCGCCTCGGAGACGAGAGCGAGCGCCGGCTGGAACAGCTTCAGCTCGCGCAGGATCCGGATCCAGAGACGGCTCTCGACAAAGAGATCGTCCTCAAGCTCCAGCCCTGGCGGGCACCGGTTCGCACAGGCGAGCGCGAGCAGGGCCTCGGGTAGGGAATGGGCGCGTAGGGAGAAGTCGGCGAAGGCAATCCATGCCCGACGCCGGCGTTGGCTGGGGTCCTCCGGGGAGATGCCCACGAGCAGCGTCTCCATCAGATCTCGCGCTGTCCGGAAGTCTCCGTTCACACAGAGGGCCCCCGCCGCCATCGCGCGAGCCCCGATGTCCTCATCGGTCTCTCCCGCGACACGTGCGAACAACAGAGCGAAGTGGAGCACCTGTGCGAGCTGCTGGCTCCCCATTTGCCCGGACTGCAGCCCAGCGGGCGAGTGCTCAAGCATCCAAAGGAAGAACGCCAGGGCTTCCTCGGGAGGACACGGGAGCTTGTCGACGGGCACCGTTCCCATTCCCACCACGGACATGGGAGCCGCTTCCCCAAAGACAAGCTCCAAGATCCTGGGGAAGTGAGCCTGATCCATGCGCTTCACCTCGCGCCGGCGACCAGGCCGCGCTCCCTTCCACCAGGGCCATGCGTTGAGGGCGAAGAAGCTCACCAACTGGAACAGCACGGAGCCCGAGAGCGCCGGATCCAGAAGCTTCGAGAGCTGCAGGCGGCGCCGGTAGTCAGCCGGATGAGCACTCAGGTGATCGAGCACGCGCTCCAGTGCGCGCCACAGCAGCCCAAGGCGCTGGTCGTCCGTGCCGCCCCCGGGCGCGAGAAACAGTCGCTCCATGCCCAACAGCAGTGTACTGCTCGCGTCGCTTGCGTTCCGCGCGTTCCAAGGGTGGGTGAGCGCCCGTTCGATGATCCGTTCGGGCGCTTCGCCTCCCTTCAATGCCTGAGCGAACCAGTGCTCGGCGGCCGCATCGGCCAGGGCGGGAACCTGCTCACGGACCTCCCTCATCAGCCGCTCATAATCCAACGGCCCCTCCTGGTGATGCCGGGCGATCACCCATAGCAGGCGATCATCATCCCCACCCCGCCCCTGCTCCAGCAGCGGCGAGAACAGTTGAACGGCCTCTGCGTAGCGACCCGCCAGGAAGTGCTCGCGCGCCTCTTGGCTCCCCAGTGCACGAGAATGAGGGAAGTGGCGCCGCATCTCGCCGCGGACCCGGTCGAGCAAGGCTCTATCCCGTGCCAACCCGGCAGCATCCAGGGCCTGATCAAAAAAGGACTCGTCGATCTCTGGCGACGCCAGGGCTTTCTCCAACAACGCATGACCCTCTTCGTACCGCCCCGCGAAGAATGCCCATCGGGCTATCTGCAAGACCCGGGAGGATGGCGCGTTGATGAGGATCTCCTCCTGAAGGGGCATGATGCACGAGAACGCCTGCGGAGCCCGCCCGGCGAGTTCGCAGCAATTGGCTTTCAGCAGTGCACGCTCGATGGGATTGGCCCAGCCGTCGCAGACATGGAACGCCTCATCCAGCTTGCCTTCGTGAGCCAAGCCGAAGGCGCGATCGGAGAGAACGGTGCCCTGAGCTGCTTCCGACCAGAAAAGCGCGACGGGAGTCCCTTCCAAGCGCTGGACGTGCTCCGACCGTTGCGGACGATGCTGGCCCGTCCACAGCACGAGATGCAGGCCTTGCGATTCGGAGATTGGATCGATCGTCCCCACCGTGTGTACCACCCTGGGGACCCACACGTCTTCGAACACCCGAAGCTGGAGCGCCTTGCCGAAGGGCGCACGACCCGCCGTGACAAAGGCGGGCGGAAGCTCGACTGCGGGCGAGTATAGACGGTCGGCGTCCAGCACCAGAACCGCTGAGCCGGGCTCACAAACGCGAACACGCTCGGCGAGTGCCTCGACCTCCCACGTGTCGAGCATGGAGAGTTGGAGCCGAGGGAGGAGTTCGTTGACCCTGACTGCGGCTTGCTCAGCCGACATGTGCTTCTCGAGGAACCGTCGGGCCAGCTCTGCCATCTCTTGGCGAAAAGACTCCTCCCCCATGCCAGCAGACAGTGGAAGCAGCAGGTAGAGCCGTGGGAAAGCTGCCGTACCATCATCCGCCCGCCGCGCTATTCCCGCCGTCAGCAGGAATCCTGCTGAGAGGGCGACCGAGTCATGCGCTCCCAGGCAATACACGCCGAATGAGCGCTGGCTAGGCAGCGTCTGTTGAAAGAGCTCAACGTACCCATCGGCGGCCGGCGGAGTCTGCATGTCAGCCATCGTATGGCACCCGAAACGGGGACCTCCACGAGATCACGAGCAGACGCGGTTGCCTCCAGGAGAAGCACCCCGGCAAGTCCGAGGCCTGGTACCTCCGCCGCGTCCTCGCCGACCTGCAGCGCGACCGGCGGTAGGCCTCGGGCCTCGTCCCCGGAGGCTTGTCAGGTTCCGGGCTGGGATGGTGTCATGTGTACACCATGAGACCCATTTCCATCGAGAACCCCGGCAACACCGTGGAGGAGCGTGCCCAGGGGGCCCTGTGGGGGCTCGCCTGGGGTGATGCCCTCGGCTGCCCCGTCGAGACCTGGCGCGCCTCCTTCATCCGTGAGGTGTTCGGGGCGTATGTGGACCTGCCCTCGGAGCTGCCCCTCCAGGCGCTCGCGGGCGACACGAAGCGGCTCTCGCGGCTCCGCCCGCTCGGGCTCCACTCCGATGACACCCAGCAGGGTTTGGCCCTCGTGGCCTGTGCGCTTGAGCCTGGAGGGTGGACGCGTGCCTCCTGGGCCCGCTGGCTCGTCGAGGGCATGCGCCGCAAGGCTTGGCGGGGCTACGGGCGCAACTTCAAGACCGCCGTGCAGCAGCTCGCGAAGGGTGGGGCGCCGGAGCACTCGGGCAGCGCCTCGGCCGGCATGGGCGCCGCCATGCGCGTGGCTCCCGTGGGTGCCTTGCTGCGCGACTCGCCCGCGGAGCTCGCTCGCGTGGTCATGGAGTCCTCCATGATGACCCACGCCGATCTGCGCGCCTCCGCTCTGGCCTACGCCGTGGCTTGGTCCGTGGCCGCCCTCGTGCGCGGGGAGGCCACGGACCGTGTGCGCGCCGGGGTGGCTTCCGCCGTCTGGGAGGAGGAGTCGCGCTGGCTCCAGTTGGTGGAGGCGTGGACCTTCGATCGGACCGGGGAACACCTCGTCTCGGACACCCTGGCCGCGCTGCTCGAGGGGCCTCTGCTTCCTCCCGAGGCCCTGCGCGAGCACATCTCCGAGCTGGCCCGCCCTCATCTCGCCGAGGGCTTCACGGTGGCGCACCCCAATCAGGGATTCGCGCTCCTCGGTGGGGCTCACGGGCTCGTCCGGGCCCTCACCGCCACCGAGCCTCCCGGCGCCGTGCTCGCGGACATCATCCAGCAGGGTTATGACACTGATACCGTCGCGGCGATCGCCGGAGGTGTGTTGGGGGCCCGGTTCGGGAGCGGGTGGGTTCCCCGTGCCCGGCTGCTCGATGCGGAGCGGCTCGAGCTGTATGCCCGTGCCCTCGTGACCCGGAACGGGCCTCCCGAGGCGCTCGATGGTTTCATGCAAAAAGAAGCGGCCTGGACCGCTGAAGAACAGCGGTTCCAGGCCGGACTCGTGGGGCGCTGAGGCCAGGGGGGAACCCGGGGGCCGGGCACCCTCACCCCGTCCCTCTCCCGGGGGGAGAGGGGAGGTGGTCGCAGTGGAGGGGTGATGGGGCAGGGGAGGCGGGGCGCGTGCTTAGCGCGTTCCCGTCGCCGCGCAGCGCAGCATCATGCTCTCCAGCTCCTGGCGCGTCTGGGCCAGTTGCTCGCGGCGCATGTCCTGGCGCAGCGCGTTCGACAGCGAGCGCGACAGCGTCCGGATGATGGTCAGCTCCTCCGACGACCACCGGCGCTCCTTGGTGCAGTCATCCAGCCGCAGGAAGCCCCACCACTGGCCGTTGATGTTGCCCACGTTGATGGGGCTCAGCAGCACCGACTGCACTCCCTGCGCCTCCAGGTTCACCTGCAGCGGCCCCTGGATGTTGCGCACCAGGTCCCAGACCGGCTGCCCGCGCGAGAGCACTTCCACCCAGCCCGCCATCTGATCCTTCAGCGGGAACGTCTGGATGAGCGGCGTCATCGGCGCCGAGCCCCACGCGTGACGCAGCGGCGCCAGACGCTTGCCCGGCATCGTCGCCGTGCTGTTCTCGTACACCACCGCCCGGTCCACCCCGATCGCCTTGGCCACCATCTCGATGGCCGACATCACCGCCTGGCCAGAGAAACCATGCTCCACCAGCAGCTTCGAGGCCTCGGTCACCTTCGTGAATGCTTCGAGCGACATCGCATCCTCCGTTCCGAGGGGGTACCCGGACTTAAAACTGGAAAACAGGATTGAGCCGCCAGCTCAGCGACTCATGAGTTCATTGAACACCAAGGGGAATGGGTCTGTCAAGCCTATCTGGATTTTATCAACTGTTCTGGAATTCCAGTGCTCCGCCACCCGGGCCCTTCAGGGCGAGCGGGGCAGCACACCCCCCACCACGCGCTTCAGGGTCCGCCCGGCGGGGATGCTCTCCCCCGGGGTGAGGCCGTTGACGGTGGCCAGCTCCTCTAGCGGGATGGTGGAGGGGTGGCGGGCGTTGAACTGCTCCAGCGTCATCGGCTCGCCGAGCTTCACCAGGTCGATGCGCGCCGGCTGCACGCCGAGCACTGCGGGGTCGGTCAGCTCGCGGAAGCTGGTGAGGGTGGCGCGGAAGGCCGGCTCATGGGCGGCGAGCTGGCCGGCGGCGGTGTAGCCGATGAGCTGGTAGGTGCTGCCGCCATGGGAGACGAAGGCCGTCACGCCCTGGAGGACGCCCTGCTCGGTGCGGGCCTCGAAGTAGCGGGAGAGCGGGGGCAGGCCCGGGGTGGCCACCGGGAGCGGCTGCACGGCCTCGTTGGCGAAGAACTGTTGCAGGGCCTGCTCGGGAGGGACCTTGCCCACCACGCCGAGCCCCACGAGCGCGTCCTGCCCGGGGCTGACGGCGAGCACCGCCTGCGTCTGGTTGGCCGTCTGCCAGCCCTGGGGAAAGTCCAACTGGAAGCGCAGCTCCGGGTGGAGGAAGCGCGTCCCCTGGAAGAAGCCCTGCCGCGGGTTCTGCCCGTAGGGCATGTCCTGGAGCAGGCGCAGGTAGGGCTCCCGCTCCACCCGCAGCGTGGAGGCATCCAGGTTCATCGAGGCGAGGCGCCGCTGCGTCTCCTTCAGCCGGTCCTCCGGGTTGGGGTGCGTGGCGAGCCAGGTGGGGAGCCGGCTGCCCTCGGCGCCGCTCACGCGCGAGAGCATCTGGAAGAGGCCCACCATCTCGCGGGCGTCGTAGCGCTCGTCGAGCATGTAGCGCAGGCCCAGCTCGTCGGCCTGGGTCTCCGCGTCGCGCCCGTACTTGAGCAGCATCAGCTGCAGCCCGGCCGAGGCGAGCCCTCCGAACCGGGCCAGGTCCGGCACCAGGATCGTGCCCAGCCCCAGGCCGAGCTGCGAGAGCTGCGCCCGCGTTATCTGCGTGGCCGAGTGCCGCGCGGTGACGTGGCCAATCTCGTGCCCCAGCACCGCGGCCAGCTCCGCCTCGGAGTTCATGTGGGTGAGGATGCCGCGCGTGACGAAGATGGGGCCCCCCGGCAGGGCGAAGGCATTCACCGTGGGGTCGTCCAGCACCTGGAAGCTCCAGGGCAGCTCCGGCCGCTCCGACTTCGCCGCCAGGCTCTTGCCCACCCGCGCCACGTACTCCTGCACCGCGGGGTTGGGCAGCAGGCCAATGGACTGCCGCGCGTCCTCGGCCCCTTGTTGGCCGATGGCGATTTCCTCCTTCGTGGAGACGAGGGACAACTGGCGCTTGCCGGTGACGGGGTTGCGCACACACGCGGCCAGGGCGAGCAACAGACACGGGAAGAGAAGTCGTCGGGACATGTTCCAGGGCGGATATGTCTGGCGCCCGGCGCCCACCAGCCCCACCCGGGGCTTGCGGTCGATGGTGGACAGAGGCGCGCATGGGAGGGCCCGGCTCGGTTAGCCTCTGGTCATCCGGTGCCCGCCGCATGGCCTGGACAGGAGGTCTCGACGGGATGGAGAGCCTGGACACACGCCTGGAGCTGCTGGAGCGCCGCTGCCGCCGCCTGCAGTCCGTCACCTTCGCCGCGCTCGCGCTCGGGGCGCTCGGCGTGGGCGTGGCCCTGCTGCGCCCGATGGGGCCTTCCGAGGGCGGGGAGCTGGTGGCCTCGCGCCTCACCTTGATGGACAGCCAGGGCCGCACCCGCGCCACGCTCTCGGCCCAGGAGGGCGGCGAGGGCGGCCTGGTGCTGCACGACACCCAGGGCCGGGCCCGCGCCCTGCTGGGCGTGGATGCCAGCGGCTCGCCCCGGCTGCGCTTCGCCACCGCCGAGGGCGCCATGCTCGCCGAGCTCACCGTGTACTCGGAGGAGGCCCCGCGCCTGGTGCTCGGCAACAACGGCGGCACCGAGTTCTTCTCCGTGGGACTCATGCCCGATGGCTCCTCGCGCCTGGAGCTGGGGGATGAGAACGGGCGCCCGCGCGCCATCCTCGGCGCCGACGAGCATGGTGCCCCCGGGCTGCTGCTCGTGGACCGCAAGGGCCAGCCCCGCGCCGCGCTGCGCGTGTCTCCCAAGGACGACGCCAGCCTCGTGCTCGAGGGTCAGGACGGCGAGGTGTTCCGCGCCCCGTCCTCCGTGCAGTAGTCCTCTGGGCCGTGCTCCCGCGTCTGGGGGAGCAGGCAGGCAGGCTCGGATTGCTCCGGGAGGGGTGCCCCGCGGGGAGGTCATCCCTACCTTCCCACGGTCATGGAATCGCCACCGACGGAAGCAGTGAGCTGGGAGGCGCCTGACCACCGCAACGACCAGCACGAGATGACCGGTCCCGCGGCCTTGCCGCCCGGACTGCGGGCCTTCAACCACGCCATCTACCAGTCCACGCGGGTCCGGCTCGAGCCAGGCCATGCGGTGAATCTCGTGGAGAACGGGGCCATCTTCGACACGCTCATCGACACCATCCGCCAGGCCACCGAGTCCATCCACATCCTCGTCTTCATCTGGCGTCCCAGCGAGCCTTCGGATCGCATCGTGGAGGCGCTGTGCGAGCGAGCGCGCGCGGGCGTCGCCTGCCGCGTCATCGTGGACCCGGTGGGCAGCCAGGAGGTGCGTGGCGAGCACGACTTCAACCCGAAGGTGGAGAAGCGGCTGCGCGAGGGCGGCGTCGAGGTGCACTACTTCCGGCCGCTGTCAGGCCGGTGGCTCGGACGGCTCTTTGGGCGGACCCACCACAAGATCGTCCTCATCGACGGGAAGGTGGGCTTCACCGGGGGCTTCGGCATCTGGAAGTCGTGGCAGGGCGAGGGGTGCAGTCCCGAGGAGTGGCGCGACACCAACGTGCGCGTGGTGGGCCCCGCGGTGCGCGAGATGCAACTGGCCTTCGCGCGCTCCTGGCAGGAGTGTGGCGGCGCGCTGCTCCCGGAGAGCTGTTTCCCCGAGCTGTCCCACGACGAGGGCGATGCGTGGGCGGCCTTCGTGGAGAGCAGCGGTGTCTCCGGCATCTCCAACGCCGAGCGCATGCTGCGCATGGTGTTCGCCAAGGCGCGCGAGCGGCTGTGGATCGCCAATGCCTACTTCACGCCGCCCAAGGCCATCCTCGAGCAGTTGCTGGAGAAGCGGAAGCAGGGCGTGGACGTGCGGGTGCTCGCGGCCGGGCCCGTACATGACTGGCGCATCGTCCGCGCCTCGCAGCGCGCCACCTACGAGCGGATGCTGAAGGGCGGGGTGCGGATGTGGGAGTACCAGCCCTCCATGATGCACTCCAAGACGGTGCTCGTGGACGACTGGTTGAGCGTGGTGGGCTCCACCAACCTGGATGCGCTGTCGCTGCACCGCATGCGCGAGGGCTCGCTGGTGGTGGTGGACCGCAAGCTCGCCTCGAAGCTGGAGACGTGCTGGGCGAGGGACCTGGAACACTCGAAGGAGATCACCCTTGCCCACGGTGGGCGCACCAACCCGTGGCGGCGATTCGCGCGGCGGGTGACGCAGCTGCTCGCCGCGGACCGCTGAGGCTCCACGGCGGCGCGGCGCGGCCCGGCCACCTCAGCGCGGGTTGCGCACGCCCACCTGCCGGCACATGGACAGCACCGGGCACATGGAGCACTTGGGCTGCGTGCCCGTGCACACGTGCTTGCCGAAGGGCACCAGCAGCCGGTTGAGCTCCACCCAGTGCTCACGGGGCAGCACCGCCTCCAACGCGGCCAGCGTCTGCTCGGGGGTGCTCGCCCGCACGTAGCCCCAGCGGTTCGTCACCCGGTGCACGTGGATGTCCACGCTGATGCGGGCCTGCCCACAGGCAATCCCAAGCGCCAGGTGCGCGCACTTGGGCCCCACGCCCTTGAAGGACTGGAGCACCTGCGCGTCGCACGGCAGCTCGCCGCCGAACTCCTCCACCGTGCGCGTGGCGATGGCGTGGATCGCCCCCGCCTTGGGCTCGGGGAACGTCACCGGGCGGATGAGGGCGCCGATGCGCTCCGGCCCCAATTGGCGCATGGCCTCCGGGGTCCGCGCCTGGGACAGCAGCCGCAGCGCCACGGGCAGCGTCACCTCGTCTCGCGTGCGGATGGACAGGATGCAGCCCACGAGCTGCTCGAAGAGGCTCGCATGGCCGTGCTCCGCCAGCTCGAACATGGCGGCATCCGCGAAACCCCGGATGGACTCGCGCACCCGCGCGAGCACCACGCCGATCTCGAAGGGCTCCTTGTCCACTCGGGAAGGAGCCTCCGGGGCTTCGCGGGCCGTCCGTCCGCTGCGGCTCGCCGGGGCCCGGAGACTACTGGGAGCCCGCTTTCGAGCTACCGGGGGCATGCACCTTCCTGTTGTCTTCCTTGCCCGCCTTGTTGGGGCCACCGTGCGTGCCGAACTCGCCCGCGTTGCGGTGCTTGGGGTACTCGTCGTCGTCCCGGCGCTCGCGGCCCTGACCCGAGACGTCACCCGAGTCCACCTTCGGGTTCAGCTTCTCCTTGTCCTCGCTGGCCTGCAGCTTTCCCTTGTCCTGGTCCTGTGCCATCCGGGCACCTCCTGTTCCCGAAGAACATGGGGATGCCCCTCGGGGCTGGCCGCCGGATGCTGCCGCTCCGCCGGGCGGGCGGACCGCCAGGCGCCGGAAGGCCGCATGGCTGCCCGGCCGCCCGGCGGAGGGCAAGGGGCGCACTCCCGTCAGTAGTTCACCTGCACCTGGAGGCGCGTCACGTGCCCCTGCTCCTGCTCGTAGGGGGCGCGAGACGAGGTGCGATCCGAGATGAGGTAGGCGCCCGTCACTTCGATGGCCTTGATGATCTGCCACTCCACGCCCAGCTCCAGCTCGCGCACGTCGTAGCGGGGGGCGTTCGTCTCGGCCTTCTTGCCGCCCTGGTAGAGGGTGCCTCGCACGTAGGGCAGCAGCGAGATGCCGAGCACGTTGTCCAGCCGGTACATGAGCTGCGCATAACCACCCTGCAGCGCGCGGCTGGCGACGACGGTGCTCTCGTCTCCCTCGCCCAGGGACGGTCCGCGTCCCACGTTGTACTCGGCCATGAAGCCGATGGGCTGCGGGTAGATGACCAGGGTCGCGGCGGCGCGGGCATCGACCATGTCGTTGCCGCCCCGGAGGGTGTACCCGCTGCCCGTGGCGACGTTGAAGCGGCCGTAGTAGCCCTGTGCGCCGACCTCGACGTACTGCTTGCCGAACAGGAAGGGCCAGGTCACCCGGCCCACCACGTGCACGTTGTCGTTGCGCTCGGGGCGGTTGGCGCCCTGGCCGTTGAAGACGCCGAAGCCCACCACGCCGTAGTCGCCCGAGCCCTTCAGCTTGCTGTTGGCCAGGTCGGCGAAGCGCTGGCGGATCTCCTCGGGCGCCCAGTAGAAGAACCCGCCCAGGTCGCGCTCGTCCCGGAGCGCGCTGTTGATGGCGTCGTTGCGGTCCAGGGCGGCGCGGTTCGAGCTCGACTGGAGGTTCTCGAAGCCGAACGGCACCTTCGACTGGCCCAGGCGCAGCCGGAACTCCTTCTTCGCATCGAAGAAGATGTCGGCGTACCAGTCCCGCATGATGGCCACGTTGAACTGCTCGCCGATGACCGAGGCGAAGTCGGGCTGCAGGTAGATGGAGACGCGCTCGTGGACGTCGCCGGAGATGACGAGCCGCGCCCGCCGGATGCCGAAGTTGTTGTTCTTCCCGAGGAAGCGGTCTCCCTGCTCGTTGATGAGATCATCGTTCCGGCGGAAGCTCGGGAGCCGGTTGTAGCGGAACTGGGTGTAGCCCCGGAGCTTGATGCGCTCGTACCAGGGCGACTCCTTCTCCTTCTTGGCCTCGGGCGCAGGCGCGGGAGCGGGAGCGGCCTCGGGCGCCGGCGCGGCGGCGGGGGACGCGGGCTCGGGCGGCTGCGCGGGCTCGGCGGCGGGCGGTTGCGCTGCCTGCTCCTGGGCCAGCGACAGGGGAGAGACCAGGAGGGTGGCGCCCGACAGCAGGGCCTGGAGGACGGGGCGGTAGGAGGAGGGCATGGGGGACATGAATGCTTCGCGCCTGCAAGAGCGGAAGCGCTCCCAGGCCGTTGTGACGCTTTCGGTACCCAATTTGGATGCGAGAGTGCAATGCGAAGATCCGCTGTTGCAGTGACGTCACATGGGTGCCTTGTTCGTGTTGCAAGACGTGTTGCACGACACACGGGAACCAGGAGGAAACGCGGTGATACAGCGAAGACTGGGGCGGTCGGACATCGAGATCTCCGCCATTGGATTGGGGTGCTGGCAGTTCTCCGAGGGCTCTGGCCTGGCGGGCGGTTTCTGGGAGGCCCTGCCCACCCCAACGGTCGAGGAGATCGTCGACGCGTCCCTGCGCGGCGGCATCAACTGGTTCGACACCGCCGAGGCCTACGGGGATGGCCGCTCGGAGCGCGCCCTCGCCAACGCCCTTACCAAGCTGGGCAAGAAGCCCGGTGAGGTCGTCGTCGCCACGAAGTGGTTTCCCTATCCGTGGCGCGGCGCCTCCAGCATCCGCGATACGATTGGCGACCGGCTCACGCACCTGAGCCCGTTCGGGATCGATCTGCATCAAATCCACCAGCCCTTCTCGTTCGCCTCTGTCGCGGCGCAGTCCAATGCGATGGCGGACCTCGTGCAGGCGGGGAAGATCCGCACGGTGGGCGTCAGCAACTTCTCCGCGAAGCGCATGCGCGCGGCACATGAGGTGCTCGCTCGCAGGGGCGTCCCGCTCGTGTCCAATCAGATGCAGTACAGCCTGCTGGACCGGCGCATCGAATCGAACGGGGTGCTCGCCGCCGCGAAGGAGCTGGGCATCACCATCATCGCGTACTCACCGCTCGCGCAGGGCCTGCTCTCCGGCAAGTTCCACGAGGATCCGTCGCTCATCAAGAACCGCGTGGGCCCGCGCAAGTTCCTGCCGAGCTTCCGCGCCAAGGGACTCGAGCGCAGCCGCCCGCTCATCGAGGAACTGCGGAAGATCGCCACCGCCCATGGCGTCACCCCCTCGCAGGTGGCGCTCAACTGGTTGATCCACTTCCACGGGGAGACGGTGGTGGTCATCCCGGGCGCGACGAAGCGGCGCCACGCCGAGGAGAACGTCGGGGCGGGGACGTTCACCCTCTCGCCCGACGAGCTGCGCCGCATCGACGAGCTGTCGCGGCCGTTCCTCTGAGAGCGGGAGGGCCCGCAGCCGGAGCCCGGCTTCCCGGGGGTTGTCACGATGCCTACCCTGTGTGCGTGCGTGAAAGCGGCGTGAACGGCAGGGAGCGGGCAGGCAACCCCATGGGCAACACCGAGCGGGCGCTCATCCAGCGGCTGGAGGAGCGCTTCCGGCGGATGACCGTGCTGCTCTACGACACGAGCATTCGTCCCCAGGTACTGGAAGAGGAGGTCCTGCCCTTCATCGGGGAGGACGTCGTCTTCAAGGATCCCTGGCAGCAAGGTGAAGGACGCGAGAACTACCGGCGCGGGGCGGCCGGCTTCCACTGCATGTTCTCCTTCGACTTCGACATCTTCCAGCTCAACGTCCAGCTGGAGGAGGGCCACCGGGGCGGCCGGGCCATCGTCGACGGGGTGATGAACCTGAGGCAGTTCAGCTGGCTGTTCACGTACCCGCTGCGGACGATCCTCGTCTACGACTTCTCCCTCGTGGGAACCGCGGACGGGGACCTGAAGCCCGTCGTGCATGTGCACGAGGAGATGTGGAGCCTGGGCGACATGATCGCCGCCGTTCCCGGGGTGGGCCGGTTCTACAAGAACGTCTTCCGCAAGGGCTTCAGCCACGGCTTCCTGGCGGCCTCGGCGCTCTGCCGCCGGATGCGGGGTGCCTCGGCGACCCGGGGCTGAGGCGTCTCAGCGCAGCTCGAGCGCGTACCAGCGGTCGCAGCCGAAGTGGCCCGTGGCGCCCATGGGCGCGCAGAGCGGCTGGAAGCCCAGGCGCTGGTACAGCTTCTGCGCCTGCTTCATGCCCTCGAGCGTCTCCAGGTAGCACGTGCTGTATCCCGCCTCCCGGGCGAACGCGAGGCACTGGCGCAGCAGCCGCTCGCCCACGCCGCGTCCGCGCACCTCGGGCAGGAAGTACATCTTCCGCAGCTCGCAGACGCCGGACTCGCCGCCCTCCAGCGGAGCGATGCCGCCTCCGCCCAGCACGCGGCCCGTCTCGTCCTCCACCACCCAGTAGGCGCAACCCGGGCGCGCGTAGGCCGTGCTCATCCCATTCACTTCGGGGTCATGGATGGCGAAGCCGGGCCCGCTCGCGCCGAACTCGGGCATGACCTTCCGGATGACCGCCGCCACCGCCGCGTCGTCCCGCGGCTCGATGGGGCGCAGCTTCAATTCAGGGCTCATGGGGGGTCCAACGTTCCACAGCGCCCGCCCCGAGGCCAGCACCGAGCGGCAGGCCGGATGGGTCATACCCCGAGTGCGAGCGCTTCAGGGGCCGAGTAGGGGAGATGACACCCGCGCATGGCCCGCCGCGTCAGCGGTTCGGTGAGGTGGATTTCCCGGCCGGGGCGCCCCTATACACGCGCCCGGGAAGTCCTTCACGGAGACAGCGCACATGGCCAACAAGGTCAAGGCAGTCCTCATCGGCGGTACCGGTTACGGCGGAGCCGAGATCCTCCGCCGGCTCCTCTTCAACCCGAACGTGGAAGTGACCCGCGTGACGGCGGTGGACAACATCGGCAAGAAGGTGGGCGACGTCCACTTCAACCTCGCCGGGCTCACCGACCTCAGCTTCCAGGAAATGCCCCCCGCCCAGGCCGTGGCCGGCGCGGATGTGGCCTTCCTGGCCATGCCCCACAAGACCACCGCCAAGGTGGTGCTGGACATCATCAACTCGGGCGTGCGCATCGTGGACCTGTCCGGCGACTTCCGCCTGCGCGACGCGGCCGCCTACGCCAAGTACTACGGCGTGGACCACCCGGCGCCGCAGATGCTCACCGACGGCTCCTTCACCTACGGCATGCCGGAGATCAACCGCGAGGCCATCCGCAAGGCGCGCTACATCGCCAGCCCCGGCTGCTTCGCCACCACCATCGCGCTCGGCCTGCTGCCGCTGGCCAAGGCCGGCCTGCTCACCGGCCCCATCCACACCGTGGCCGCCACCGGCTCCTCGGGCAGCGGCGCCAACCCGCAGATCACCACGCACCACCCGCTGCGCGCCGCCAACCTGCGCACCTACAAGCCGCTCGAGCACCAGCACATCCCCGAGATTCTCCAGACGCTGCGCATCGCCGGTGGCAAGGAGGACATGTCGCTGGAGTTCGTGCCCGTGTCCGCGCCGCTGCCGCGCGGCATCTTCTCCACCTCGTTCGCCGACGTGCCCGCCTCCGTCACGCAGGAGCAGCTCACCGCCGCGTGGAAGACGGCGTACGGCAACGAGCCCTTCATCCGGATGGTGAGCGGCGGCCGCCAGCCCGAGGTGGTGGGCGTGTCCGGCAGCAACTACGTGGAGGTGGGCTTCACGCTCGGCCCCGTGACGGGCAGCACCCGCCGCGTGGTGTGCTTCTCCGCGCTCGACAACCTGGTGAAGGGCGGCGCCGGCCAGGCCATCCAGAGCTTCAACCTCATGATGGGCTGGGACGAGCGCCTCACGCTCGCCGAGCCGGGGCTGTGGCCGTGAGCGGGCTCTCCGGTTTCCGCGGGCGCTGGTTCGTCGTGAAGATTGGCGGCGAGCTGGCCATGGACAAGCCGAAGCTCGCCGCGAGCGTGGGCGCCGCCGTGCGCGCCTTCCTTGACGCGGGCATCCGCGTGGCCGTCATCCACGGCGGCGGGCCCCAGGCCACGGAGCTGCAGAAGAAGCTCGGTCTGCAGCCGAAGATGGTGGCCGGCCGCCGCTACACCGACGAGGCCACCCTCGAGGTGATGAAGATGACGCTCGCGGGCCAGGTGTCCGTGGACGTGGCCTCGGCCTTCCGCATCGCCGGTGTGCCCGCCCTGTGCACCACCGGCATGTCCGCCGGGCTCATCGAGGCGAAGCGCCGGCCTCCCAAGGTCATGAGCGGCGCGGGCCCGGAACCCGTGGACCTCGGCCTGGTGGGCGACGTCACCGGCGTGAACACCGAGGCCTTCCAGCGTGTCGCCGACGCGGGTTTCGTGCCGGTGCTCGGCTCGCTGTCGGGTGACGCGCAGGGCAACGTCTTCAACATCAACGCGGACACCGTGGCCACCCGCGTGGCCGCGAAGCTGGGAGCGGCCAAGCTGTTCCTCGTGTCCAACGTGCCCGGCGTGCTCGCCAACAAGGACGACCCGTCCACCCGCCTGCCCACGCTGACGCCCGCCGAGGCCCGCGCCAAGATTGCCTCCGGCGTCATCCAGGGCGGCATGATTCCCAAGGTGGAGGAGAGCCTGGAGATGCTCGAGGAGGGCATCGAGGCCATCCACATCGTGGGGATTTCCCCCAACGACGCCGTGCTGCGCGAGGCCGAGAAGCCCGGCAGCCAGGGCACCGCCTTCCTGCGCGGGTAGTACGAGGGCGCGCGCCCGTGCCCCCTGTGTCCGGGGCCCGGGCGTGCGGGCTGGTGCGGTACGGCGATGGGTCCGCTGTGCGTGCTCCAGACCGAGCCCTGGCGAGGGGAGGGCGCCCGGGGGGCCCCGTGCGTTCGCGTCCCTTTGTGCAGTACGCTGCACATGGGCACGGGCGCACTGCGTCAGGCGGGTAGCACCCCAGGCTCCAAGTTCCTCATTTTCCTGGGCTTCGTGCCCGGCATGGTCGTTGTAGAGGGGTTGACCCACCATGTACTGCTCGTCCTGCCGCCAGGAGCGCCTCGGCGGCCTGCGCTGCGCCGCGTGCGGCAAGCCCATGTCTCCTCGCCCTCGCCAGGCCCTGGAGCAAGAGCTCGCCCACGTCCAGTTCCTCCTCGGTGAGTTGCAGCACTGGGACTCCACCTATGTCACCAAGGGCACCCGGAGCTATCTGACCCAGCGCTACGAGCGCCAGGTGCGGATCCTCCTCTCCGTCCTCGCCGAGAGTCCCTCCGCCTCCGCCCAGGAGGCTGCTCCCGCTCAGCCGGTGGCGGAGGGTGTGAGCGCTCCGGAGGTGGTGAGTGCTCCGGCGGTTGTGGAGGCCTCGCCCTCGACGGAGCCGGTGGCTTCCTCCTCCGCTCTCGAGGTGGCCTGGGATAAGCCACAGGTAGACCCTCACCCCAACCCTCTCCCAGAGGGAGAGGGAGCTGGCACGGACTCAACCCGGGAGGCTCGGCACCCTCACCCCGACCCTCTCCCGGAGGGCGAGGGAGTGGAGGGGCGCGAGGGAGTGGAGGGGCGCGAGGGAGTGGAGGGGCGCGAGGAAGAGGAGCACGACGACGTGGAGTCTGGCGACGAGGTGGCGCGGCTTCCTCCGGTCGTCACCGAGCCGCTCTTCTCGCCTCCTCCCGTTCGCACCGTCGCCGCCCGCATCGTCGAGGAGACCTCGACCTGGGACACCGTCTGGCGCCCCTTCCTCTACGAGAGCATCGGCTGGTTCATCGGCGCCTTCCTCATCGTCGCCGGTTCTCTCTACCTCGCCTTCGATAGCTGGGCCGGGCTCACCTCCTTCTCCCGCTCGCTCGTCGTCTTCGGCATGACCGCGGGCTACTCCGCCGCCTTCTCCATCTGCGGCTCCCTGCTCGCCCGCCGCGAGGCCCTCGCCGGTGCCGGCCGCATCCTCGGCCTCATCGGTGCCGCCGTCGCCCCCCTCGGTGGTGTCGCCCTCGGGCCCCTCGGCGGCCTCAGCCTCGATGGCGTGCCGCTCGCCCTGATGTTGCCGTTGCTCCTCGGCTGGTCCGTCGCCGCCGCCGCCCTCGTCCGCAAGCCTGCCGAGTCCTTCGACGCTCCCTCGCGTCCCCTCGTCCAGCTCGCGTTGCTCGGCACCACGTTGATGATGGGCCTCGCGCCCCTCTTCGCCCGGGGCGCGCTCGCGTTCTGGTTGGACGTGCTGCCCTGCGCCCTCTTCTTCGTCCTCTCGCGCAGGCCCGTCCCCGCGCCCCGGAGCTCCAAGGCGCTCGCCTTCGTCCTCGCCGCGCCTTTCTACCTGCTGCTGCTCTACGCCATCCGCCTGCACCTGGCCCTCGCCACCGCCGGCGTGGCCCCCTCCTTCGGCAGCTACGCCCCGCTCCTCGCATTCCTGTTCGCCACCTGCCTCGGCTTCCGCCGCCTCCCTCCCCACGAGGCCGCCGACTCGCTCTCCGTGAGCATCGCCTCGCTCCAGGTGGGCTGCCTCGCGCTCGCCGCCACGGGCTCGCCTCCGGCCTTCTTCCTCACCGCGGCCGTCTTCACCTGGACCGTGTTCGGGCTCTCCCGCGGTGAGCTGCCCCGCGTGCGCTGGCTCTACCTCGCCTACGCCGGGGCGTACTTCTCCTATGCCTCCGCCGGCCAGCTCGTCCCCGGCGCCGTGCGGGCCCTGCTCGATTCGCTCAAGGCCGCGCTTGGCTACCCCGTGGCCGGCAAGCTCCCGTTCCACTACGGGGCGCTCTCGGCCGTGCCCTTCGTCCTCGCGGGCGCCGTGCTCGCCGGGTGGTTGCGCTCCCGGGCCGAGCGAAACTCCTCAGCGCGTGACGCGGAGTGCTCCGAGGTCCTCCTGCGCGCCACCGCCATTGCCAGCCCGCTCTTCGTCCTCCTCGGCCACGCGGGCTCCGACCAGCGCCCCGCCTTCTGGACCGCGCTCGGGCTCATCGCCGTCTGCGTCGGCACCGGGCTGTTCCTCGAGCGCCTCTACCTGTCCACCGTCGGTGCCGCGCTCACCTTCCTCCTCGCCTTCTCCGCCTACTCCCTCTTCGGGGCCGTCGGCGCCTCGCTCGTGTGCGGTGGGGTGGCGCTCGTGTTCGCCGCGCTGTCGCTCGTCTGCACCCGCCGCACGAGCCTCACCTTCAGCGTCGCGGTGGCGTGGCTCTCGTCCATCGGCTTCGTGTACAGCCTCAACGCGGGCGCCCAGGCCTCCGCGCTGACGGGCCTGGTGCTCTGTGGCACCGCCGCGCTCCTCGTGGCGTGGAACCTCGCCAACCCCTACCTGCTCGCCGTCGCGGCCTTCGGTGCCGCCGCCGTGGTGCCCAAGCTCGCCAGCCTCGCCGGCCCGTCCTGGGTGCCCCTGGCGCTCGCCGTCTCGGCCCTGGGGCTCGCTCTCCTGGGCGGGCTCGGGGGGCGTGCACGGCTGCTCGGCTGGCCCGGGGCCGCCTATGCCCTCCTCGCGTTCCTCTGGGGCTTCTCCATCCAGGTGCCCTGGTTCGGCGTCACCGTGCTCCTGGCCGCCGCCGCCGCGGCCGTGGCCTCGCGGGTCACGCCCGAGCTCCGCCCGTTCGCGGTCATCCTGGCCGGCTTCGCGCTGCTGCCCCAGGTGGGCAGCTTCTCCGTCTGGCCGTGGATGACGCCGGCCCTGTCCGTGGCCCTCTTCGTCCTCTGGTCGCTGGGGGCCTCGGTGGCCGCCGCGCGCTGGGGGCGCAGTGCCAGCACCCTCGTCGCGGGCCTCGTCGCGCTCGTCTACCCCCTGGTGGTGGTGTCCGCAGCGCGGGGAGCGCAGCCGTACCCGCTCGCGCTCGGCGCCGCACTCGGGGCCCTCCTCACCGCGCGCGCGCTGCACCCGTCCGTCAGTGTCGTCGCCGCCTCCCTGTGGGCCTTCGTCTTCGTCTTCCAGTCCACCCAGGCCGCGCACTCGCTGGTGCTGGCCACGCTGCTGAGCCTCCTGGCCCTCCTCGAGTCGCACCGCGCGGCCTTCCGCCTCCTCGCCGGGGAGCGCCGTTTCTCGCTCGCGGCGACGCTGTGCGCCCTGGGCTTCCTGCTCCTCGCGTGCGTGGATGCCCGCAGAGGCGCGTCCCTGGCGGTGCTCGCGGGCACGGTGCTGCTGCCTCTGGTGTGGACGCGCGCCAACCGCCAGCCCTTCTTCGCGGGCCTCGCGCCGCTGCTCTCGCTCTTCCTCGTCCTCCAGGCGAACCTGTCCATGCCCTGGGCCGCCGCGCTGCCGCTGCTCGCGCTCGGCGTGGTGCGCGCCGCGGAGCACCTGTCCTCCGCCCGTCACCTCCTGCTCGGCACGTCCGAGGAGGAGCCAGTGCGCCAGCTGTCCATGTGGATGCAGGGCGCGCTGACACTGGTGGGCGTGGTGCTGGTGCCCGAGACGATGGCCGCGCCCGGGGTGTTCGCTCCCCTCGTGGCCTCCCTCGTGCTGCTGCCCGGGCCGAGGCCCTCGGTGCGTGTGGGGCTCGGAGTAGGCCTGCTGCTCTTCTGCTTCCCGCTCCACCTCGGGGCCATCGTCCTGCTGCTGGCGCTCGGCTTCCTCACCCACCACGTTCCCGGTGCGCTGTGGGCCTTCTTCCGCACGCCGCCGGACACGTCGCTGCGGCCCGTCACCGTGGTGGGGGCACTCACACTCGGTGGCGCGTCCCTGCTGCGAGGGCCCACGCCGGGGGCCATCGCCCTGCTGGCCGGGGTGCTGCTGGTGGGGGCCTTCCTCCTCTCTCGGCGCTGGATGCTGACGGCGTCGCTGCTCGTGCTCGCCGGGGCCTCGCTGGGCAGGACGGCGGAGCACGCCTTCCTCGAGTGGCGCCCGGAGGCGGCGCTGGCCTTCGCCGCGGTGGCGCTCGGCGCGGCCGTGTTGTCCGCCCTGTGCCAGGTGGGGAGCATCCAGCGCGCCCTGACGCGGCTGGCCGAGCGTCTGTCGCCGGGGCTCCCCGACACGTGGAGCGAGCCGCTGTGGATGGCGGGCGCCCTCACCACGGCGGTGCCCGTGGTGGTGCACCTGCTGAACCACGGGCCGGGCGCGCTGCCGCTTCCGGTGGCGCTGCTGGCCGGGCTCGCCTCGCTGGTGCTGATGGTGTCGCGCGAGCGGGAGATGGCCAACGTGGCCGTCGCGCTGCTGGCCGGCGTGCTCGTCGCGGCGGTGGAGCCGCTCTGGACGCCCGCGGTGGTGAGTGGCACGGGCCTGGTGCTGTGCATGGCGGGCACCTGGCTGGATGACCGGGACGTGACCGTGGGCGCCGCGCTGCACCATGCGGGTTGGGTGCTGGCGCTGCTGTCCCTCGTCGGCCTGCGGGACTTGAAGCACCCGGGCACGGCGGCGTGCTTCCTCTCCGGCATGGTGACGGCCTGGGCGGTGGTGTACCGGCGCCCCGAGCGCGCGGTGGTGGGCTGGGTGGCCTCGCTGGTGGGGCTGCACGCGCTGCTCGCGCACGTGGGGGCGCTGTTCTCCACCGGCCGGGGCGCGGAGTTCATCCTCCCGTTCTTCGGAGCGCTCAGCGCGCTGCTGGCCACGGCGGCCCTGTTCCTCGCGAGTGACCGGGTGCGCCGGAGCGTGGGGCACTCCTTCGCGGTGATTGCCCTGGTGGAGGTGCTTGGCGGCCTGGTGCTGGTGCCCGGGGCGGCCGGAGTCATGGTGGCGGCGCTCGTCGACTGCGCGTGCCTGGCGGTGCTCTTCTTCGCGCTGGTGCGCCGCGCCGTGCGCGAGGAGGACGAGACATCCGCCTTCCTCGCGGTGTGGACGGTGGTGCTCGGCTACCTGTCGGTGCGCCTGCACGCGCTGGCCTCGGGGCTGGGCACGGCGGACAGCCTGGTGGCGCTGGTGGGCGGAGCGCTCTTCTCCGGCCTCTACGTCTTCGCGATGCGCGAGGGCTCCGCGCTGCCCGCCTTCCGCCGGCCGGCGCTGTGGGGCGCCTTCCTCTTCCCCCTGGCGGGCCTGCTCACCGCGCCGTGGGGCCAGCCGCTGTACGTGGCGGCCCTGCTGGTGGGCTACGCGGCCCACTTCGCCGCGCTGGCCGCGCACCCCTCGCAGCGCGGCATGGCCTCGCTCGTGTCGGTGGCTGCCTTCAACGCCGCGCTCTTCCTCGTCTGGGTGGGCACGGGTGCCGGGGAGCCGCAGTACTACGTCATCCCCGCGGGCCTCTCGCTGCTGGTGCTGCTGCGCGTCTTCCACGAGGCGCTCGAGCCGGACACGCGGGCGAAGCTGCGCGCCATGGCCATCACCCTCGTCTACGTGGCCGGGGCGTGGAAGCCGCTCATGTTCCAGGACGGCCGGGCCATGCTGCTGTGCGTCCTGCTGTGCGTGGTGGGCGTGGCGGCCGGCATGGCGCTGCGCATCCGCTCCTACGTGTACCTGGGCAGTGCCTTCCTGGTGACGTGCGTGCTGGCCAATCTGGCGCGCTTCGGCATCCGGGACCACCGCATGGGCGCCGCCTTCCTCTCGCTGCTCGGCGTGGGGGTGGTGGGCTTCATGGTGCTCTTCACCGCCAAGCGCGCCGAGCTGCTGGAGCGCTACGAGCGGGTGCGCACGATGATGGACACCTGGGAGGGGTGAGGCGCGGGCTCACGGCAGGGCCACGAGCTCTCGAATGCGGCCTCGCACCTCGGGGCGCTCGAAGCGCTTGTCCTGCGCGTGGAGGCGCATGGGCAGTCCGCCCTTCGGCCGCATCGTGGCCCGCACCAGCGGGTCCACGCGTGCGCCCGGCGGCAGGGAGAGCCGGAAGCGGGGCAGCAGCATGGAGAGCATCAGCTTCATCTCCAGCAGTGCCAGGGTGGCGCCGATGCACCGGCGCGGCCCGTTGCTGAAGGGGATGTAGCCGTACACCGGTGGCTCGGCCTTCAACCAGCGCTCCGGGAGGAAGCGGTCCGGTTCGGGGTAGAGGTCCGGCAGCCGGTGGGTGACGTACGGGCTGTAGTACAGATGCGTCTCCGCGCCGAACTGGTGGCCGCCCATCTCGAAAGGCGCGGTGCTGGTGCGGAAGGCCGTCGGCACGGGCGGCAGGAGGCGCAGGCTCTCCTTCACCACCCGGTCCAGCAGCGGAAGCCGCTCCAGCTGCTCGATGGTGGGCGGCGAGCCCTTCAGCTCCCGCTCCAGCTCCTCCACCAGCGCCGCGTGCACCTCCGGGTGCTGGTCGAGCAGGAAGAGCGTCCAGGTGAGGCTGTTGGTGGTCGTCTCGTGGCCGGCGACGAAGAGGATGTTGGTCTGCCCGACCAGCTCCGCGTCGGACATGGAGCCGCCCTCGTCGTCGCGCGCGTGGAGCAGCATGGAGAGCACGTCGTCTCCGTGCGCGCCCTGTGCGCGCTTGCGGGCGATGAGGTCCCGGATGGCGGCCTCCCCCCGCTCGGAGACCCGGAGCAGGTGGCGGAAGGGCAGCCCGGGCTTGTCGTAGGGGAGGAGGTGGACGGCCGGCGAGGTGTAGCGCTCCAGCCACTCCGCCATCAGCAGCCCCATCCGCAGCGTCTCCCGGTCATCCTCCAGCCCGAAGAGCACCTGGGTGACGATGAGCAGCGTCACCTGCCGCATCTCCCGGAAGATGTTCCGCACCTCGCCCGGCTTCCAGCCGCTCAGCATCCGGCCGATGCACGCCACCATGGCGTCGCGGTAGCTCTCCACCTTCTTCTTGTGGAAGGCGGGCATCATCATCCGGCGGTGCTGCCGGTGCACCTCGCCGTTGATGGAGAGCAGCCCCGTCCACAACCTGCGCAGGGACGAGCCCTCGGGGCCCATGCGCCAGAGCTCCAGGGAGCGGAAGAGCGCCGGGTTGCTCAGCACCTGCATGTTGAAGTCGGGGTGGAAGACGAAGACGTGCCGGGTGCTCCCCCGTGCCAGCGCCACCAGCGGGCCGTAGCGGCGCAGCTCGTGGAGCCAGTGCAACTGGTCCGCGATGAAGCGGATGTAGTTGCCGGTGACACCGAGCAGGGGTGTCGCGCGCGGGCCGGGCAGCTCCGCCGTGTGTGTTCCGGGTGTGGTGGCCATGGGTGCCCTCCTCCAGCGTGAGCCGACAGGAGGAAGATGCCAAAAATCCCGGACGTCCGGCGGCGAACATCCCCGCGCCCCGTTTTCCCGGCATCCCCCGGCGGGCCGTTATGTTCGAGACTCCCCTGTTCTCATGGGGACGGGGGGGGAGGACCCATGCGGTCGCGCGAAGCCGTCGTCCAGGCACCGGTGCGGCAGGAGGCCGAGCTGTTCCGGCACATCCTCGACGCACTGCCATACCCCATTTTCTGGAAGGGGCGCGACCTGCGCTACCTCGGGTGCAACGCCGCGTTCGCGAAGATCGCCGGCCGTGCGGACCCCAGTGGGGTGGTGGGGCTCACCGACTACGAGCTGCCCTGGCGCAAGGAGGACTCGGACTTCTACCGCGCGTGCGACACGCAGGTGCTGACGTCGGGGCAGCCGCTGCCCGAGACCGAGGAGCCCGTGCGGGGCAGTGACGGCCGGCAGCGGTGGACGCAGACGAGCAAGGTGCCCCTGCGCGACGAGCAGGGGGCCGTCTTCGGCGTGCTCGGCATCCTCATCGACGTCACCGAGCGGCGCGAAGTGCAGGAGCGTTTCCAGGTGGCGCTCACCGCGGGCGAGGCGGCCAATCGCATGCTGAAGGCGCAGGTGGCCGAGCGCGAGTCCATGCAGCGCGCCCTGGCCCTCAGCGAGATGCGGCTGCGCACGGCGGTCCGCGGTGCGCAGATGGCCCTCTGGGCGCTGGACACGCAGGGCCTCTTCACCTTTTCGGATGGGGGCTCGCTGTCCACGCGGGGCTTCTCGCCGGGGTGGTTGGTGGGCCAGTCCCTCTTCGAGGTCTTCGCCAGCCACCCGGAGCTCGTCGCGCAGGCGCGGCGGGCGCTGACCGGTGAGGCCTTCACCGGTTACATCTTGCTCGATGGCGTCCACTACGAGATGCGCTACACGCCGGTGTTCGACGAGGCCGGCACGCTCACGGGCGTCACCGGCCTGGCCCTGGATGTCACCGAGCGGGTGCGCTACCACGAGATGCTGGAAGCGGAGCTGGAGCGGACGCGCAACCAGTTGCTGCAGGTGGAGCGGCTGGCGACGCTGGGCACGCTGGCGGCCGGCGTGGGGCACGAGCTGCGCAACATCTCCACCGTGCTCAACAGCCTGAGGAGCTCCTTCCGGGAGTGCGCGCGGAACGGCACCCCGCCCGATGCCGAGTTGCTCGAGGAGCTGGACTGGGCGTGCGAGCACGTGGCCACGCACGGGCGGCACCTGATGGACCTGGGCCGGCCGGGGCGCTCGACGGTGGAGCGGATGGACCTGCGCGAGCTGGTGTCGGGCGCGCTGGCCATGCTGCGCACGGCGGGCATCACCAAGCACGTGATGGTCTCGGCTTCCATGCCCGAGTCCCCTCTCTGGGTGGAGGCGAGCCGGACGCGGGTGGAGCAGGTGCTGCTCAACCTGGTGAGCAACGCGGCCGACGCGGTGGAGGCGGTGCGGGGCCGGCCCGCCGAGGTGCGGGTGCGGCTCTTCGAGGACCGCGCGCCGGGCTTCGCCTGCTGCCGCGTGGAGGACACCGGGGTGGGCATCCCCGCGGACAAGCTCTGCTCCATCTTCGAGCCGTGGTTCACCACCAAGCCTCCGGGCCGGGGGACGGGCCTGGGCCTGCCGGTGGTGCGCACCATCCTCCAGGAAGCCGGAGGGGACCTGTCGGTGGAGAGCGCGCTGGGCGAGGGCAGTGCCTTCACCTTCCGGCTGCCCCTGGCGTCCCAGGCCGGCTGAGGACCTGCCAGGACGGCGCACCTGCCTGGACGCAGAGGGTGCAGGCGGCGGCGGAGGTGGATAATGTCGCCCCCCCTCATCTGACAGGGAACTCCGCATGCGTTGTGTGCTCCTCGTTCCGGTGTGTCTCCTCGTCGCCTGCGCTGGCGCCGCGCCCACGCGCCGTCCGGCCGCTCCGGCTCCGTCTTCTCCGGCCGTCTCCGAGGGGCCTGCCCGCGCCGAAGGGGTGGAGTCCCGTGCCGCCTCGGCGGCCTCGACGGAGGAGGTGGCGCGGGCGCTGAGCACCACGGTGGAGGTCGCCCGGCTCGTGGCCGGAGCCTCCCTCCTGCGCGCCTCTCGCCTGGGAGTCTTGGGGACGCCCTCGCCCGCCGCGGCCCTCATCGTCGAGCGCGCGGTGCAGCTCGTGGGGGTGAAGCAGCTTGGCCGCGTGGACCGCAGCGTCCCGGACGACTGCTCCGGCTTCGTGCGGCTCGCCTACCTGAAGGCCGGCATCGACCTGGTCAGCCATGGCTTCCTCAACGGCGAGAACGCCGTCACCGCCATCTACCGCCGCGCGCAGGACCGGCGTGCCGTCCACCAGCGCCGTCCCCGTCCCGGTGACCTCGTCTTCTTCCAGGAGACCTACGACCGCAACCGCGACGGCAAGCGCAATGACGGGATGACCCACATCGCCGTCGTCGAGACGGTGGAGCCGGACGGCACCGTCACCTTCATCCACCGGGGCAGCAAGGGCATTGCCCGCTCGCGCATGAACCTCCTCTTCCCGCGCACCCACCGCGCCGGCCAGAGCGGGCCCGTCCTCAATGACTTCCTGCGTGCCGCGGCCCGGGGCCAGCGCGCCTGGCTCACCGGCGAACTCTTCGTCGGCTTCGCCTCACCCTCGGCGTTGTAGGGAGGACTCATGCGAACCGTGCTGCTTCTCGGATTGCTCTGCCTCGCGCCCGGCTGCATCGTGCGCGGGTACCACCCGCACCGGCCTCCGCCGGGTCCGCCGCCTCCCCGGGCCATGTCCTACGACGAGGCCGTGTCGGTGGGCTTCTCGGAGTGCCGTTACCGGGGCCTCCGGTGCGAGCTCAAGGAGGCCCACCTCACGGGCAAGGACGTGTGGAAGGTGAAGTTCCACGCCTTCGCCCCCGGGGCCCGGGGCCACCTGCACCTCGAGTACCACGCCTATACCCGCGAGCTGCTGCGCGTGGACGAGAAGCTCAAGGACAAGGACCGGGACAGGGATCGGCACGACTGGGATGACGACGATGACGGCCGCGGGCATGGCCGTGGCCGTGGGAAGAAGAAGGGCCACTCCAAGCACGACGATGATGATTGAGCGGCGCTGAGCGGTCCCGGAAGAGGGGGCCGCTCACTTCTTCGACAGCGTCGAGAGGGCGTCCTTCGCCTCGTCCTGGCCGCAGTTCTTCGAGCCGGGCACGGCCTTGTCCTTGGGCAGCTTGCTCAGCTCCTCCAGGGCGGGCACCGCCTTCGGATCTCCCAGTCCCGCCAGCCGCCGCGCCGAGCGCGCGCGCACGCCGCAGCTCTTCGACTCGAGCGAGCGCGTGTACAGCGTCACCAGGTCCAGCCCGTCGGTGGACTGCACGGCCTCCAGGTAGCGCAGCGCGCCCCACTGCCTCGGCGAGGGCTCCTCGTCCGCCAGCGCCTCGAAGTGCTTCTTCACCGGCTCCTTCGGCAGTCCGGACAAGAGCTTGCGCAGCCCCTTGTCCGCCTCGTCCTCGCCGAAGTCCTCGGCCAGCCCGTCCAGCACCGGCGTCTCGAGGGACTCGCGCGCCGCGGCGTCCATGCCCGCGAGCACCGCGTGCTCCTCCTCGTGCCGCTCCAGCCCGTGCAACGCCCGCGCGCGCAGCTGGAGCACCGGCGCGTCCTTCTTCGCTTCCGCCGGCACGTCCGACAGGCGCTTGAGCGCGTCCGCCGGCTGGCCCGCCTCCATCAGCTCCCGGGCCTGGTACACCGGGTTGTTGCGGCGCGACACCTCATAGGAGCCCACGCCCAGCACGGCCACCAGCCCCAGGCCCACGCCCGCTGTCTGGCGCGGCCAGGCCCGCACGAGCGCCACCGTGCGCTCGGCCACCGTGCGCGCCAGGCTCGCCACCGCCCGCACCGGCTTCATCACCGGGCCCAGCTGCTCCTCAATGGGCGGACTGAGCGACACCTCGTCCTGGCCACCGAAGGGCAGGCCCTCCGGGGAGCGGCGGCAGCGGTGGATGCGCAGCGGCTCGCCATTGCCTGGCATGGGCACGCTGCCGCAGGGCTCGGCATCTCCCTCCACCCGGTTGCGCGCGAGGTTCACCGACTCGGTGAAGATGACCTCGCCGGCCGTGGCCACCTGCTCCACCGCCTTCACCACCTCCACCGGCTCGCCGAGCACCGCGTCGCGCGTGACGAGCACCTCGCCCGTGTGGAGGCAGATGCGCACGGGCAGCTGCTCGTCCGGGCCGCACGTCTGGTTGTGCCGCCACAGCCGGTCCTGCATGGCCATGCCGCAGAGCACCGCGTGGGTGGGGGAGGGGAAGACGGCCAGCAGCGAGTCTCCGCGCTTCTGCACCAGGCGCCCGCCGTACTGGCGCACCAGCGTCAGCAGCAGCCCGTCGTGCGTCTCCAGCATCCGCGCGTTCTGCTCGTGCGTCTGCCGGGAGGTGCGCTCGGTGTAGCCCTCCAGGTCGGTGAGCATCACCGTCAGGTTCTGCGGCTTGCTGCCCGCGAGCGTCCCGCTGCCAATGGGGGCCACCGTGCCCGCGGGCTTCGGGGCGGGCACGACGGTGCCGGCGCGCACCACGTGCTTCTCGTACACCACGGCCGCGATGGCCGACTGCGAGGAGCGGGTGGGTGCGCGCGAGGGCGAGGCCGCGCCCTCGGGCAGCGGCATGTTCCGGTCGGCGCGGGTCGGCGCCTGGGAGGCCGTGCGGCCACTGCTCGCGGGCGTGGCCACCGGCGGGGGCGCGGCGAAGACGGACGTGCCCGAGGCCGGGGACTCGGCCGGCTTGCGCTCCGCGGGCTCGCCCGGGGGCGAGGCGAAGGGGGACGTTCCACTGCTGCCCTGGGCGGACGCGTCGGGGACGAGGAAGGCCGAGATGCTCGGGGACGCCGTGCCCGCCGCCATCGCCAGGGGCAGGCCCACCATGGCCTGGGCTCCGGCCGCCAGCGCGCCGAGCGCATCCACCAGCGAGGTGGCGCTCTGCAACCGGTGGCTGGGCGCCTTCTGCAGCAGCTGCATCACCAGCGCGACGAGCGCGGGGTGGCCGGCGAGCGTCGGGGCGGCCTCGATGAGGGACATGGGCTCGGCGGCGGCATGCTGGGCCACGTACTGCGTGGGCCCGGGCCCGGGGAAGGGGAGCGCGCCCGAGAGCATGCGGTAGGCGAGCACCCCGAAGGAGTACAGGTCGCTGCGCGGATCCACCGGCGCGCCCACCGCCTGCTCCGGCGAGAGGTACTCCGGCGTGCCCACCACCAGCCCCACCTGGCTGAGGTTGCTGCTCGTCGCATCCGGCTCCACCAGCCGGGCGATGCCGAAGTCCAGCAGCCGCGCCTGCTCGCCGCGCAGCCCCCGGGTGAGCAGCACGTTCTCCGGCTTGAGGTCGCGGTGGATGATGCCCTTGTCGTGGATGGCCGCCAGGCCCTCGGCGAGCTGGTACAGCAGGGGCAGCGCGCGCGACGGCGCCATGGCCCCCAGCTGCAGCACGTCATAGAGGTTCTCGCCCTCCACGTACTCCATCACCAGGCACGCGCCGACCTCCGCCTGGCCGTAGTCGATGACGTGCACCACGGCCGGGTGCTCCACCGCGGACAGCAGGCGCGCCTCGCGCTTGAAGCGCTCGATCATGCTCGGGTGCACCATCAGGTCCGCGTGGAGGACCTTGATGGCCACCTTGCGGCCCAGGGACACCTGCTCGCCGAGATACACCTCGCCCATGCCGCCTGCACCGAGGAGCTGGAGCACACGGAAGCGGCCATCGAGGACAAGGGTACCGGTATCGATCACGGGCGCTGCATCTTCGCCGGAAACGGGGGTCGCGGGCAGGGGCCTTGAGTGAAGCGGGGCCGCTCATCTACTCGCCCTCCGAGCAGCGGAACAGGAAAACTCGCGTGCGCTTGTGCTCGGAGGCGTTCGCGAAGGACTCGCAGTGAACACTGAGCACGGGGGGCGAGCAGGGAGTGTGGGGGTGTGTGGGGCCGCGGGTGGGGGCGGCGGGGCATTCGAGGGGGCGTGTTAGGGTGCCGCGGAACGCAGGAGCCCTGCCCTGGTGGCGTCTGCCGGGGCTTGGGCCAGGGGGCGGAAGACGGCCATGGCCGAGAAGCGCCAGCATCGCCGGATCAAACGTCGGTTGATGGTGAAGTACGGAGAGCGGGAGCTCTCCCAGTCCGGATTCACGGGCGATGTGTCGACGACGGGGCTGTTCATCATCTCCTCGTCGATGCCCCCGTTGGACACCCGGCTGCACATCCAGCTCTTCGTGGAGCCGGAGCGCTGTCTGTTCTTCGAGGGCGAGGTGCGCCGGCACAAGCTGGTGCCGGCCGAGCTGCGCACCATCGAGCGAGGCGGCTTCGGGGTGCGCCTGCTCACGCCGCGGGAGGTGCTCACCTCGGCGCTGGACCAGGAGCTGCGCATCCCGCACTTCGAGCTGAGCTACCCCACGCGCGCCGCCTTCCAGCAGGCGTACGAGCGGGAGCTGCGCATGGGGGCTGTTTTCATCTCCACCTCCAAGCAGCTGCCCCGGGACACGCACGTCGTCGTGAGCCTGGTGCTGGAGTTCGCCGCGCGCGTGGTGGAGCTGGAGGCGCAGGTGGCCCAGGTGTTTCCGCCCCAGGAGGGACCGGGGGCGATGGTGGGCCTGGCGCTGCTGTTCACGGACCGGGCGCGGGCGGAGAGCCTGCTGCGCCCCTGGCTGGGCCAGGCCTGAGGCCGGGCGCGGGCTGGCCCTTCGCCTGGGCGACATGTCGATTGTCGAATCGAGTTTCGAGCCCGGAGGGTGGAAATTACACCTTGCGTCGGAGGGTCACGAACATGGACGCGACGCAGGCTGCGGTGCAGGCGGGTCTCGAAGGCGTAGTCGTAGCGGAGACCCGGTTGAGCGAGGTGGACGGCGAGCGGGGAAGGCTGGTGATTGCCGGAGAGGACGTGGAGTCACTCGCCGGGGCGGTCTCCTTCGAGGAGGTGTGCCGGCGGCTCTGGGCACCGTACGCGAAGGAGGCGCTGCCCGCGTCGCTCCAAGCGGCCCTGGGCGAGGCGCGGGTGCGCGCCTTCGGGTTGCTCGAGAGGACAGGGGATGCGCTCGAGGAGCGGGACGCGATGGACGCGCTCCGGGCCGCGGCGGCCCACGTCCCGCTGCACCCGGGCGGTGAGCTGGACACCTTCGTCCTGTTGACGGGCGCCCTGGCGGTGTTCGCGGGCGCATGGGCGAGGCGCAGGCGCGGTCTGGCGCCCGTGCCGCCGGACCCGTCGCTGTCCCACGCGGCGGATCTGCTGCGCATGGTGAGCGGTGAATCCCAACCCGAGCGGGCCGCCGGGCTCGAGGCCTACCTGGTCACTGTTTCCGACCATGGGCTGAATGCCTCCACGTTCACCGCGCGGGTGATCGCCTCGACGGGCTCGGATGCGGTGTCGGCGGTGGTGGGCGCCATCGGTGCGTTGAAGGGGCCCCTGCACGGTGGGGCACCCGGGCCGGTGCTGGACATGCTCGATGCCATTGGCCGTCCGGAGCGGGCCGCCGCGTGGCTCGAGGAGGAGCTCCGGGCCGGACGCCGCATCATGGGCATGGGCCATCGCATCTACCGCGTGCGTGACCCGCGCGCGGCGGTGCTGGAGCGCGCCCTCGAGCGGCTCGAGCAAGGGGGGCTGCGGACCGACCGGCTCGCCCTGGCGCGCTCGGTGGAACGCGCGGCCGATGAGCTGCTGCGCCAGCGCTACCCGGACCGGCCCCTGCGCGCGAACGTGGAGTTCTACACGGCGGTGCTGCTCGACGCGGTGGGACTCGATCGCGCGCTGTTCTCGGCCGCCTTCGCCTGCGGCCGCGTGGCCGGATGGCTGGGCCATGTCGCCGAGCAGCGCGCCACCGGCCGGCTCATCCGTCCCGCGTCCCGCTACGTGGGGCCGATGCCGGGCTGAGGCCCGGGTCCGCTCAGGCCTTCGTCAGGCTGAGCTGCCAGGACACGCCGAACCGGTCGGCGAGCCAGGTGAACTTCGGGCTGAAGGGGTACTCGCCCAGGGGCATGAGCACCTGTCCCCCTTCGCCCAGCTTCGCGGCCAGCATGTCGAGCTCGGCTTCCGAGTCCGTGTGGATGAAGATGGACGTGGCGGGCGTGAAGGTGAACCCGTGCTTCATGCTGCTGTCGATGCACATGAAGCGCTGGCCGTTGAGGGTGAAGGCCGCCTGCACCACCGACCCCTCGGCGCCGGGCTGGCCCGGGCCATAGCGCTGGATGCTGGTGATGCTCGCGTCCTTGAAGAGCGACACGTAGAACGTCATCGCTTCCTCGGCCTTCTTGCCTTCGAACATCAGAAAAGTCGAAACCGTCGTGCTCATGGTGGGGCGCGGCCTCCTGAAGGGGGCCCGACTCTGGCACAGCCGGGCGCTCGCGCCAGAGGCTCGTTGCCTGCTCTCCGGGCGGGGTAACAGCAAAAATTCCGGGGGGTTGGACCACGTGGTACCTTCCCGTGCTCGACAGCAGCCCCCCGATGGCCACCGACAGCGACTCCCCCAAGCCCGCGTCCGAAGCGCAAGCCGCCGCCCCCGAGCTGCGCCTGTTGGACAGGCGCGCCTTCGTGGGGTTTCCGTCCCTCGAGCTGGCGCCCGGCCTGTCCATCGCCGACTTCGCGCTGCAGATTCCCGACGTCACCTTCCCCTTCAACGTCAGCGCCGGGGCCTCGCGCTACCAGCGCAAGAAGCTCCTCTTCGGCTTCCTCGAGCTGAACGTCGACGCGGACCTGGTGGCGCGCAAGGTGGCGGAGCTGGCCGGACGTGTGGCGGGCCTCGAGGGCCTCAAGCTGCACTTCCGCCCCGGCTACCTCGAGGGCCAGGCCTTCCTCCAGGCGCCGGAGCGCACCCCGCTCACCTTCAAGGTGGCCTTCGACGCGGACGGTGAGCGGCTCGCCCTCTACCTCTACGACGTGCGCCTGTACGGCTTCGCCTCCACGCCGTCGGTGCAGGTGCCCGGCCTCCTCGCCGCCACCGTGGCCGAGCTGGGCCTGCTGCCCGAGGTGGAGGTGCGCGGCGCCACCGGCTTCTCCACCCGCGTGCTGCCCGCGCTCTGCCAGAAGGCCGCCGTCAGCCGGGGCTTCAAGATGCCCGTGCTGGACACCGCGCGCCTGTCCTCCGCCGAGGTGAGCAGCGCGGGCCTGCGTCTGCGCTTCTCCTCCGGGGGCCTGCCGCCCCCGGCCCCGCCCGACGAGGAGCTGCTGCTGGCCCTCGAGGGCTCCCGCGCCTTCGCCGACGCCGAGGCCCTGCTCGCCCAGGGCAAGCTCGCCGAGGCCCGCGACGCGTACCTGCAGGCTGGTGATGCCCAGGACGCCCACCCCTTCGCCGCCGAGCGCCTGCTGTCGCTCCTCGTGGCGGATCCGCAGGCGCATGACCTGGCCCTGGACGTGGCCGCCACGCTGCTGCGCCGCCGCGAGAAGAGCCCCGCCGCCCTCTGGGGCGAGGCCGTGGTGCGCGAGCGCCGCAACGAGCACGCCCGCGCCGCCGAGCGCTACCTCGCCCTGTGCACCCTGGCGCGCCGCGCCTCCGAGGAGGCCGCCGCCTTCTTCTCCGCCGAGGCCGCCGCCCGCGCCGCCAGGGATCACGCGCCCCAGGTGGCGGTGAAGGCCCTCCACGAGGTGCTCGGCCTCAAGCCGGACCACCTGCCTTCCCTCAAGGCCCTCGCGCGCGCCTCGGACCAGAGCCGCGACCGCGCCGGTGCCGTGCGTGCCTACCGCCGCATCGCCGCGCTCGCGAGAGACCCCGTCGAGGCCGCGGATGCGCACGTGCACCTCGCGCGGCTGTGCGCCCAGACGGAGGACGATGTCGCTGGCGCCCGCCTGCACTGCGAGGCCGCGCTGCGCCTCGCGCCGGACCAGCCAGATGCCCTGCTGCTGCTGGGCGAGCTGTGCCACCGCGGCGGCGAGCACCTGCGCGCCCTCAAGGCCCTGGACCGCCTGCGCGAGGTGGCCATGGCCCGCCACGAGCTGGACCGCGTGGGCCGCGCCAACCTCCTCGCCGGCCGCATCTGGGAAGAGGGCCTCCAGCAGCCGGACAACGCGCTGCTGCGCTACCGCGAGGCCACGTCGCTGCTTCCCGGCGAGCCCGAGCCCCTCTTCTCCACCGCCCGCGTGGCCGAGAAGCTGGGCAAGATGCAGGAGGCGCTCGCTGGCTACCAGCAGGCGCTGGAGCTGGCCGGCCCCGCGCCGCGCACCGAGTCCATCCGCCAGGCCGCGCACCAGAGCCACCACGCCCTGGCGCGCCTGTACCGCACGAAGCTCGGTGACCCCGCCCGCGCCCGCGAGCACCTGGAGGCCGCGCTCGCGTTGGATCCGCGCGACTCCGCCGCGCTCGACGAGCTGATTCCCTACTTCCGCGCCACCGGCCGCACCCAGGAACTGGCCGAGGCGCTGGAGAAGGCCGCCGCCGTCCACGAGGAGCCCGGCCGCCGCGCCGCCCTCTGGGCCGAGGCCGGAGAGCTGTACCGCGGCCGCCTGCAGCAGCCCGAGAAGGCCGAGCGCCTCCTCACCTCCGCGCTCGAGGCCGACCCCGCCCACAAGCCCGCGCTGGAGTCCATGCTGGCGCTCGCCGAGGCGCGCCGCGATGGAGGGCTGCTCACCCGATGCCTCTCCGCCCTCGCGCGCCTCACCCCCGAGCCCAAGGAGCGCGCGCAGAAGTACCGCCGCCTCTCCGTCGCCGCGCGGGACCTGGCCTTTGATTTGGACCTCGCCGCCACCGCCCTCCAGGAGGTGCTGAAGGCGGAGCCGGATGACCTGCCCACCCTGGGCGAGCTGTGCGCCCTCCAGCGCAAGCGCTCGGACATGGCGGGCCTGGCCACCGCCCTGGAAGAGCGGGCGCGCGTGGCCGAGGCGCAGGGTGACAAGCGGCTCGCGGCCGCGGCACTGCGCGAGCTGGCCAACGTGCTGGAGGCCCGGCTGGGCCGCCTCGGCGAGGCGCTGGTGGCCCTGGAGAAGGCCGCGCGCCTGTCTCCGGAGCAGGCCGTGCTGCTGGAGCTGGCGGAGCTTTCGCTGCGCTGCGAGCGCCCCGAGCACGCCCGGCGCGCGCTGGAGTCGCTGCTCTCCTCCCTGCCGCGCACCACCGCCCCCGAGCGTCTCGCGGACATCCGCTCGCGCCTGGGCCGCGCGTGCGAGCTGATGGGAGACCGCGAGGCCGCCATCGCCGCCTACGCCCAGGCCTTCCCGCTGCGCCGCCTGGATGACGCGCTCGCCTCCCGGCTGGAGGCCCTCTACACCGAGGCCGGCGAGACGCGCGAATTGGCCGAGCTGTGGGCCTCGCGTGCCCAGGCCCTCGTCGCCGCCGAGCGCGCCGCCGAGGCCGCGCCCCTCTTCCTCCAGAGCGCCCGCGTCCTCCTGGAGCGCGGAGAGAAGGGCCCGGCCCTCCTGCGCCTGTCCGCCGCCCTCGACGCGAGCCCCTCCGGCCCGCTGGCCGCCGAGGCCCTCGACGCACTCGCCGAGCTGGAGCTGGAGCGTGGCGAGAAGCTGGAGGCCGCCCGCCTCTTCGCGCGCAAGGCCGCCCTCGTGACGGACGCCCGCGCCGGCGCGAAGCTCCTCTACCGCGCCTCCGTGCTCGCCATGGGCACCAGCCGCGAGGAGGCCTTCCTCGCCGAGGCCCTGGAGCGCGAGGCCTCCTTCGCTCCCGCGCGCATGCGCCGTGGCGAGCTGCGCATGCAGGCCGACCCCCGCGCCGCCCTCGAGGACTTCGAGGCGGTGCTGGCCCTGCCCGCGGTGGACCCGGACGCGCCCCGCGAGGACGAGCTGCTGGAGCTCACCCGCCGTGCCTCCGCCGCCGCCGTGCGCGCGGGCCGCCCGGACTCCGCCCGCCGCCTGCTCGCGCAGTACTGCACCCTGGCTCCCGAGGACCTCGAGGCCCAGGTGGAACTGGCCGGCCTCCACCGCAAGGCCGGGGCGCGCGAGGCGCTGGCGGACCTGCTCGCCACGCTGTGGCCGCGCCTCTCCGGAGACGCCCGCCGCTCCGCGCGCCGCGAGCTGGCCGAGCTGTGCCTCGCCCTGGGCCGTCCCGCCGAGGCCGCCGACGCCCTGCGCAGCGTGCTCGCCGAGGAGCCCCACGACACCTGGGCCACCCAGGGCCTGTTGGAGCTGCTGCCCCCGCCGGGCACCGGCACTGCCCAGGAGGAGGCCGAGCGCCTCGCCCTGCTGGGCACCCTCATTACTTCCGCCGTGGGGGATGCCCGCGCCGAGCTGCTCGCCCGCCGCGCCGCCCTCCACCGCAACGCCGGCCGCTCCCAGTCCGCGCGCGACGACTTCCTCGCCGCCACGAAGCTCTCCCACCGGCCCGCGCCCCTGTGGCTCGCCATCGCCGCGCTCGCCCGCGAGGCCGGCGACGACGTGGACGAGCTGGAGGCCTGGCGTCAGGTGGTGGCCTCCGAGCCGGAGCTCGCCGAGCGCGCCCGCACCCGGCTGCTCGCCCTTGCTTCCGTGCTGGTGGAGAAGGACGCGCGGACTCCGGCCCGCGAGGCCCTGCTCGCCGCCGTGGCGCTGCCGCTGTCCCCGGCCGAGCGCAGTGATGCCTTCTTCGCCCTCGCCACGCTCGCGCGCCGCGACGGGCAGCCGGACGCCGAGGCGGACGCGCTCGCCGAGGCCGCTCGCCAGGGGCCCCTGCCTCGCCGCGTGGAAGCTCAACTGGCGCGCGCGAGCCTGCTCGAGAAGACGGGCAAGCTCGCCGAGGCCGCGGACAGCCTGGAAGCGGCGCTCTCCCTCGCCCCGCGCCATGCCGGGGCCACCGCCGCGCTCCAGCGCGTGCTGCGTGAGCAGGAGGACTGGACGCGCCTCGCGGGCCTGCTCGCCGCCGAGGCCTCGCACGCGCCTCCTCCCGAGGCCGCCGCCCTCTACGCGGAGCTGGGCACCCTCCACCTGGAGCGCCTGGAGCAGCCCGAGGCCGCCGAGGCCGCGCTGCGGCAGGCCGTGCGTCTGGCTCCCGAGAACATCGACGTGCGCCGCCGTCTGGTGGCCCTCGTCGCCGGCCGGGGTGACTCCGCCGAGGCCGCGAAGCTCCTCGACGTCGGCACCAGCCAGCTGCCTCCGGCCGAGGCCGCCACCCTCCTGCGCGAGGGCGCCGTGCACGCGCGCACCGCCGGGGACATGGCCCGGGCCCTGGACTTCGCCCGCCGCGCCCATGCCCTCGTGCCCGCGCGCGACGCGCAGCTCGCCGAGCTGGCCGAGCTCCTCTTCCTGCAAGGCGACGTGAAGGAAGCGCTGCCCCTGCAGGAGCAGCTCGCCGCCGCCGCGGACTTCTCCTCCGAGCCCGAGCGCGCCGAGAAGGCCTGGCTGCGCCTGGGCGCCCTGGCCGAGAAGCTCGGGGACTCGCGGCGCGCGGTGTCCGCCTACAAGCGCCTGCTCGCCGAGAGCCCGCTGAGTGAAGTCGCGGTGCGCCGGCTCGCCGCGCTGCTGGAGAAGGACGAGCCCCGCGCCGCCTTCGACGTGCTCGTCGCCCACGCGCGCGCCCTGCCTCCCTCCGAGGAGACCGTGGAGCGCCTCGTCTCGTTGTCCGAGCGCGCCCGGGACTCGCTGGCCGACTCCACCCTCGCCGCCTCGCTGCTGGTGCGCGCGGCGGAGATGGCGGAGGAGCCGCTGCCGCTGTACCAGTCGCTCGCCACGCTCTACCGCAACGCGGGCCGCATCCCCGAGCTGATGGCCCAGCTCCAACTGGTGGCCTCGCTCAGCCAGGAGGCGGGAGACCTCGACGGCGCCATCATGGCCTGCTCGGAGCACGCGCTCCTGGCCGAGGAGGCGGGCCGGGTCGACGAGTCCCTGCGCTCGCTGGAGGCGCTGCGCTTCCTCCTGGAGAAGGAGGGGCGGACGGACGAGGCCGCGGACTGCGAGCGCCACCGCGCGGAGATGTTGCGCGACGCGAAGCTGGACCTGCCCGCCGCCGAGCTGGCGCTGGAGCGGGCCTTCTCGCTGTGCACGCAACTCGACACGGCGCGCATGGGCATCGAGCTGGCCGTGCGCCGCGACGACACCGCCGCCGAGGCCCGCTGGCTGGAGCGCGCCGTCCCGCTGCTGAACGGCACGCGCGAGAAGGGCCCGTGGCTGCTGCGGCTCGCGAAGCACCACCTCGGCGTCCTCGGCGACTCCGCGAAGGCCGAGGGCTTCCTGCGCGACGCGCTCCACCTGGACCGCTCCCTCCAGGAGGCCGAGACGCTCCTGTGCGAGCTGCTGGAGCGCGAGGGCCGGGTGGCCGAGCTGGCCGCCTGGTTCGAGGAGTCCGCCTCCTTCGAGGAGGACGCCGCCCGCCGCGCGCAGTTGCTGCTGCGTGCCGCCACCCTCTACCGCGAGCGCGCCGGACGCCCGGAGGCCGCCATCGTCGCGCTGCTCGCCGCGCGCTCCGCGCTGCCGGATGACCTGGGCCTCACCCGCCACGCGGCGGACCTGCTCCATGAGATGGGGCGCGAGGCGGACGCCGCCGAGTTCGACGGCATGCTGCTGGAGGCGGACCCCTTCCAGGAGCCGCTCTACTCGCGCCACCGCGCGTGGCTGACGGAGACGGGCGACACGCAGGCGCTCGCCGCGCTGCTGTTGCGCCGTGCCCAGAAGCAGCCGCCCGCGCAGGCCGCGGAGAGCTACCTCGCCGCCGCCAAGGCCTTCCGCGAGGCCGGTGCGCTGGAGCGCGCGCTGCTGTGCGAGGACCAGGCCTTCGAGCTGGCCCCCTCCAGCGTCGAGGCCTTCCACGTGCTGCGCGCCCGCGCCGCCGGGGACGTGCGCCGGCTGGCGGAGCTGCTCTCCCTGCGTGCCGCCGCCGTGCCGCCCGAGCAGGCGCTGCCGCTCCTGCGTGAGCGCGCGGACAACCTGCTCAAGGCCGGAGAGGTGCTGCTCGCCGCCCAGGCCTTCGACGACTACCTGTCCAAGGCGGGCGACGACGTGGACGCACTCGCCACGCGCGCGGAGCTGGCCGCCGAGGGGGGCGGTCCCGGCGCGGCCCAGCCCTATGACCGGCGCCTGCTCGCCGCGGGAGGCGAGTCGCTGCCCGTGCCGGTGCGCGTGCGCACGCACCTGCGGCTCGGCCATGCCTCGCTGTCCTCCGGTGCGTACCGTGACGCCGCCGAGTCCTTCGAGGCCGTGGTGGCGCTCGAGCCCGAAGGCGCGCGCGGCCAGGAGGCCCTGTCGCTCCTCGCCGAGGTGTACGGCAAGACGGGCGACTCCAAGGGCCTGTACCGCGCCTCCCTGAAGCTCGCGCGCAAGGCCGACGCCGCCACCGCCGAGGTGCTGTACCGCCGCGCGGCGGACCTCTTCGAGGACCCCCAGGAGTCCATCGACGCGCTGCTGCACCTGGCGCGCCTGCGTCCCGCGGATACGAGCATCATCGACCGGGCGGTGAAGGGCCTGCGTGCCCTGCGCCGTCCCGCGGACCTGCTCGCCGTCTACGAGGCGGGTGCCCAGGCCGCCGGTGGCTCGCGCGCCGCGGAGCTGTTGCTGGCCGCCGCCGACGTCGCCGCGGGCCAGCTCGACGATCCGCAGCGCGCCGAGGCCCTCCGGGAGCGCGCCGCCGAGGCCGACCCGACCAACGTGGCCGCGCTCCAGGCCCGGGTGGTGGGCCTGCGCAAGCGGGGCGACCAGGCCGCGCTGCTGGAGGCGCTGGAGCGGCTGGTGCCCGTCACGGAGGATGCGGACGAGGCCTCCCTGCTGAGACTGGAGCTGGCTTCCCTGGCCAGTGCCGCCGGCCGCGAGCCGCTCGCCCGCGAAATGCTGGAGGCGGTGGTGGCCCGGGGTACCTCGGGTGCCGGCTACGCCGAGGCGCTGGAGGCCTTGGAGCCGCTGCTCACCACGGAGCCGGGCCGGCTGGCCGAGGTGCGTCTGGCCCGGGCGGAGCTGCTCTCCAACGCCGAGCGCCGGGAGCTGTTGCTGGCCGCGTCGCGCGAGTTCGAGGCCGCGAGCCGCATCCCCGATGCACTGCGCGCGGCCCGTGAAGCCGTCGCGCTCGAGCCCGATGTGGAGTCGCTGAAGTGGGTGGCGGCCCTGCACCGGGTGGCGGAAGAGCCCGGACGCGCGGCGCAGGCCCTGTTGCAGGCGGCCCGGCTGGCGTACCTGGCCCAGCGTCCGGCGCTGCTGGTGGAGGCGACGGACCTGTGGGAGGCCGCGGGCGAGAACGCCGAGGCCCTCGAGGTGCTCGAGCGGGTGGCCTCGGAAGCCCCGGGGACGTTGGGCCCGGCGGAGCTGGCCGAGCGCTTCCAGCGGCTGGGGGCTCCCGCGCGCGCCGTCGAGGTGGGCTTCGGGCCCGCGCTCGAGTCGGGTGACCTCACCGGCGCACTGGCGCTGGCCGAGCGCGCCGGGGACGCGGCCCGGATCCGCGAGGCGCTCTGGGCGCTGGTGTCGCGGCCGGACGCGGATGCCTCGCACGTCACGGACCTGGCCACCGGCCTGCGCACCGAGGGCGATTGGGACGGGCTGCTGCGGCTGGCGGAGCTCCTCACGCAGTGGGACGTGGCGCTGGCCACGGAGCTGCGCGGCGAGGTGCTGCGCGCGGATGGGGCCTCGGCCGAGTCCCGGCTGCGCGCCATGGAGTGGCTCGCGGCGGTGCCGGGCTTCACCGAGCGCCTGCGGAGCCTGCTGTCGGGCATTGGGGGCTTCCCCGCGGCGCTGGCCGAGGCGGTGCTCACCCATGTCCGGGCGCTGCCGCTGGAGGAGCGCCTCGAGGCGCTGGCCGAGGCGGCGGACAACTGGGCGGAGCGGCGCGGCAAGCTGCTGCGCGAGCGCTTCCGGCTGCAGCGCGACGCGGGGCTCACCGCGGACGCGGCGGACACGCTGGGCCTGCTCATTCTCCTGGAGACGGACCCCAAGGCCCGCGCCAGCCTCCACGTGGAGCATGGCGACATGCTGATGTGGGCGGGCGACAAGCCGCGCGCGCTGGAGGCCTTCGAGAAGGCGCTCGAGGACGCGCCCGGCACGATCCGCGCGCTGGAGTTCCTGCTCCCCATCTACGACGAGACGAAGAACCACGCGCGCTTCGTGGTGGTGGCCGAGCAGTTGGCGGCCATCCTCGCGGGCCCGGCGGCGATGGGGCTGTGGCGCGAGCGGCTCGCGGAGGCGTACGAGGCCCTGGGCCGACTGCCCGAGGCGGCCGAGCAGCTCAAGCTGTTGCCGGAGACGCCGGAGCGGCTGGAGCGGCGCGCGCGCATCGCCGAGGCGCAGGGCTTCACGGGCGAGGCGCTGCAGTTGCGCGAGCGCCTCACGGAGGAGCCGGCCCAGCTGGAGGACATCCTCCGCCAGTACCTGGACGGGCAGTTGGTGGTGTTCGCGGTGCGCCTGGCCGAGCGGCTCTTCCAGGGCGGCCAGCTCTCGATGCCGGCGAAACGCCTGGTGGCGGAGCGGCTGTCGCCCACCTATGAGGGCTCGGCGCTGGCCATCCACCTCTGGCCCGAGCTGCTGCGGCAGCAGCCGGTGGACGCGGACGGGTGGACGCTGTACGCCGAGGCGCTGGCGGCCTGCGATGACGTGGCGATGGAGGTGGCGCGCGTGGACGGCTTCGGCGCGGCGCTCGTCTCCAGCACGGCGCGCGCCACGGCGGCGACGATCTCCCCGGTGGCCCTGCCCGAGGGCTTCCGCCACGCGCTGCCTCCGGAGGCGGTGCCGGTGACGGACGAGAGCATGCCCCGCCTGCACGCGGCCCTGCGGCCCACGCTGAAGCAGTTGGGCGCGGGGGCGGTGCGCGTCTTCCTGAATCCTGCGGGCGGCGTGGAGGCCTGGCTCGCCTCGCCGGAGGAGCTGGTGCTGGGAGCGGGGACGCTGGCCTGCTTCGGCCCGGTGGAGCTGGGCTTCCTGTGCGCGCTGGCACTGTGCCTGGGTGCGCAGGGCGAGGCACTGAGCCGGCCCGGTCCGGTGGAGGGCTTCGACGAGGCAGCGGTGGCGGCATTCCGCGCGGTGCCCACCTCGCTGGCCGCGTCGCGCGTGCTGGCCCATCTGTCGCCCGAGGTGCGCGGCTCCGACCCGTCCCAGGTGGACGTGGGCACGGTGCTGCGGACCAGCACGGCGTTCCGCGCGGTGGCCCTCGTGGCCCTGGAGACCGTGTAACCTTTCGAGACTCTATGCCCGCCTCAAGACGACTGCTGCTCGTGTCGCTCCCTGTGCTCGCCATCGCCGTCGCGTGCGTATCCGAGACGGTGTACCCGGGGGACCTGACCATCGGCACGTTCGACTTCCATGCCCAGGCCAACTGGCCGAGGACGGACTGCAAGGCGGACGGTGGGGACTTCAACCGGCTGGTGGACGGAGGCTTCGACTTCGCGGGCACCTTCTCGCGGGACAGCACGGATGGTGGGGTGTGGTTCACCATCGAGGGCTTCTCGCGCAAGGCCACCTTCGATGCGCCGGTGCAGCGCTACGTGACGACGCACCGGGCGGCGGCCCAGCTCGCGAGCTGTGGCGAGGGCTGCGAGGGTGCGGAGATCGACGAGACGATGTCGGTGGTGGTGCTGAGCGACAGCCAGGACCGGGCCATTGGCAGCCGGTGCAACAACATGCCGGACGCGGGGCTGCCGGATGGCTCGGTGCCGGGCCCCACGGCGAATGGCTATGACGCGGAGAGGGCTTGTGGTGAGCTGCGGGTGACCTTCCTCCCGGGGAAGAGCACGCAGTGCAAGTGCACGGTGTCGTGCACGGCGGTGTACGGCCTGGAAGGGAAGCGGCGCTTCAATGGCGGGCAATAGCAAGAAGGCGGTGGTGCTGCTGTCGGGCGGGCTGGACTCGACGACGGTGCTGGCGATGGCGAAGGCGGACGGCTTCGAGCCGGTGTGCCTGGCGGTGTCCTACGGGCAGCGGCACGCGGTGGAGCTGGATCGGGCGCGCCGGGTGACGCAGGCCATGGGGGTGAAGGACTTCCGGCTGGTGACGGTGGACCTGCGGCAGGTGGGCGGCTCGGCGCTGACGGCGGACATCGAGGTGCCCAAGGACCGGCCCGAGGGCGAGCTGTCGCACGGCATTCCCATCACCTACGTGCCGGCGCGCAACGCGCTCTTTCTCTCGCTGGCGCTGGGGCTGGCGGAGGTGGTGGAGGCGAGCGTCATCTACATTGGCGTGAACGCGGTGGACTACAGCGGCTATCCAGACTGTCGGCCCGAGTTCATCCGGGCGTTCGAGCAGATGGCGACGCTGGCGACGAAGGCGGGAGTGGAGGGGACGCGCTTCGAGGTGAGGGCTCCGCTGTCGGGGATGACGAAGGCGGACATCATCCGGGCGGGGGTGAAGCTGGGCGTGGACTATTCGATGACGCACTCGTGCTACGACCCGGACCCGGAGGGGAGGGCGTGCGGGCGGTGCGACAGCTGCGTGCTGCGGCGCCGGGGATTCGAGCAGGCGGGGGTCGCGGACCCCACGGCCTATGTGAAGGGAGCCTGAGATGGCGGGAGTGGCAAGCGTGGCGATGGGGCTGTGGCTGGCGGCGGGGAGCGCGCCGGTGGTGGACGCCACCGAGGTGGTGAAGGACCTGGTGGTGGACATGAAGTACGCCACGCCGGACAACTTCCTGAAGCAGAAGGTGTACCCGGACGGGGCGCGCTGCATGTTGCGCTCCGATGCGGCTGAGCGGCTGGCGAAGGCGGCGGAGACGCTGCGTGCGCAGGGCTACCGGCTGAAGGTGTACGACTGCTACCGGCCGATCGCGGTGCAGTGGCAGATGTGGAAGATCCTCCCGAAGCCCGGCTACGTGGCGAACCCGAAGAAGGGGGGCAACCACAACCGTGGGGCAGCGGTGGACCTGACGCTGACGACGATGGACGGGACGGAAGTGGAGATGCCGACGGAGTTCGACTCGTTCGAGCCGAAGGCACACCACTCGTACAAGGGAGGGACGGAGGCGTCGCGCAAGCACCGGGAGATCCTCCGGGTGGCGATGGAGGGGGCGGGCTTCAAGAGGAACCCGATGGAGTGGTGGCACTACGACCTGCCGGGAGCGACGAAGCTTCCGGTGCTGGACGTGCCGTTCACGAAGGACACCGAGGCCGCGGCCCCGGAGTCCAAATAACCCCTCTCCCTTCGGGAGAGGGACGGGGTGAGGGTGCCACGGATCCCAGGTTGAATCCGTGGCCCACACCGCGAATCAAAGCGTGGCGTTCAACTCGAGCACGGGCAGCTTGGGGCTCATGACATCCGGGTATTTGATCCCGGCGCCGGTATTGAGCAGCAGCACGCGCTGACCGGCGTTGAGCCACCCATCGCGCAGCAGCATCCTCGCTGCCCCCACGAGCGCGGCGCCCTCGGGGCAGATGAACGCGCCCTCCTGGCGGCTGATGCGCTCCAGGCCCCACAGGGTGTCCGCGTCAGACACAGCGACGCAGGTGCCGCCGGTCTCGCGCACGGCCTGGAGCACGAGGAAGTCGCCAAGAGCCTTGGGCACGCGAATCCCCTGGGCGACGGTGGACGCGTTCTCCCACTTCTCGGAGACGTCCTTGCCCTCGCGGAAGGCCTTCACGATGGGCTGGCAGCCCTCGGCCTGGACGGCGACGAGCTTGGGGAAGCGGACGTTCTCGGGCAGCCAGCCCATCTCGCGCATCTCCAGCAGGGCCTTGTAGATGCCGATGATGCCCACGCCGCCGCCGGTGGGGTACAGGATGACGTCGGGCAGGCTCCAGCCGAGCTGCTCGGCGATCTCGTAGCCCATCGTCTTCTTGCCCTCGATGCGGTAGGGCTCCTTGAGGGTGGCGGCCTCGAACCAGCCATGGGCCTTGGCCGAGCGGCCGACGATGGCGCCGGCATCGGTAATCTGCCCGCGGACCATGTATGCGTTGGCGCCGACGGCGGTGGCCTCGAGGACGCTCATGGCGGGGGCGTCGGTGGGCATGACGAGGGTGACGGACATGCCGGCGCGGGCGCCGTAGCTGGCCCAGGCGCCACCGGCATTGCCGTTGGTGGGCATGGCGAGCGCCTTGATGCCCAGCTCGAGGGCGCGGCTGACACCGGTGGCGGCGCCGCGCGCCTTGAAGGAGGCGGTGGGATTGAGCCCCTCGTCCTTCAACCACAGGTCGGGCAGGCCGATCTCGGCGCCCAGGCGCGGCAGCGGAAAGAGGGGCGTCATGCCCTCGCCGAGCGTGACGATGTTCTTGTCATCGCGGACGGGGAGCACCTCGCGGTAGCGCCATAGCGAGGAGACGCGGCCGGCGAGGTCGGCGGGGCGCACGGCCCGGGCGACGGCCTTCAGGTCATAGCGCACGAGCAGCGGGCCGCCGCAGTCGCACAGGTTCTGGACCCGGTCCGCGTCATGCGTCTTGCGGCAGCGGGAGCACTCCAGGTGGGAAAGGAAGGACATGGCCTCCTTTTAGCGGACGAAGCGGGCCATTGGCTCGACGCTGATCTCGAACTCGGAGGCGAAGGTGTCTCCGGGCGCGACGGTGAGCAGCCCCTGGTGGGTTTGGAGGGCGCCACCGGGGGCGGTCCAGGGCTCCACGCAGACGAAGTCACGGCCCTCGAGCGTCCACACCACCAGGGTGGTGAAGGAGGGGCTCCAGGCGAGCTCCACCGGACGCAGGCCGGGCCCGCGCTCCAGCGTGGTGCCGTGCATCGAGTGGTCGAGCAGGTGCATGTCCACCTCGGGCCCGGTGAGCTCCAGGCCGGTGAGGGCGACATGGGCACCCTTCCGGTTGTCCCAGGCGCGCGAGGCATCGGTCTCGACGCTGGCGGCGGCCTTGTTGGCCTGGGGGACGTGGAAGTAGGGGTGGTAGCCGAGGTGCAGGGGCATGGGCCGCGAGTCGCGGTTCTCGGCGCTGAAGGACAGGTGGAGCGCGGAGCCCAGGAGCGTCACGGACAGGAGCGCCTCGAAGCGCCAGGGAAACTCGCGCAGCGTCTGCTCCGAGTGTCCGAGCGCGAGCACCACGCGTGAAGTCTCCTGGGTGCGCACCTCCCAGGGCAGGTCGCGGGCGAAGCCATGGCGGCGCATGGGGTACTCGCGGCCATCGGCCGTGTACTTGCCGCCGGGGAGGACGCCGGGGGCGGGGAAGAGCACGGGGATGCCTCCGCGCACGTTCTTGGTGGGGTCCGCCAGGGTGCTCTCGTCGAGGAAGAGGATGGGCTCGCCCTCGACGATGAAGCGGCTGACGAGCGCCCCGCGCTCGGGGACGATTTCCGCGCGAGAGCCCTCATCCGTGAGGACCACCATGTTCTCCTCCAGGCCTGCCGCGCCGGACGTGACGCGGGGGCCGGGGTTGTAGCAGGGGCCGGCCCGCGGGCACCTCGGGAAGGGATGCACCGTGTCATCTTCCATGCAGCCCGCGCTCACGGGACGGGTGGTTGGATCTCCCGGATGGTGGCCTTCTTGTAGCGCTGCTCGCGGATGCCGTGGTTGCGCAGGATGATGAGGGGCTCGGGGCGGGTGAGGCGCTGATCCGCGGAGATCCGGCAGGTGGCGGCCACCTGCGGCGAGATGCCCCAGCCGCCCGCGTCGAGGTGCTCGTGCACCTTCTGCCACGTGCCCCCGTTCTCGCCATCGGTGAGATCCAGCCACAGCTCCTGCTGCACCTGGCCCCCGGGCAGGTCATAGGTGATGACCTTGATGCCCACCCACTTGTCGCGCGGCAGGGGGCGGCCGTCCCAGAGGGACGTCGTCACCTGGGACGTATACATGGGGTGCTTGAGCTCCTTCTGGAGCACCGCCCGCCCATCGAAGCGCAGCGAGTACGAATAGGCGTGCCCGTCGCATTGCCGGTCCAGGCCCGCCGCGTTGCGCTGTGAGCCCTCCAGGTGGCCGTCCGAGGTGCGCGTCTGGAACTCGAAGCCGGACGAGCCGGAGTCGCGCTCCAGCTCGGACACGCGCATCGCGTACAGCGTCACCTCGGTGTTGAGCCACTGCTTGTCCGGCCTGCCGATGTAGAAGCGGATGATCCAGCCCGAGCTCCGGGCCGTGCCGTCGCCAGCGATCTCCAGCGTGTGCCCCGAGCCGCGCAGCTGGAACTCGGGGTCATACGGATCCACCTGCCCCACCTTCAGCGTGCGGGGGTGCTCGTTCCACCGGGCGGCCCACGTCCGGCCATCCGGCGCGGAGGGGTAGAGGTGGCGCGTCCCGAAGTCATCAAGGGCCACGGCCTTGGGGGCGGGCTCCAGCTCCTCCTGGGGAGGCTGCACGGCCTCTGGCAAGGGAGTGGGCAGTGCCTCGTCTCCCGCGGGCTCCTCCCCCGTGGGCACTTCCTCGGAGGAGAGGGACGGCAGCTCGAGGCAGCCCGTGCCCAGCGCAAGCAGGAGCAGGACGACGCCCGGTGCTCGGAAGTTTGAAATCACGGCCAGCCCCTCCATTCAGGAGGGTTGGGACTCTCCATGGCCCTGGCAAGCCCGGGCGGCAGGCGAGTGCCCGCGCAAGGGGGCCGCCGGGACATGCCGCTGTGCGCTCCTGGACGGAGGTCAGCGGAAGGTCGCCACCACCGCGTTGTGGTCGGTGGCCTCGCCCACGTCGATGACCTCGGCGCTGATGAGGCGCTCGGCCATGCGGGGCGAGGCGTAGATGTAGTCCGTCCGATAGTCGATCGTCACGCCGTTGCGGACGCGGCGCGCGGTCACCCAGGCGGGCGAAGCGGGCCGGTGGCGCAGCGTGTCCACCCAGCCGAAGGCCTCCACGTCGTCGATGACGTCGAAGCGGGGCGGGTGGCCGTACTTGTCCACGCCCGCCATGCGCAGCTTGTCGGCGAGGTCCACGGGGTAGGGGTCCTTGCGCGACAGGGAGTTGAGATCTCCCGCCAGCAGGTAGAGGCCCTCGCGGAAGGTCTCGGGGTCCAGCAGCGAGCGCAGGTAGCGGGCCTCGACGAAGCGCAGCGTCTCGTAGTGCGCGTCGTAGTGCGTCCCGAAGAAGGTCAGCGGGCCCTCGGCGGTGTCGAGCTCGCACTGCACCAGGGCGTGCCCGATGAAGTGCGGGTTGTTGTGCACGCGGAGGGCGCGCATGGGCATGCGGCTGAGGACGGACACGTGGTAGCAGTTGCCGCTGCCTCGCGGGCGGGCGGCGCCCAGGTGGGCGTGGATGGCGCCCTCGGGGCCCAGCGTGGCGGCGACCTGGCGCAGGCGCGCGCCGTCGTCCCAGCCCAGGCACTCCTGCAGCACCAGCAGGTCCGGCCGCTCCCGCGCCACCAGGGCGAGGAGGGCCTCGAAGCGGTCCTGCCCTCCGAAGAGGACGTTGAGCGTCATCACCTTCAGCGTCATGCCCCCCTCCTTACTCCGCCGAGGCCCCCAGGCGCCGCACCCGGATGAGCTCCCCCACGATGGAGACGGCGATCTCCTCCGGTGTCAGCGCGCCGATGTCCACGCCCATGGGCGAGCGCAGCCGGGCCACGGCCTCATCGGAGAAGCCCGCGGCGCGCAGCCGCATCCGGAAGCGCTCGGCCTTGCGCCGGCTCCCAATCACGCCCAGGTACGCCGAGGGCTTGTCCAGCAGCGCCTCCACCACCGCCTGGTCCAGCGGGTGGTCGTGCGTCGTGATGCAGAAGCAGTGCTCGCTGCCTCCGCTCAACGTCCGCGCGTAGTCCGCGGGGTCCTTCAGCACCAGCTCGAGGCCGGGGAAGCGCTCGGGGGTGGCCCACTCGGGCCGGGCGTCCACCACCGTCACGCGGAAGCCCACCCGGTGCGCCAGCAGGGCCAGCTCGCGCGCCACGTGCCCCGCGCCGAACACCGTGAGCCGCGGCGGGGCCCCGTGCTTCTCCAGGAACACCTTCATCCGCCCTCCACAGCACATGCCCAGCTCGTGCGTGAGGTGCGTCTCGATGACGCGCGTGCGCTCGGAGGACTCCAGCAGGGCCCGCGCGGCCTGGATGATTTGATGCTCGATGGCGCCACCGCCCACGGTGCCCCGCAGGCCTCCGTCCCCGAGCACCACCATCTTCGAGCCCGGCTTCTGCGGCGTGCTGCCGGCGCTCTCGATGACGGTGGCCAGTACGAACGGACGGCCCTCGGCGATGAGGGCCGCCATCTCCGCGTAAAGGTCCATGGCAGGGGACACTCTACCCCCGCCCCGGCCTAACCGAAGAAGACCTGGGCGACCTCGAAGAACTCCTGGGGCACCTTCTTGAGCTCCCGGGTGGCCTCCGACAGGTCCACGCTGACGATCTCATTGCCCCGGAGCGCGGCCATCTTGCCGAACTCACCCCGGGCCACCATGTCGCACGCGTGCACGCCGAAGCGCGTGGCCAGCACACGGTCATGCGCCGTGGGGGCGCCGCCGCGCTGGATGTGGCCCAGCACCGACACGCGTGTCTCGTAGCCCGTGCGCCGTTCGATCTCATTGGCCACGATGGCTCCGACGCCACCGAGCCGGGGCCGGCCGGCCTCGTCCAGCGCGCCCGAGGTGACCAGGTGCTCCTGCTGGTCCTCGCCCGCCTTGATGCGCGTGCCCTCGGCCACCACCACGATGGAGAAGGAGCGCCCGGTGGAGTGCCGGTGCTTGATGTGCTCGGCCACCCGCACCAGGTCCGCGGGGACCTCGGGAACCAGAATCACGTCCGCGCCGCCGGCCATGCCCGCGTAGGTGGCGATCCACCCCACGTGCCGGCCCATCACCTCGCACACGATGACGCGCTTGTGCGACTCGGCGGTGGAGTGCAGCCGGTCAATGGCCTCGGTGGCGATGGTCACCGCCGTGTCGAAGCCGAAGGTGAAGTCCGTGCCGTTGAGATCGTTGTCGATCGTCTTGGGCACGCCGACGATGCGCAGGCCTTCCTTGGCCATGCGCGTGGCGGCCGAGAGCGTGCCCTCACCGCCGATGGCGATGACGGCGTGGATGTCATTGCGCTCGATGGCGCGCTTGACCTTCTCCAGGCCGTTCTCGACCTTGAAGGGGTTGACGCGGGAGGTGCCCAGGATGGTGCCTCCCCGATGGAGGATGCCGGAGGTGGTTTCGCGCGTGAGGCGGAAGTGGTTGTCCTCGAGGAGACCCTTCCACCCGTCGCGCAGACCCATCATCTCGAAGCCATGGGCGCTGGCCCGGCGGACGACGGCGCGGATGACCGCGTTGAGGCCGGGGCAATCACCCCCGCCTGTAAGGACGGCGACTTTCATGAGGTAGCCTTCTAACGCACCTCGCGCGCGATTCATGCGCGAAGTTGGCGCAAACCGCTCGCCAGCAACGGTGGCGTCCGGCCAGCGGGAAGTGGCCGACGGTTGGAGCGGGGGCGGGCGGGTAACGCGCGGCTTTGTCGGCCGGTGGGCTTTGGTTATGCTGCCCGATGCCTTGAACGTCCGCGTCTTCGCCTCCGAGCAGGAAGCCGCCGCCGCCTGTGCGGCCCTCGTCGCCGCCGCGGTGCGTGAGAAGCCTTCCCTGGTTCTCGGGCTGCCCACCGGCCGCACGCCGCTCAACGTGTACCGGGAGCTGGTGGTGCTGCACCGGGGCGGGAAGGTGGACTTCTCGCGGGTGACGACCTTCAACCTGGACGAGTTCCTCGGCCTGCCGCCGGACGACCCGAGCAGCATGCGGGCGTACATGGAGCGGCACCTCTTCCAGCACGTCAACCTGGCACCCGAGCGCATCCACTTCTTCGACGGCAGCGCGGAGCGGGCCGAGCGGGAATGCGTCCGCTATGACCTCCAGCTGGCGTCGGCGGGAGGGTTGGATCTGTTGCTGCTGGGCGTCGGACCCAACGGGCACGTGGCCTTCATCGAGCCGGGAGACAGCCTCCAGGCGGCGAGCCACCGGGCGCGCCTGTCGCGGGAGTCCCGCCAGACGGTGGCCTCGCTCTTCGGGGACGATGTCTGGAAGGTGCCCCCGGCGGCGCTCACGCTGGGCATGACGGCGCTGCTCCAGGCGCGCCGCGTCATCCTGCTGGCGTTCGGGGTGAACAAGGCGGCGGCGGTGACGGCCATGGTGCGCGGCCCCATCACCCCGCTCTGGCCGGCCTCGTTCCTCCAGCTCCATTCCAACGTGGAGGTCTGGGTGGACTCCGAGGCCGGACGGGGCCTGGACGGCTCGCGCTAGTCGGGGACGCCGCTGGCCACGGCCCGGGCGTGGCGCACGCGCACCTTCTGGAGCAGCTCGAGGAACTCGGCGCGGTCGCTCATGCCGTCCACGGCGCCCTCGGCGAGCGCCTCGGCGGTGGCGAGGCTCCAGTCCCCGGCCTGGGGCGCGCCCCGGAGGATGTCCGCGGTGCCGGCCACGGCGGCGGCGAAGCGCAGGTTGGCCGAGGCCTCGCGCAGCGAGCCGTGCAGCCCCGCGCGCTCCAGGGAGAAGCGCTGCTCGGCGGCCTCCACGCCTCCGGGCCGCTTGGCGCGCACGCGCACGGTGGCCACGTTCGCCCCCTCGCCGGCGAGCTCCACCTCGTAGAGGGCGGTGACGGTGTGGCCGGCGCCAATCTCACCCGCGTCCACCTTGTCGTTGCGGAAGTCGCGGTCGGCGATGGCGCGGTTCTCGTAGCCCAGCAGCCGGTAGCCGCGCACGGTGGCGGGGTCGAACTCCACCTGCACCTTCACGTCCTGGGCGATGACCTCCAGCGTGCCGGCCAGCCGCTCCTGGAAGACGCGGCGGGCCTCGCGCTCGCTGTCGATGTAGAAGCAGTTGCCGTTGCCCTTGTTGGCCAGCCGCTCCATCAGGTCATCGCGGTAGTTGCCCATGCCCAGGCCGATGGTGGACAGGGTGACGCCCTCCTGCACGTAGCCCTGGATGCTGGCGAGCATGGCGTCGGCGGTGAGGTTGCGGCCGAGGTTGGTGTCGCCGTCGGTGAGGACGACGACGCGCGAGACGCTCTGGGGGCCGGCCTTCTTCGCGGCGTGGCGGTAGGCGGTCTCCAGGCCATCGCCCATGGCGGTGCCGCCGCCGCTGGTGAGCGAGTCGATGGCGGCGAAGAGCGTGCCGCGCTCGCTGGCGGGAGTCGGGGGCAGCACGTCGCGCACGCTGCCGGCGTAGGTGACGAGCGCCACGGTGTCCGCCTCGTTGAGGCCATCCACCATCAGCTTCATGGCCGTCTGCGCCAGCGGGAGCTTGTCCGGCTGGGACATGGAGCCGCTGGTGTCCACGAGGAAGACGAGGTGGGTGGGCTTGCGCTGGCTCTTGGCGATGTTGCGGCCCTGCAGGCCCACCTTGAGCAGGTGGCGGCCCGGGGTGAAGGGCGAGGGCGCGCCCTCGAGGTCCACGCGGAAGTCACCCTCCTCGGGGGCGGGGTAGCGGTAGCGGAAGTAGTTCACCCACTCCTCCACGCGGATGGAGTCCCGCGCGGGCAGGCCGCCCTCGGAGACCTGGCGGCGGAAGAGGGCGTACGAGGCGGTGTCCACGTCCACCGCGAAGGTGGAGAAGCGGTCCTCGCGGGTGAGGGTGAAGGGGTTGGGGCGCTCCGCGGCGTGGGTGTTGCCGGTGGAGACGGGCTCCGCGCGCTCGTCCCTCCGCGTGGTGGGCGGTGCCGACGCCATGGCCGGGGCCACGGGGGCCGGGGCCGCGTACGAGTCGCCCCCCTCGGAGTTGTCCCCGAAGGTCTTCAGCGACTTGCGCTGGAGGTGCGGGTTGCCCGGGGTGCCGCTGTGGGCCACCTGCGCCGAGCCGAGGGCCTCCGCGCTCGCGCCGAAGAGCTTGCGGATGTTGTTGCCGAAGAGGCTGAGGGAGGCCACCAGGACGGCGAGGACGCCCAGGGTGATGAAGGCGAGCTTCGAGAGGCCGGCGAATCGTTTCATGCGTGCGGGAATCGCACGGTCTCCGGGGCTCGCGCGTCCGTCATCCGGAGGAGGTCGGTCATCCGGCGGAGGGTCGGTCAACGGGCGGATGGCGAGGGGTGGCGCTCACGGGCCGGGCCTGCCGCTTGGCGGCGGGAGCGGGCTTGGCGGGCCGGGGAGGAGGGCGGGGCCGGAGGCGCTCGTAGTGCGTGAGGACGCGGTCCACGTAGAACTCCGTCTCCCCGTTGCGCGGGACGCGGCCGTTCACGTTGCCGGGCCCGGCGTTGTAGGCGGCCACCGCGAGCCGCACGTTGCCCCGGAAGCGCTCGAGCTGCTCGGCGAGGTAGCGCGCGCTGCCATCGATGGCGGGCGCTGGGTCGAAGGGGTCCTCCACCCGCAGGAGGCTCGCGGTGGAGGGCATGAGCTGGCCGGGGCCCATGGCGCCCGCGGGGGAGATGCGGTGGGGCTGGGTGTTGGACTCCACCTCCACGAGGGCCTCCAGCAGGCCGGTGGGGAGGCGGTGGCGGCGCTCGGTGTCGCGGATGAGGGGGGCGAGCTCCGGGTGGCCTTCCAGCAGGCAGGAGGGGCGGTGGCGCGCGTAGGCCGCGACGGCGTGGGCCTTCTGCTCGAGGAAGGACAGGGAGAGGGGGGAGACGTGGGTGTCGCCGAAGAAGGCCACGGCGAGGTTGAGCAACACGAGCGGCAGCACGGCGCACAGCGCCACCTTCACCCAAGGAAACCCGCTGTCCCGTCTCCGCCGCACAGCCTCCTTCCTTACGGGCGGCCGGGCCTCCCGTCCAACTTCCGGCGGGCGGGCCGGGGGCCCTCGGGGGGCAGGCGCAGCCCATCGAGGATGAGGGTGGTGAGGGCGTCGGGCAGCTCCAGGGGGTTGCCGACGTCCTCCTCCTCGCTGAGGACGGCGAGCAGCAGGCGCTCCACGGCCCCCACCACGGCCAGCCCGCTGACGGAGGGGCGGATGGGGCGCAGCAGCCCATGGGTATGCGCCCGGCGCGTCATGTCCACCGCGTGGTGGGAGATGAGGCGGGCCACCTCGACGAGCTTCACTCGGGCGCCCAGCGCGGGCCCTCGGCACTCCTGGAGGTAGAGCCGCACCACGCCCGGGTGCTGGAGGATGGCCCCGGCGATGACGGCGGCCACCGCGCGGTAGGCCTCGAACATGGCCTCCACGTCGCGCGCGGCCTCCAGCGCCTCGCCGCACGCCACCAGCCCCTGGAGCAGCTCGCGGCGCACCGGCTCGAGCAGGAAGTCCACCAGCGCCGCCTTGTCCTCGAAGTACCGGTAGAAGGTGCCCTTGGCCACGCCGGCCGCCTGGGTGATGTCGTCGATGGTGACGCCATCCAGCCCGCGCGCCACGAAGAGCTGGAGGGCCGCGTCGCTCAGGGCCTTCTCCCGCTCGCGGCGGTTGGTGTCCCGGACGCCGCCCTGGGGGCCGGGGCGCTGGGGCGTGGGGGCGGGCGGGCCCTGCCTGGCTGGACGCTCTGGGGGCTTCCTGGGGCTCATGCTCGCGGACACCTCACAAACCGTGACTGGATGGTCAATCTTTATGTGACCAGGTGGTCAGCATTTCATGCGGGGCGCCGCGGGGGCCCGGGGAGTTCCGCGAAGGAGCAGACGAGATGATCGGTATTCCACTGGGCCTGGCGTACTCCAATTTCGGAGAGTGGCTGTTGCACCGTTACGTGCTGCACGGGCTGGGCAAGAACCACAAGAGCTTCTGGGGCTTCCACTGGCACGAGCACCACCAGCGCTCGCGGCGGCACGAGATGGTGGACGAGCAGTACCGGGGGCCGCTGTGGCGCTGGGCGCCCCAGAGCAAGGAAGTGCTGGGGCTGGCGGCCATCGTGGTGGGCCACATCCCGCTGCTCAAGTGGGCACCGTGGTTCGTGGCGTCGGTCTGGGCCTCGACGGTGCTGTACTACGTGGTGCACCGGCGGGCGCACCTGGACGAGCACTGGGCGCGCGAGCACCTGCCGTGGCACTACGACCACCACATGGGGAAGGACCAGAACGCGAACTGGTGCGTGACGTACCCGCTCTTCGACTACGTGATGGGAACGCGCCGCAAGTACCTGGGGACGCCCGCGCTGGCCGAGGCCCCCGTCTCCGCCGCCTGAGAGAAACCCTCTCCCCCCGGAAGGGAGAGAGGGTCTCGAGACCGCTGGAGGCGCTTCAGGCCGTCGGCGTCTGCGTCGCCGGCGAAGCAGGGGCCTGCTCCGGAGGAGGGCCACTCATCGCGGCCGCGGCGCGGCGGGCCATCTCCTTCGGGGTGAGGTCCTCCTTGTGGGTGGCGATCTGCCACTGGTGGCCGAAGGGATCGGTGACGATGCCGTAGCGGTCTCCCCAGAACATGTCGCCGATGGGCATCGTGACCTTCGCGCCCGAGGCCACCGCCTGGTTGAACACCGCGTCCGCGTCACGCGTGTAGATGAGCAGGCTGGACGAGGTGCCGCCGACGCTCAGGGGCGAGCGGGAGCCCATGTTGGGGAACTCCTCCGAGTACATCACGATGGAGTCGCCGATGCGGAACTCCCCGTGGAGGATCTTCCCGTCCGGCGTGGTCATCGCCTTGCCCACTTCCTTCGCGCCGAAGGCCTTCTTGTAGAACTCGACGGCCTCCTTCGCGCCACGCACCACGAGGCTGGGCGTGATGATGTGGTAGCCCTTCGGAATCGGCTGGGCCTTGGCCTTCTTGGCGGGCGCCGCCTTCCGGGCCGCCATCTTGCTGGTCACCTTCTTGGCCACCTTCTTGGCCGCCGTCCGAATCTTCTCCGCTGCCTTCTTCGTGGCCTTCTTCATCGCCATGGTTGTTCACCCCTTGGGGACTTCACACATCGCGTTCCCGGTCCGCATCGGCGCGCGCCGTCCATCGGCCGGTGAGCGAAACCATGAAACGAAACGAGGTCGCCTTCAACGAGAACCTCGCGAGTCGCATGCGTCCCGGCCCGCGCCCCCCCTCTCTCCCGTGGGAGTGAGCCCCTGGGGGGCTACGGCGCCGATGCCTTCAGGAGGGGCCGTGTCTGTTCGTAGATGCGGCGGAGCGTCTCCACGCCCGGCGTCAGTTCACGCCGGGACATGGCGTGGACGGCCTCGAGCAGGTGCTGGTTCACCGGCACCGCGATGCCGTGGACCTTGCCTCGCTGGACCACCTCGCCGTTGAGGAAGTCCACGGGCGGCTCGCGTCCCCGCTCGATGGCCGCCAGCATGGAGGAGCGCAGCCGCCGGTACCGCGCGCCGATGGCCAGCAGCATCGCGTGCCGGCCCACGAGGCTGAGGGAGCCGCGTGCGTGCCGCTCGGACTCCTTCAGCGTGAGCCACTCCAGGTCCACCGTGGAGGCCACCTTCTCCAGCCGCACGTGCTCGGCGCGGGCCACCTGGAAGACCTCGGTGAACACCTCCATCGCGAGCCTCCGGACGAAGCGGTGCCGGAGGAGCGGCCCCACCCTGCTCCCTCCCACGGTGCCCAGGGTGGAGATGGCGCAGTTGATCGCCAGCTTGCTCCACCGCGCACCACGCAGGTTCTCCGTGAAGGCCACCGGGCTCACGGCGCCCAGCACCTCCGCCAGCCGGGGCAGCCTCGGGTCCTGCCCGCCGGAGAGCGCGCCAATCGCGAAGCCCCCCGAGGAGGTCCGCTCGTAGACGCCCGTCTCGGGGGACGAGGCCCCCCAGGCCACGATGGCGCCGAGCACCTTGTCCTCGCCCACCACCCGGGCCACCAGCTCCTCACACAGGCCGTTCTGGAGCACCACCATCGCCCCCTGGGGGGCCAGCAGGTGGGCCGTGTCCCGGGCCGCCGCCTCCACTCCGTTCGGGGGAGTGGCGAGCAGGATGAAGTCGTAAGCCCCCTCCCGGGGCGGCTGGACGAAGACCTCGAGGTCTCCGCGGACGGTGCGCTCGCCCTTCTCGTCGCGCAGCACCAGGCCGCGTGTCCGGAGCACGCTGGCGATCTCCTCGCGGCGCGCCACCGCGGCGGCCTTCCCGCCGGCCTCCAGCAGGCGCGAGAGGATGACGCCGCCGATTCCGCCACAGCCGACGACGAGGACTCGGGGAGCTGTCTGTGCAGGGTCCATTGCCGCCGTTGCCTACCACGAGCCGCGCCGGGACACGCGCGTGCATCGCCGGGAAGTTTGTGACGGTGTCCAGGCGTTACCTCCGCTCGCCCCGACCGGGCGGGGAGCGGGCTTCAGCGCACGAACGTGTCCGAACGTGACCAACGCATTCTGGCGTTACTATCCTTGGGGATTCCGTGCCCCCCCGATGTTCACCCCCACGGCCTTTGATCCATGACCGCTCGCACCGAAAACCTGAATGTCGCCGGCATCGACCAGATGCCCTCTCCCGCCCAGATCAAGGAGCGCGTTCCACTGACCGAGCGTGCGGCCGATACCGTCCTCGCCGGCCGCCGCGCGTTGATGGACATCCTGGACCGCAAGGATCCGCGCTTGTTCGTCATCGTGGGCCCGTGCTCCATCCATGATCCCGTGGCCGGTCTCGACTACGCGCGCCGGCTGCGCCACCTCGCCGACAAGGTGAAGGATGCCTTCCACGTGGTGATGCGGGTGTATTTCGAGAAGCCCCGCACCTCCACCGGCTGGAAGGGCTTCATCAACGATCCGCGCATGGACGACACCTTCCGCATCGAGGAAGGCATGGAGCGGGGCCGGCGCTTCCTGCTGGACGTGGCCGAGCTCGGCCTGCCCGCGGCGACCGAGGCGCTCGACCCCATCGCACCGCAATACTATGGCGATCTGATCTCCTGGACGGCGATTGGCGCGCGCACCGCCGAGTCCCAGACGCATCGCGAGATGGCCTCGGGGCTGTCGACTCCGGTGGGATTCAAGAACAGCACCGACGGCTCCCTGGATGCGGGGGTCAACGGCGTGCTCTCCGCCTCGCGGCCGCACAGCTTCCTGGGGCTCAACGAGAGGGGCGAGTCGGCCATCATCCGCACCCGCGGCAACAGCTACGGCCACCTGGTGCTGCGCGGTGGCGGCGGGCGGCCCAACTACGACACGGTCTCCGTCTCGCTCGCCGAGCAGGCGCTCGCCAAGGCGAAGCTGCCGGGCAACATCGTGGTCGACTGCTCGCACTCCAACTCGTGGAAGAAGCCGGAGCTGCAGCCGCTGGTGATGCGCGACGTGGTGGGTCAGATCCGCGAGGGCAACCGCTCGTTGGTCGGCGTGATGATCGAAAGCTTCCTCGAGGCCGGCACCCAGCCCATCCCCGCGGACCTCTCGCAGCTGCGATACGGCTGCTCGGTGACGGATGCCTGCGTGAGCTGGGACACCACCGAGGAGATGCTGCTGAAGGCCCACGAGGTGCTGCGCGGCGCCCTGCCGAATCGCCGCGCGGCGTGAGCCGGTACCTCGGACGGAGGTGAGCGCGTGGCGTTGACGCTCAGCGTCCGCCGCGCTTGCGAGCCGGAGCCGCCTTGCGAGCGGGGCGCTTCGCGGCGCTCTTCGCGGCCGGGCGCTTCGCCGCGGTGCCGGCTCCCTTCCGGGCCGCGGCCTTCCGGGGAGCGCTCTTCCTGGACGGCGGGCGGGGCGGGCTCTTCCGCTTGCGGGTGGGCGCCGCCTTCCCGGGCGAGGACAGGAGCGCCTCCAGCGCCTTCAGCGCGTCGATGGTGGTGAAGATGCCCTCCACGCGGCCGTCGCGGGCGACGACGGCGGAGCCGTACTTGTGCATGGCCATGGTGCGCGCCACCTCGAGGAGCGCGGTCCCCGGCGGCACCGTGTAGGCGTCCTGGGCCATGGCCTCCTCGACCGCGACCTCCTTGGGATCCACGCCCTTGAGGGTCTCGATGAGGTGCAGATCCCTCATGGATACCACTCCCACCAGCTTTCCCCCTTCCAGCACGGGCAGGTGGCGGATGGCGTGCTCGTTCATGATCCGGTGCGCCTCGGCCAGGGGGCTCTGGGTTCCGATGGTGTGCACCGTACGGGTCATGAATTCATCGATGACATGGCTCATGGCGATCCTCGTGTGTTCTCGGGGCTCACGCTAGCAAGGCTCCGGCCATCGCGAAGCCGCGGTCGACCAGCACCGGGCCCCATCTGTTCGGCGCGCAGCGTCTGCGTCCGGGACGGAGCGGAGCGCAAGGGCTGCGTCCCCGGGCCCCGGTGCTCTTCGTGACATGACCTGCGCGGTCATCTAGAGTGGGGTGACCGCAGAAGACACCCGAGAGGAGTCCCACGAATGCAGTCCGCGACCGCGCTGACCGGTTTCGAGCGCCTGTTGGAGGTGTGCCGGAGCCGGGCCCATCCCCTGAAGGTGGAGCCGCCGCTCCCATCATCCAGCCCGGTGGCGGTGTCCGTGGCGGGGCAGCCGATGGATCCCCAACTGGCGGCCGTGCATGCGCGCACGGGCTACCTCTGGGTGAGGGATGAGCTGTACCTCTTCCCCGCGCGGCACGAGCGGCGGCCCGACCTGCACCGGGTGAACGCGCACTGGCGCAAGGACTGGGTGGAGCCGTTCGGCTCGCTGCTCGTCTTCGCGAAGGATGACCGGTTGGCCTACTGCTACGCCACGGTGCCTTCCCTGGTGGACGCGCGCGGCCTGCAGCCCGTGGTGTGGGTGGACGTCTACGAGGCGCTATACGCCGTTCCCGTCGCCTCGAGCGTGGACCAGTTCTTCGCCACCTACGCCCGCTACCTGGAGGCCGCTCCGCCAGCCTTCGTGGACGGGGAGGACACCCCTGCGCTCCGGGCCTTTCCCTGGAGCGCTTCCGGAGTCATCTCCCGGGACGAGGAGCTGGTGCGCGCCATCCAGGCCGGGCGCTTCGACTTCCTGATGAAGGAGAACGCCCGGGCGCGCGAATGGGTGGCGAAGCTGGTGGATGCCTCCGTCAGAAGATGAGCTCGAAGTAGTGCACCTCGGCCCTGAGCCCGGCGCAGGCCAGGAGGTCCGCCGTCCACGCCTGGGCGGGCAGGGTGCCCCGGACCTCGAACACCAGCTCCAACCGGTCCTCGCGCGCCAGCTCCGCCACGCTCGCCGCCTCCACCCCGCGCAGCGTCAGCCGCGTGGGCGAGAACGCCTGCGAGGGCTGTTGGAACTCCAGCAGCGTCCGGATGACCTCCTGCGCTCCCGGCCGCTTCAGTGACACCTTCGCGTACTCCAGCCCGCTCAGGTCCGCGTCTCCCCCCGAGACGTTCAGCTCGAACAGCTTCAGCCGGAACTCCGTCTCGAGCCGCCCCTCGGGCAGGTCCGCTCCTATCTGCCCCAGCGGGAACTCGAAGGTCCGCACCAGCGCCGTCGTGTCCGGCCCGGCGGCGGGGAACTCGATATTCCGCACGTTCTCGCAGATCTCCTCCGTCTCGGCGTTCACCACGAAGAAGGTGTCGGCGATCTTCCGGCACCCGGGCGCGAGCAGCACGAGGACGGTCAGCAGCAGGACGCGGGGAAGGGCACGCATGGAGGAGCCTGTCAGTTGAAGTAGATGAGGAGGCCCAGCTTCGCCACCGGGCTGGAGAGACCGAGGTTGAGCGGCCGGGCGGAGATCTCCGGGTCGTCTTCGGCCTCGCGGATGAAGTCCTTCGCGGCCCCCACCTCGATGAACCAGTAGCTGATGCCCACGCCCCCGAAGAAGGTCACGTAGCGCGAGGGCGAGAACTCCAGGCCGAGGCTGCCGCTCGCCTGGTGGTAGCCCACGGTGCGGATGCCCGTGGCCGCCGTGGTGGGCTCGCCGTGCAGCTGCGTCAGCAGCTTCTCGTAGTCCGCGTTGAAGTAGTAGCCGTACTCCAGCTCCAGCACGGGGGAGATGAGCAGCTCGAGGGGGATGAGGCTCAGCCCCCCGCGCGCCCCGAAGCCCAGGGTGTTCCTCGTCGCGCCCACGTGGGCCCGCGCCCAGCGCCGGGGATGGATGAGCGCCGAGATGCCCACGCCCTCGGGCGCGCCCGCCGCCAGCCTCACGCCGAAGCGGGTCTTCCACGGAGGCGCGGCGTCGGGATCCGTGGGGGAGGGGGCTATGGGGCCCTCGGTCTCCGCGGCCGGGGTGTCCGTGTCCTCCGGGTCCTGCTGCGCCCGGGCGCCCGGTGACACCGCCAGCATCAGCAGGCAGGTGAGCGCGCGGACGCCCCTCGGATGGATGGTCGTGGTCATCGCTGGCGCCATCATTCCACGGTTCACTTCACGGCAGGGCAGCCAGGCGGGCGGGCGGGAGCCGGTGGGTAGGAGACATGCGTCGGCCCCCGGGGAGGGCTCGCTCCCCCGGCGGGGTCTGCTACGGTGTGCCCTCCGGGTGCGGTTGGCCCCTGGAATTGCTCGATGCTCAAGAAGATCCTGATCGCCTCCGCGACGCTGGTGGGGCTGCTGCTCGTCATCGGCCTCGTGCTGCCGTCGAAGTTCCGCGTCGAGCGCTCGACGACCCTGAAGGCCCCGCCCGAGGCGGTCTACGCCTACGTGGCCAACCTCCAGCGCTGGCGGGAGTGGGCGCCGTGGCGCGCGGAGAAGTACCCGGACAGCCAGTGGATGTTCGGCGGGCCCGAGGTGGGCGTGGGCGCCGTGCACAGCTGGAGCGGCGGGAACGTGGGCAATGGCACCCTCTCGCTCACCGAGGCCAACCCGAAGACGGGCGTGGCCTATGACATGTCGGTGGAGCACGGCCGGTACCTGCTGCACGGCCGCATCTCCTTCACGCCCGAGGGCCAGGGCACCCGGGTGACGTGGGTGGACGAGGGCGACGTCGGCGGCAGCCCCCTCGCGCATTACCTGGTCCCCTTCATCCGCTCGAGACTCGGCCGCTACCTCGAGGAAGGCCTGGCCGGACTCGCGAAGCGGGTGGAGGCGGACTCCCTCCCGGCGGGCCCCCAGGCCGAGCCGGTGCCCGCTCCGGCTCCGGTGGACCAGGCTTCGGCCCCGGTGAAGCCGCCCGCTTCCGAGCAGCCTCCTCCCGCGGTGGTGGGCGCTCAGGCCCCCGCCGCACCCGCGGAGGGATCGCCCGGGGCCGTTCCTCCCGTGGAGGCCGCGCAGGTGCCCGACGCGGGCGAGGTGGCGCCTCCGGCGGTGGTCTCCCCGGTGCCCGAGGGCGGGCCCGCTCCTGTCTCGCCGCGCCCGGCGGCCCCTTCTGGCGAGCTGGTTCCCACGGAGGCCTCGCCGACTGTTCCGGCCCCGACTCCTGCCCCGGCTCCGGCTCCGGCCGTGGGGGAAGCGGCGTCGCCGACCTGACACGCGTGGGGTGTGCGCGGGCGTCACGGGCCCGTGCTCCGCTTATGCTGCCCGGCCAGTATGTCCGAGCGCGTGCGCACAGAGGTCTCCCCGGGCGCCTGGGTGGGTGCACCCTCTCTGGAAGACGTGCGCCGCCAGCTCGAGGGCCGTGTCGAGGTGTTGGAGTCCTCGCGCGAGCGCTATGCCGCGCTGGAGGCGCTCCTGTCGGGCGGAAGGTGGAGGCGCCGCCTGCGCCAGCGGCCCGAGGCCCTCCAGTCGGTGCTGCGCCACGAGCCCGCGTTCCATGAGGCCCTGGACCGCATCCAGCGCCGGGCCCAGGCGGACCACTGGCCGGAGCATGCGCGGGTGCTCGTCACCCTCCGGGAGGTGGGGGCGCTGCGGAGCAGGCTGGAGGCGCTCGTCCGCAAGCGGCTCGGGGCGCTGTCCCGGGTCTCCGGTGTGCCGTCCCTGGTGGAGGACCTCACGCGGCTCGAGGGGCTCGTCTTCAAGTCCATTCCCCTGGAGCTCTCCGAGGGCGAGGTGCGCCTGCTCGAAGGCGACTCGGCGGACCTGTGGTTCGTGCTCCAGACGTATGTGTCCGTCATCCTGGGGTTGATCGCCTCCCGCTTCGGCGGAACCCCCGGAGCCTTCGTGCTCCTGGTGCTGCTCGTCGCGAACATCGTTCACGGCGTGTTGCGCTCCGGCAAGTACTGGCTCACCAACGAGCGGCTCGTGTGGAAGCCCCACACGGGCGAGCCGGTGCAGATTCCGCTGCGCTCCATCCCCGAGGACGGCATCCTGCCCACCGTGTTCGGCGTGCGCGTGGCGGGCGAGCGCAAGCTCTTCCTCCAGGATGTGAACCAGGGCCACCTGCTCGCGGTGTTGCTGGAGCTGCGCCGCCAGCCGCCGCTGCGGGACTCCGCGCGCGCCGAGCGGCTGGCCGACGTGATCTGCTACGAGGCCACCCTCCGCAACGGCTTTTCCTGGAGCGGTTACGTGGTGCTCCGTCCCGGCTACGCCGCCTTCCTGCCGAAGAACCAGGGCAGGGAGATCCTGCGGGCCATCACCGGCGTGCGCCCCTCCTTGAAGGTGAGAGCGGGCGAGATACCGCACGTCATCGAGCAGCTCCGGTATCTGCCCTCGGAGGACGAGTTCGATGCGTGCCTGGCGAGTGCCGTGGCCGCCGCGGGAGGCGTGCGCTGGAGCGCGTGGGATGCCCGCTACGACGCGAGTGAGCCGGTGTGGAAGGAGATCCGCATCACCGCTCCCGGCGAGCGCGGGGGCTCGCTGAGCGGCAAGGTGGACTGGAGCCAGCAGGCGGAGGCCGCGCGGCTGTTGGCGGACTGGCCCAAGCGCTGAGCGCCGCGCGCCACCGCGCCCCCGAGTGTCCGAGCACCGACGCCCCCACCTCCCTGGGGACCAGTTCCTTGGACCCTGGCACATGGCCAGTCTCGCCCCACTCCGAGAAAGGGTGCGAGAGCGAACTCTCGAAATCCCTGAACCCTCGGTGAAAGGGCCTATGATCGACGAAGTCGATCAGCGCTTGAAGACCTGGGTGGGACGGGTACTCGGCGATACGCCCGTCTCCCTGGCCGTGCCGGAGCGCGAGTCCGTGGACCGGCTCGTGGGCCTCTATCTGTTGGAGCTCGCCCCGGCGCCTCCGCCCCGCACGTCGCGCCGGCCTCCGCTCCGGGTGTCGCTCTGCTACCTCGTCACCGCGGGAGGGGACTCGCCGGAGCGGGCCCACCACCTGCTGGGCGAGCTCGTCTTCGCGGCCATGGAGGAGCCGGGCTTCGAGGTGGACCTCTCCCCCGTGCCGGTGACGTTGTGGACGGCGTTGGGAGTGCCGCCGAGGCCCGCCTTCCGCCTGCGCGTGCCGCTCGAGCGCGAGCGCCCGGTACCGGCCATTCCTCGCGTGAGGGTGCCGCTCATCACCCGGACCGTGCCGGGGACGGTGCTGCTGGGCCGGGTGGTGGGGCCCGGGGACATCCCCATTCCGGATGCCCAGGTGGAGCTGCCGTCCATGGGCCTGAACGCGCGCACCGACGCGAAGGGCCGCTTCCGCATCGCCTCGGTGCCCGCCGACACGCCGCTCGGACGGCTGGAGGTGCGTGCGAAGGGAGCAGTGCTCGCGGTGCGTGCCGAGGAGCTCCCCACCGAGGAGGGAGCCCTGCTGGTGCGCCTGCCGTTGAAGGAGGGATGACGTGGCGACGAGCTATCTGACACCCGGTATCTACGTCGAGGAGATACTCGGCGGACCCAAGCCCCTGGAAGCCGCGGGGACGAGCACGGCGGCGTTCGTGGGCAGGGCGCCCAATGGTGGCGCGCGGCTCCACGAGCCGGTGGCCATCAACAACTGGTCCCAGTTCGTGAAGGAGTTCTGCCAGGGCAAGGAGGTGAAGAGCACGCCGCTCTCGTTGGCCGTCTACGGCTTCTTCGAGAACGGCGGGCGGCGCTGCTTCGTCGTCAACATCGGCGACAGTCCCAGCCTGTTGGGCAGCGGACCCAAGCGCGAGGGACTGGATGTGCTGCGCGAGGTGGACGAGGTGGCCATCGTCGCCGCGCCCGGCTACACCGACCCGGGCTCCTACAACGCGCTGCTCACGCACGCCGAGCAGATGATGGACCGGGTGGCCGTGCTGGACGCGCCCGAGGACGCCACCGTCGAGCGGCTGTGCGAGGTGGGCACGGTCTCGGCGCCCGTGGCGGGCAAGGAAGGGGAGGGAGGCGCGGGGCCACGGCGCTCCCGGGGCGAGCGGGCGCGGGACTCGAAGTACGGCGCGTACTACTTCCCCTGGGTCTCCATGTACGACCCGTTCGACCGGAAGCGGCTGGTGAACGCGCCGCCGTCCGGACACATCGCGGGCATCTACGCGCGGGTGGATGGGACGCGCGGGGTGCACAAGCCACCGGCCAACGAGGTGGTGAACGCGGCGGAGGGCCTGGCGACACCGTTGACGCGCGAGGAGCTGGGCGTGCTCAACCAGTGCGGCGTCAACTGCATCCGCTTCTTCCCCCGGGACGGCATCAAGGTGTGGGGCGCGCGGACGCTGTCGAGCGACCCCGAGTGGCGCTACCTCAACGTGCGCCGGCTCTTCTGCATGGTGGAGGAGACGATCGGCCAGGGGACGCGCTGGGTGGTGTTCGAGCCGAATGATTTGTCACTGAGGCGTGCCGTCATCCGCGACGTGAGCGCCTTCCTGCGGAGGCTGTGGCGGGACGGGGCGCTGGTGGGCCGGACGGAGCAGGAAGCGTTCTTCGTGAAGTGTGACGACGAGACGAACCCGCCCGAGGTGGTGGACGCGGGGCAGTTGGTCTGCGTCATCGGAATCGCGCCGGTGAAGCCGGCGGAGTTCATCATCTTCCGCATCGGCCAGCACTCGGGCGGTGTGGAGCAGACGGAGGAGGCGGCCCGTGGCTGAGCCGAAGCAGGCGGAGAATCCACCCCCGCAGGAGGCCGGTGCGCAGCCGGGCGTGTTGGTGGACCCGTTGCGCGCCTACAACTTCAAGCTGGACATCAACGGCGTGAACGAGGGGCACTTCACCGAGTGCCAGGGCCTGGAGGTGCAGGTGAACGCGCTGCGCTACCGCGAAGGCGGAGCGGGCTCGGTGGTGCGCCGGCTGGCCGGGCCGGTGTCCTACGGGGATGTCACCCTGCGCTATGGGCTGACGACGTCGCGCGAGCTGTGGAACTGGTTCATGGAGTCGGTGAACGGCACGCCGAGCCGCAAGAACGTCTCCATCCTGATGACGGGCCCGGACGGCCTGACGGAGGTGTTCCGCTGGAACCTGGTGGATGCGTGGCCCTCGGGGTGGAAGGGCGCGGCGCTGGATGCGCTCGGGCAGATGGTGGCCATCGAGTCGGTGACGCTCGTCTTCGAGTCCATCAACCGTGGCGGCTGAGCGTGGCGACAAGAGCCGGGGCAGTGGACTGGTGCGCGCGGTGGCGCGGTGGGTGAAGGACTGGGCGGAGTCCGTCCTGAACGAGCCCCCCGAGCAGTTGCCCGTGGAAGACTCCCTCTCCCCCTGGGAGAGGGGTGGGGTGAGGGAAGTCCCGCCGTCGGACGGAGGCCCCCCGGAGCACTGGCGGAGGTTGGTGCAGTCGACGCGGCGAGGTCCGCCCGCGGATTGGGTGGAGCGCGTGCGCCGTGGGGCACCACACCTGCTCGAGGGCCTGGAGCTGGAGGACGCACAGCAGGTTGCACCCGAGACTCCTGTCGAGGCCGTGCCACCAGCGCCCCGGGCTCCAATCGCCGCTTCCCGGCGGGAGCCCGTGCCAGGCGTTGGCGCGGTGCCTGTTGCTCCGTCGAGGCCACAGGCCCGTCTGGCGAGGCCGTCACCGTCTGGCCGCGAGGAGCGGACGGGTTCCCGGCAGGAGCACTCCTCCATGCCTCGGCCTCCGGTGCGCGCTCCCACGGCTGTGCCGGGCACCGGTCCGCTCACGGTCGAGCCCTCGTCTCTTTCGCTGCCGGAGCGTGGTTCTGATGCTCCCGTGTCTGGCTCCGCGCGCCGGGAAGCCCGGAGCGCGCTGCTCTTTCCTCGCGAGGCGGCGCCGCGTGAAGGGGGCTCTCCTTCCACGGAGCCACGCACGGGCTCTCAGGAAGGAGCACGCTCCACCCGGGCGCGAGGGCTCTCCTTCCGCCCGCTTCCCGAGCGCTCCTTCTCCACCGAGAGCCCGAGTCCCACGCTCTTCCACGGGTCTCGTCGGGCCGGGGAGGGGAACCCAGGGCCTTCCATACCCTCACCCCGTCCCTCTCCCAAAGGGAGAGGGGAGATGGGCGGAGTGATGGGTGGGGTAATGGGTGGAATGACGGGCGAGGTGATGGCTTCTCGCCACGCCCAGAACTCGGTCTCATCGTCGGCCTCGCGGTCCTCTCCGTTCCCGATGCCGGAGCCCTCCTCCCGGGAGACGTCGCGCCCCCGGGAACTGGCCAGGGCCGAGCCATTCCCCGCGCCCGGTGTGCCGTCTTCCTCCGACGCCTCGCACCCATGGCCGGAGCCTCCGGAGCTTCCTTCCCCCGAAACCAGTGATCCGCTGGCGGTGCTCCGCGACTGGGAGCGACTGCGCCGGCTGGATCACGAGCAGCGAGGTGAGTGATGGAGCGCGTGGCCTTCCTCATCGAGCCCGAGGGCCTCCGGCTGGGCGCCCTGCTCAACCCGGAGACGCTCGTCATCCGCCGGACGGCGGGCGTGCGGCCCCGGCGCGCGCTGGGCGTGCCGCTCACGGGGGCGGCGCTCACGGATGATCCGCTCCTCTTCACGGGCGGCGGCACCACCGAGCTGAAGCTGGAGCTCCTCTTCGACGTGACGCTGGCGGGCTCCTCGGTGACGTCCGAGGACGTGAGGGATTTGACGCGCCCGCTGTGGCAGCTCGCGGAGAACGCGCACGTCGAGGAGGGCTACGGCCGTCCCTCGTTGCTGCGCATCGTCTGGGGCAAGGTGCTGAACATGGGGTGCGTGGTGGCCTCGGTGGCCGAGCGGCTGGAGCACTTCACGCCCACCGGTGCGCCCCGGCGCTCCTGGCTCTCGCTGCGCCTGTTGCGCGTGGAGGAGGAGGTCGCCCGGCAGGTGGAGGCCCCGAGCGCTCCCCCGGGCGGCGCCGACGCGGATCAGCTGGCCAATCAGCTCTCCTCGAGTCTCCCGCCCGAGGCCTTCGACACCCAGTCCGTCCTCGGTGGTGGACCGGAGCCGGGCTCGGGCCAGCGCCTGGATGAGATCGCCTGGGAGCGCTACCGGGACCCGTCGATGTGGAGGCTCATCGCCTCGCTCAACGGCATCGCCGACCCGATGCACCTGGGCACGGGGACGGTGCTCCGCCTGCCACCGGCCTCGGCCCTCCGGGGGACGACATGAGATCCGTCCGGGGACTGCCCGAGCTGCGGGTGGAGGTGGACGGGACGCCACTGGCGCCCGAGGAGCTGCGCACCCTGGAGTCGGTGCGCGTGCAGCAGCACCTGTCCCTGCCCGCGCAGTGCGAGCTCACCTTCACGGACCCCCGAGGAGCCCTGGCCACGCGGGGCCTGCCTCCGGGCAGCGCGCTGCGCATCTCGGTGGCCGCCCGGCGCGAGCCGCTTTTCGTGGGCGAGGTGACGGCGGTGGAGTACGTCCACGGTGCCTCCGGCGCGCGGCAGGTGCGCGTCCGGGGCTACGACCTGCTCCACCGTCTGCGCAAGCGCCAACCGGTGCGGGTGCACGCGGAGGTGACGCCGAGGGACCTGGCGCGCGAGCTGGTGTCGGACCTCGGCCTGTCCGTCGAGGCCTCCGAGCCCGGACCGCTCTCCCACCACCTCATCCAGCACGGGCAGTCGGACCTCGAGTTCCTCGTGGAGCAGACGGAGCGCTGTGGCCTCTGGCTGGTGCTGGAGGAGGGCGTGCTGCGCATGCTCTCCCTGGACGGGCATGGAGACCCCGTCCCACTGGTGATGGGCGAGTCGCTGCTGGAGGCGAGCGTGGAGGTGAATGGGGACCCCGCGTGCCGCTCGGTGTCCTCGGCGGGGTGGAACGCCCTGCAGGGCGAGGTCTACAAGGCGAGCCCCTCCTCGGGCCGCGTGGGCCGGCGGGTGGAGGCCTCCGTGTCCCCGGAGCGCGTGGGGGGCAGCGGCGAGCGGGCGCTCGTCAACGAGAACGCGGAGGACTCCGCGCACGTGGAGGCGCTGGCCCGGGCGGAGCTGGACCACCGGCTGGCGCGCGAGGTGGTGCTCACCGGAGTGGCGGAGGGAGACCCCCGGTTGCGCCCCGGCACGCGCGTGGACGTGCGCGGCGTGGTGCCGGTGGTGGCGGGCCAGTACGTCGTCACCTCCGTCACGCACACGCTGGATGTGCAGCACGGCTTCCTCTCCGAGCTGTCCTCGGCCCCTCCGCCCCGGCGGACCCGCCCGCGGGCCTCCTCGGTGATGCCGGGCGTGGTGAGCCGGGTGGATGACCCGGACAACAAGGGCCGGGTGCGTGTCTCGCTGCCCACCTGCGGCGACGTGGAGACGGACTGGATGCAGGTGCTCAGCGTGGGCGCTGGTGCGGGCAAGGGCCTGGTGATGCTCCCGGACGTGGGGGACACCGTGCTGCTCGTCCTCCCCGGAGAGGACCCGGCGCGGGGCGTGGTGGTGGGCGGCCTCTACGGGACGAACGGACCGCCGGACACGGGCGTTTCCGGCGCGGCGGTGCGCCGCTTCAACCTGCTCACCCCGGGCGGGCTCAAGCTGCGCCTCAACGACGAGACGCAGACGCTCCGGGTGGAGGACCAGCTCGGCAGCTACCTGCAGCTGTCGCCCCATGTCGTCCGCCTGCACGCCGAGACGGCGCTCGAGATCGAAGCCCCCGGCAAGTCCATCACGATCGAAGCCGCCACCATCGATTTCCGGAGGAGGGACTGAATGCGTTGGGTGACCGTGGATGCACTGATGCAGTGCGCGCACCTGGGCAGGATCGGCCTCACCGCGTCGCAGTCCTGGGTGACCATCGAGGGCCGCCCGGTGCTCGTCCAGGCGGACCCCGAGGGCCGGCCCATCGCCGGCTGTCCCAACATCGGGCCCACCATCAAGCCGTGCACCACCACGCTGAAGGTGCAGACGGGCTACTCCACGTGGATTCGCGTGGACGGCAGACCCGTCGTCCTCGACATCGTCACCGGGCTCACGGATGGCACGCCGCCGGGCGTGGTGAAGTACCACTGCACCGCGCCCGGTCAGCCCTTCGTGTCGGAGGACCGATGAACGCTCCCCGCTACCGCGCCTGGCGCTTCCTCCACCCGGACCTGGACCTCGTCGGCGTCGGGCCCGCGGGCCTGCGCCTGTCCCCCTCGGGTGGCATCGCCATGGTGCAGGAGGAGGCCTCGGTGCGTCAGGCCATCCTCCTGCTGCTGTCCACCGTGCCCGGCGAGCGCGTCATGCGCCCGGACTACGGCTGCGAGCTGCACCGGCTCGTCTTCGCGCCCAACGACGACACCACCGCGGGCCTCGCCATCCACTACGTGCGCCGGGCGCTGGAGCGCTGGGAGCCCCGAATCGACTTGCTCGACCTGGACGCCAACCGGAGCGCCGAGGAGCCCTTCCGGCTCGACATCTCGCTCGAGTACCGGGTGCGCACCACCCAGCGCACGGACCGGCTGCGCTTCGGCCTCGACCTCGAGGGAGGGCCCGCCTGATGCCGCTGCCTTCGCCCAACCTGGATGACCGCAGCTTCCAGCAGCTCCTGGAGGAGGCCCGCAACCGCATCGCGCGGGTCAGCCCCGAGTGGACCGACCTCAGCCCGCATGACCCGGGCATGGTGCTGCTGGAGGTCTTCGCCCACCTGACGGAGACGATGCTCTACCGGCTCAACCGGCTGCCGGAGAAGGCGTACGTCGAGTTCCTCCGCCTGCTCGGCGTGCGGCTGCAGCCCCCGAGCGCCGCCACGGTGCGGCTGCGCTTCAGCCTCGCGCGCCCCGCCACGAGCGTGGTGGAGATTCCGCGCGGCACGGGCGTCACCGCCTCGCGGGCCGAGGCCGGAGCCGAGCCCGTCATCTTCCTCACCGCCGAGGCCGTGCGCATTCCCGTGGGAGGCACGGAGGTGGAGGTGCTCGCCCACCATGGCGAGCAGGTGGAGGCGGAGCTGGCGGGAGTCGGCACGGGAATGCCGGGCCTGTCGGTGACGGCGCGCCGCCCGCCCATCGTGGCGCCCACCGGGGATGGCCGGGACTTGATGGTGGGGGTGGAGGCGCTGCCCGGAGAGCTGGACGGGCGCGTGCCGGCGCGCAAGCTGGGGGACAAGACGTTCCGCATCTGGCGCGAGGTGGAGAGCTTCGCCAACCTGCCGCCGGACGAGCCCGCCTATGTGGTGGACCGGATGACGGGCACCGTCACCTTCGCGCCCTCGGCCCGCATGACGGGAGAGGACGGCGCGCTGTCCACCGAGCCGCGCGCCCTGGCGGCGGTGCCGAAGGCGGGCCGGTCCATCATGCTGTGGTACCTGCGCGGCGGAGGGCTCACGGGCAACGTGGCCGCGGGGGCGCTGGACACCCTCAAGACGGCGCTGCCCGGGGTGAAGGTGACCAACCCCTCGCCCGCCGTGGGAGGCCGTGCGGCGGAGACGCTGGAGAACGCGCTCGTCCGGGGCCCGCAGGAGCTGCACTCGCTGGGGCGCGCCATCACCGCCCAGGACTACGAGCGGCTGGCGCTGCGCAGCTCGGGAGCGGTGGCCCGCGCCAAGGCCTTCACCCAGGCCCAGCTCTGGGCGCATGCGCTGCCGGGCTCGGTGGAGGTGCTGCTGGTGCCCTACCTGCCGCCCAACGTGCAGGGGACTTCGGGCGAGGGCGTCACCCAGGAGGCGCTGCGCCAGCACGAGACGGAGGAGGCGCGGGCCCGCATCGAGCATGCGCTGGACGAGCGGCGGCCCCTGGGCACCACGTGCCAGGTGGGCTGGGCGCGCTACAAGACGGTGCGTGTGCGGGCGCGCGTGGTGGTGCACCGGGCGGAGGACCAGGCCGCGCTGAAGCGGCGCTCGCTGGAGCGGCTGCACCAGGCCCTCAATCCGCTGCCCACGAAGCTCCAGCCAGGAGGCTGGCGCTTCGGCCAGTCGCTGCGTGTCTCGCACGTCTACGACACCCTGCTCGCCGAGCCCGGCGTCAGCTACGTGGACCAGGTGCGCCTCCTGGTGGACGAGGTGCCCAAGGACGTGCGCTCGCTCTGCGAGGACACCTTCCAGCCGCGCACCTTCTACGCCGGTGGAGGCGATGCCCTCTTCCGCACCGTCTCCGATGCGGATGGCTGGGAGCGCGTGGGCCGCTTCGCTGGCCAGCAGGTGGAGGTGGTGGAGGCCCACCCGCAGCGAGCGGGCCTGGTGGCGGTGGCCGCGCGGCTGACGGACGAGCCCCAGCGCTCGCGCATCCACCTCTCGTTGGACAGCGGCGAGACATGGGAGCGCACCACGCACACGCTGGACCATGTGGAGGACCTGGCGTGGATGGTGCGTGACGGCGTGCCCGTGCTGCTGATGGCCACGCGCGTGGGCCTCTTCGAGCTGGCGGTGCAGGAGGGCGCCACCCCGTTGCAGGTGCTGGTGGACCCCTCGGACCATGACCTGGGCTTCCTCTCCGTGGCCGCCTCCACGGACGCGCGCGGCGGGGTGAGTGTCGCGGTGTCGGGCATGAGCCTGCGCGGCGTCTACCTCTCCAGCAGCGGCGGGCGTGGCAACAGCTTCCGGCACATCGGCCTGCGCAACCAGGACGTGCGCGTGCTGGAGGTGCAGCGCGACGGGCCGCGCTCCTTCCTCTGGGCGGGACTGGCCGCGGCCAGCGGCGCGGACCCGGGCAAGGGGTGCTTGAGCTGGGAGCTGCTCGGCTCGGCGGATCCGCCGGACGGGTGGCGGCCCCTGGACAAGAACTGGGATGGAGGCAGCTGCCTCGCGCTCGCCTTCGACGGGGCCCTGGCCTATGCCGCCACGCACCGCGCGGGCGTGCTCTGGGTGGACGCGAGCCGGCGCGAGGCCGCGTGGAGCCGACCCGGAGTGGACAGCGGCCTGCCGTTGCGCGAGCGCGAGCGCCTCTTCCAGCCCGTGTTCGCCCTGGCGGCGGCGCCCGGGGGAGGGCTGCTGCTCGCGGGAGGCCCGGCCGGCGTCCATCGCCAGCGCGAGCCCGGGGGCCAGTACGGAAACTGCTCGACGCAGGAGTTCACGGAGAAGGTGACGCTGCCGCCCTCCTGGCTCCTGGTGTCGGGTCCGCATGAGCTCGAGGTGGTGACCGTCGATGAAGCGGAATGAAATCACCCGGCTGCTGCCCGGCGTCTTCCAGCGGACCCTCCACGAGGACAGCCCGCTGGTGGCGCTGATGGACGTGATGGAGGCGCTGCACGCGCCCTCCGAGGCGATGCTGGCCGAGCTGCCGTCGCTCTTCCACCCGTTGCGCGCGCCGGAGCGCTTCGTGCCCTTCCTGGCGCACTGGGTGGACCTGGGCGTGCCCGTCACCACGGGCCTGGGACGGATGCGCGAGCTGGTGGCGGCGGCGGTGGAGCTGTCGCGCTGGCGGGGCACGGCCCGGGGGTTGCTGCTCTTCCTGCGCACGGCCACCGGCCGCGAGGACTTCGTCATCGAGGAGCAGGTGCCCGGCCTCCACGGGCGTCCCCGGCCCTTTCACCTGCGCGTGCGCGCTCCGGCGGAGCTGGCCGCGCACCGGCCCATGGTGGAAGCCATCATCGAGCGGGAGAAGCCCGCCTACGTCACCTACGAGCTGCACTTCGGGCAGCCCACACCAGGAGCGAGCTGATGCCGCGCGCCTTCGACGTCACCGCCACCACGAGCAGCGTGCAGCTGGACGCCGCGGGCCACGGCGAGGTCTCCTTCACCGTCTCCAACAAGCTGGGAGTGGGGGTGACCGTCCGGGCCACGGTGGTGCCAGATGGCAACACCCGGGCCGAGTGGTTGCAGTTCCCCGAAGGGGTGGAGCGGACCCTGTCGCCGGATGGGACAGCGGTCATCCCGGTGAGGTTCTCCATTCCCCCGGGCACGCCGCCGGGCTCGTACGGCTTCGCCCTGGATGTGGCCAGCATCTCCAACCCGGACGAGCACTATGACCGGGGGCCCTCGGTGGCCTTCACCGTGAAGGAAGCGGCGGCGCCCGTGAAGAAGCCCTTCCCCTGGTGGCTGGTGGCGCTGGCCGCGGGGGTGCTGCTCATCGTGGGCGTGGTGGTGGCCATCCTCTCCTCGCGCGGTGGGGAGGAGGGGCCCGGGCTCGGAGTGGCCTGTGCGAAGAAGGAGCCGCGCTGCGGGAAGGATCTCACCTGCGGCACGGGGAACACCTGTGTCGGCACGGCGGGCTTCAAGGGGTGCGCGAGCGGCGAGCAGTGCGCCACGGGCCGCTGCGAGGGAGACCGCTGTGAGGAGCGCGTGGCCCTGACGGCGACGTGCAACAGCGCGGATGACTGCCAGGAGCCCCTGGCGTGTCACGAGGCCTCGTGCCGCGGGCTCGCGGGATTCACTGGCTGCGAGAAGCCCGAGCAGTGCGTGACGGGGCGCTGCGAGGCGGGCGCGTGCAAGGAGCAGGTGACCCTGGGAGACACCTGCGACAGCAACGACGATTGCCGCTCGCCGCTGACGTGCCACCAGAATTTCTGCCTCATTCCCCTGGGGGAGAAGTGCACCCACCCCTCCCAGTGCGTCTCCGGTTCCTGTGACGGGACCTGCAATCGGGGCGCCGTGCTGTGCCCCAGGTGCCCGGCCGGGACCATCTGCATCAATGGCCAATGCGTGAGGTCGCCCATCATCCGGGACCACCGCCTCCTCCAGGAGATGCAGCTCGAGCCGCGGCGCACGATTCCCAGCCCCTGAGGAGCGCGCGTCATGAGTCAGCCCAAGCCCTCCACCATCCTGCTCATCCTGGCCGTGTTCACCTGCGTCATGCTGTACGTGCTGGGCGTGGGCTTGGGGGCGCAGGACCGCTCCTCCCAGGGCGCCAACCGGGGCTCCACCCCGATGTCGAAAGAGGAGCGGCAGCGGCTGCGCGAGCGTTTCATCAAGCCGCGGCCGGTGGCGGAGGAGGACCTGAAGACCACGGGCTGCGTGCTGGCCGAAGGCACCGTGCGGGTGGCGCGGGGGCTGCCGTGCCGGGTGGACATCGCGAAGGCGGGAGCGCGGGTGCGCACGGTGAACGTGGAGCCCCTGTCGGGCAGCCAGGTGGACGTGAGGCTGGAGCCGAAGGGCGGGCCCGCCGTCCCCGCGTCCATCGACGGCCTGGGAGAGCGCCGGGGGCTGGATGTGCCCGAGGAGGGGGCGACGCTGTCGCTGACGTGCACCCGGGGCGTGGCGAACACCTCCGAGTGCGCGGTGAAGCTGCGCTGAGCCTCAGGCGGCGGTGCGCTTGAGCTTGAGCACCCGGAGGATGGAGACGAGCGCGCCGATGAAGAGCACCACGGCCCAGATGAGGCCGAGGATGGAGACGATGATGGCGCCCAGGGCATCGGTGATGCTCACGAGGATGATGGGCACCCACCCGTGCAGGAGGCTGAGGAGGGCGCCGGCCAGGAGCGAGGTGAGGAAGAGCAGCACGAGCCCCTTGTTCTGGAGGAAGCGGGGCTGGGCGAGCACGAGGCAGATGGCGGCGGCCACCTTGAAGGCCATGAGGAGGCCGAGCGTGGCGGAGGCGCCGCCGCGGTTGAAGAAGCCCCAGATGGCCAGGTAGGCGATGGTGCCGAAGGGCACCGAGGTGAAGAGGGCCACCATGAGCAGCAGCAGGCCGATGGCGCCCACGAGCATGGCGATGCCGGCCAGCAGGGCCACGATGGCGCCCACGAGTGACACGAAACCCTGCACCTGGCCGTGGACGCGCTCGGGGATGAGGAGGCTGGCACCCATGAGGCCGAGGGTGAGCAGCAGCAGGCCATCGACGAGCGCGAGGTAGGGGATGCCGAGGCCCGGAGTGGGAGGGTTCTCGCGTTGCATGGCGAGCACCTCGTCGACACTGACATCGTCCTGAGCGCCCTCGCTGCGCAGGTTGGCCTCGATGTCCGCGCGGCTGGCGACGGGGCGGGGCAGCACGATGGAGGCGCCCACCTCGACGAGGACACAGAGGCCGAGCAACACCAGTGCCGCGATGAACAGTGGCTTGCGCAACTCCATAGGCCGGCTCCCCCCGGCTCGCGGCAAGCCGCCCCGAGCCGCGCGGAGGATAAGCATCAGGGCACGGGCGAGCCGGAAGTTGACGGGCGCCTGTTCTGAATACGAATGCGCGCTCCGGGTGGATGCGCCGAGGGGGACACTCAACCCGTGGCTGGGCTGACGGAGCGGGCTTTCTCCGCTTCACCGGGCCGTGGAGCGCCAGGGAGCCGTTCAGTGCCGGGGGGGAGCCGCTCTTCTCCTCGCTCGCTGGCTTGCCATGGGCGAGCCCCTGCACTAGTGCTCCCCTCATGGCCGACGTGCTCCCCGAGGCGTTCCTCCGTGCTGTTGCCGATGGTTTCCCCGCGGACTTCCTCACCCGCGAGCCCAGCGAGCTCCAGGAGTACGGGCGCGACTGGACGCGTGTGCATGCCCCCGCCCCCAGCGCGGTGGCCTTCCCGCGCACCACGGACGAGGTGGCGCGGCTGCTGGCCCTGTGCAACCAGTACCGGGTGCCGGTGGTGCCCTCGGGCGGGCGCACGGGGCTGGCGGCCGGAGCGGTGGCCGCGCGGGGCGAGCTGGTGCTGTCGCTCCAGCGGATGAACCGGATGGAGCCGGTGGAGCTGCTCGGCAACACGGTGCGCGTGCAGGCGGGAGCCGTCACCGAGGCGGTGCACCACCACTGCGCCGAGCACGGCCTCACGTGGCCGGTGGACTTCGCCTCCAAGGGCTCGAGCCAGGTGGGCGGCAACATCGCCACCAACGCGGGCGGGGTGAAGGTCATCCGCTACGGTCTCACGCGCCAGTGGGTGCTCGGCCTGCAGGTGGTGACGGCGCAGGGGCAGGTGCTGGAGCTCAACGGCGCGCTGGAGAAGAACAACACGGGCGCGGACCTGCGCCAGCTCTTCATCGGCAGCGAGGGCACGCTGGGCATCATCACCGAGGCCACGCTCAAGCTGACGCCGCTGCCGGGCACGCAGGACGTGTTCCTCTTCGCAGTGCCGGACGTGGCCGCCGTGCTGCGGCTGTTCCGCGAGGCCCGCCGCGCCCCGCTGCTGCTGAGCGCCTACGAGTTCTTCACCGACAAGTGCTTGGCGCGGGTGCAACGTCACCGCAAGCTGCGCTCGCCCTTCGAGGCTCCCAGTGGCTGCTACGTGCTGATGGAGGCCGAGGGCAAGCACCCCGCCGAGGTGGAGGGCTGGCTGGGCTCGCTCTTCGAGAAGGGGCTGGTGACGGACGGCACCATGGCGCAGAGTCCCTCGCAGGCCAGCGAGCTGTGGGCCCTGCGCGAGAGCATCAGCGAGAGCCTGTCGGCCACGGGGCTGCCGCACAAGAACGACGTGTCGCTGCCGGTGGCGAACCTGGAGGCCTTCTGCTCCGAGATGGACGCGGTCTTCGGCGAGCGCTACCCGGGCTGGGAGATCGACCTGTTCGGCCACATCGGGGACGGCAACCTCCACATCAACATCATGAAGCCCGAGGGCATGGAGAAGGCCGAGTTCCTCGCGCACACGAAGAAGGCGGACCCGACGATGTTCGAGCTGGTGCGTAAGCACGGCGGCAGCATCTCGGCCGAGCACGGCATCGGCCTGCTCAAGAAGGACTACCTGGCCTTCTCGCGCTCGCCCGCCGAGCTCGAGATGCTGCGCACGCTCAAGCGGGCCCTGGATCCGAACAACATCCTCAACCCGGGGAAGATCCTCGACGTGTAGAGGTCCCTTCCTCTTCCTGGTTCCAGGAACCTTGGCGTTACGTTTCACGTAGGTTGCTTCTGGGTGACTCCAGAAGTAACCTGAGGGTGAGACAACGTGCCTCCTGCCCGGATACCGGGTGGGCAGGCCGCCATGCATGTCCACGGCCCCGCCTTCTCGAGGTTTGGGGCTCCCGGGGGACTGGCGGGGCGGACGCGGAGGGAAGATGCTGAGTCCTGGATCGACGAACTGGACTGACTCGACGGATTGGAGAGGACGCGCTGGGATGACGGAGGAGAAGCAGCCCCCTCATCGTGAGGCCACCTACGAGGATCTCATCGCCCTGCCCACACACGTGGTAGGCGAGATTCTCGACGGGGAGCTCGTTGCGTCACCCCGGCCCGCGAGCCCTCATTCGGCCGCCAGCCTTGCGCTTGGCGCGGAACTCGTTGGTCCCTTCCAGCGAGGCAGGGGCGGTCCGGGCGGCTGGTGGTTCTTCACCGAGCCGGAGCTGCACTTCGGCAAGAACGTGCTGGTGCCGGACCTGGCGGGCTGGCGGCACTCGCGCATGCCCGTGCGCTCCGATGTCCCCCACTTCACCCTCGCTCCGGACTGGGTCTGCGAGGTGCTCTCTCCCTCGACGGCCCGCATCGACCGCACCGTGAAGAAGCGCATCTACGCCCGGCAGGGGGTGGAGTTCGTCTGGCTCGTGGACCCGGTGCTGCGCATCCTGGAAGTCCTCCAGCGCCACGAGGGACGATGGCTGGAGCGGGGCTCCTGGAGCGGCAACGCCCGCGTCCGCGCCGAGCCCTTCGAGGCCCTAGAGCTGGAGCTCGAGGCTCTCTGGTTCTCCGAGTCGCCCGAGCCCGGTTGAAGCACCGGGCCCTCGGGCCCCTCCGGACTCAGGACACGATGCGCGTCTTGATGTCCGTCGTCAGGCCGGCGATGGCGTGGCACACCGGGTCGGCCACGTCCTGGTCCAGGTCCATCACCAGGTAGCCGATGTTCGCGTCCGTGCTCAGCACCTGCGCGTGGATGTTGGCGTTGAGGTCCGAGACGATCTTGTTGATGTCGCGGAGCACGCCCGGCGTGTTGCGGTGCACGTTGAGGATGCGGTGCGTGTTGGCGATCAGCGGCGTCTCCACCTGCGGGAAGTTCACCGCCCCCGTGGTGGCCCCGGCCCTCACGAACTTGATGAGCGAGGTGGCCACCTCCTTGCCGATGGACGCCTGCGCCTCCTCCGTGGAGCCGCCGATGTGCGGGGTGAGGATGACGTTGGGCAGCCCCTGCAGCTCGGTGACGAAGCCGTCGCTGTTCGTCTCCGGCTCCGTCGGGTAGACGTCCACCGCCGCGCCGCCCAGGTGGCCCGAGCGCAGGGCGCTCGCCAGCGCGGGGATGTCCACCACCGTGCCGCGGCTCGCGTTGATGAGGCAGCTGCCCTTGCGCATCCGCGCCAGCTCGGCCGGGCCAATCATCCACTCGGTGGACGGCAGGGCCGGCACGTGCAGCGTCACGAAGTCCGAGCTCTCCAGCAGCTCGCCCAGCGAGGCCGTGGGCCGCGAGTTGCCCAGCGGCAGCTTCGTCATGACGTCATAGAAGACCACGCGCATGCCCATGGACTCGGCCAGCACGCCCACCTGCGTGCCGATGTGCCCGTAGCCCACGATGCCCAGCGTCTTGCCGCGCACCTCGTGGCTGCCCGTGGCCACCTTGCGCCACTGGCCCAGGTGCACCTCGCGGTTGCGGTCCCCCAGCTGGCGCGTGAGCATGACGATCTCCGCGATGACCAGCTCCGCCACGCTGCGCGTGTTGCTGAAGGGCGCGTTGAAGACGGGCACGCCGTGGAGGTTGGCCGACTTCAGGTCCACCTGGTTGGTGCCGATGCAGAAGGCCCCCACCGCCAGCAGGTTGGGCGCCTTGGCGAGCGCCGGCTCCCACACGTTCGTCTTGCTGCGGATGCCCAGCAGGTGCACGCCCTGAATCTTCTCCTCCAGCTCCTCGGGCTTGAGCGCGCCCTTGAGCCGCTCCACCGCGAAGCCCTCCGCCGCGAGCATCTCCTCGGCGGACGCGTGGATGTTCTCCAGCAGGAGGACCTTCAGGGGACCTTCGATGGACACCGGCGTGGAGGGCGACGGGAACTTGGGCGTGCTCATATGGAGCACTGCGTTAGATCCCGCTCCCCGGGCTGTCAAGCCTCTGCTACGCCCACCCGGGGGCCGCCCGCCACGAAGGCGAGCGGCCCGGGACGGCCTGACATCCGCCGTGTGACCTACTGGATGGTGTAGGCCACCGTTCCGCTGCAGCTGTTGCTGGAGTAGCAGCCGGCGCGGATCTGATACGTGCCACCGGCGCCCGCGGGCACGGTGTACGTGAGGTACGACAGGGTGCCGCAGCTGTCGTCGTTGGAGGCCACCTGCGGGCCCGAGGTGCCCACGCCGTACAGGCGCAGGTAGGTGTCCCCGGTGCCGGAGGCGCCCGTCACCGTGCAGGTGCCGAGCTTGATGACCTGGCCGGCCGCGAGCGTCACGTCCTTGTTGACGGTGTTCTGCTGGGCGCTGTTGGTGTTGCTGGCGCTGAAGGCGAACGAGCCGCTGCTACCCCCACCGCCCGGGGTGCCCGGCGTCACCTTCCACACCACGGTGCCGCCGCAGCTGCCGCTGGAGTAGCAGCCGCCGCGGATGGTGAAGGAGCCGGCGGCCGGCACGGTGTACTTGAAGTAGGAGCCGCGGCCGCCGCAGGAGTCGTCATTGGAGGCCACCTCGGTGCCGGCGCCGTTGTTGAAGCGCAGGAAGGAGTCCCCGTCGACGGTGGCGCCCTCCACGCCGCAGGTGCCCACCTCGACCACGTCGCCCGCGGCGAACGTGAGCGTCTTGTTGACGGTGTTCTGCTGGGCGCTGTTGGTGTTGGTGGCGGTGTAGGCGTACGAGTTGGCCGGGGGCGGAGGAGGCGGGGGCGGAGGCGGCAGGCCGGCGCACAGCCGCGTGCTGCCATTGTTGGTCGCGGTGCAGAAGGCGGCGACGGCCGGGTAGACGTAGGTGATGTCCTCGCCGCGGCAGCCCGTCTCGCTGCACACGTTCACCACGCGGCAGCTCCCGCTGGTGACGTAGTCCGTCTCGCCGCGCACCAGGATGCCGGCCACCGTGTAGCCGCTCGTCTCGTACACGCCCGAGCCCGAGTTGCCGCCGAAGGTGTCCGTGGTGGCCACGAAGTAGTCCAGGGTGCTCGAGCGCGCGTCGCGCACCGTGCCGCCCGAGTCGATCTTGAACGGGATCCCGCTGCCGGAGCCGATGACGGCCACGTTCTGCCCCACCATCAGGGCGGTGTTCGCCATGCGCACCGGCGCCGGGGTGAAGCGCGGCGTGGCCGGGCGGTCCAGCCGCAGCACGGCGTAGTCCAGGTTCTGCCCGTTCACCACGGCCTGCTGGCGCGCGACGATGGAGGTGCAGCTGAAGATGTCCGCCGTGGTGACCGGCTGCAGCGTGCCGGCCGCGGGGCGGTAGTAGTTGAAGACGAAGCGCGTGTTGGTGCAGTCCGTGGCGCTGGTGACGCAGTGGCCCGCGGTGAGCACCAGGTCGTCGTCGATGAGCGTGCCCGAGCAGAAGGCGCCCGTCGGATCATCCCGGAAGCGCTCGGTGGTGCACAGGTTGTAGGCGGCGCCCAGCGTCGAGCCGGGGAAGGTGACGTTGTTGGGGTTGGTCGCGTTGAAGTCCGCGGGGTTCATCAGCGCCACCGTGGCCTGCTGCGCGCGCAGGCGCAGCGTGGCGTCCGCGTGCGCGTAGACGTCCTGCCGGTTGTCGGTGCCGTAGACGACCTCGCTCCGCTTCTCGCCGAGATCCGTGAACTGCTCGCCCTTGGTCTCCTCCAGCTCGTCCACCGGCTTGCAGCCGGCCGCGAGCGTGAGGGTGCACAGCAGCGCGCCCACGAGGGGACGTGCGGCCAGCCCGAACCTGGGATGTCGCATGGGGATTTGCTCCTGTCTTCGTCTGGGGGTGGAAAAAACAAGCTAGACCGGGAAGTCCAGCCACCCCATGATGCCCCAATAAAACCGTTTCAGGGCGAACGTTTGACGGAGCGTGAGGCGGGGGCTACTCGTCGTCGGGGTTGCGCAGCCAGGCGAGGGCGGCGTCGCGCGTCTCGAAGGTGCGCGTGGGGATGGTGAGCATGGCCTGCTTCGTCATGCGCCAGGCCTGAAGGCCGGAGGCGGCATCGCTCACCACGCGCGCCGAGCGCTTCATCCCGTGCAGCTGCGCGAAGGCGTTGAGGCTGGCCATGGTGGCCACCATCTCCGGCGGCATCACGCGCAGCTGCCCCTGGTCCACCAGCGCGCTCCAGGGGCCGCCCATGCGGGCAATCGTCTCGCGGATGCGCTTGAGGTAGTCCGTCACATCCTCCGCGGTGGGTTGCGGGGGGTAGACGACGTCGATGATTCGGTCTGCCTCGTAGACGTTGATCTGAAAGGGCATGCGCGCCGCACTCTAGCCTCAGAGCGGCCCAGGTCGAAAACCCCTGTCAGCTCTCTTCGTGGCCCGCGTCCCTGGAGCTGGGCCGGAACCGGTGCGCCAGGGGCGTGGCGGTGGCCGAGGCCAGAGAGGGGGAGTCATGAACACGAAGCTGTATGTGCTGGGCGCGGTGCTGGGGACGGTGCCGATGGCGTGCTCCCCGTGGACCCCCGCCGGGCCGAAGCGGGAGGAGCGGGGCGGGGCGTCGCGGCGGACGGAGCGGTTCATCGGCAACGAGGCCGGGGCCCCGCCGTCCCCGCAGGTGGCGCCGGGCCTGGAGCCCGGCGTGCCGGCGCACCCGTGCGAGCTCATCACGGTGATGCAGGTGCCGTGTGACCCCGCCGCGGCCACGTGCGAGTACACCTACTGGCAGTGCCCCGAGAGCGTGAAGCCCCTCAGGGCGTAAGGCGTCCAGGGGGGAGCCTCCAGGGCCCGGTGGCCTGCCTGGCCTACTCCCGGATGGCCGAGCCTCCGGGCCTCGGGGCGTCGCACTTCTTGGCGCCGCCCTTCCGGGGTCCCTAGCTTCGCTCAGGCGCCGGGCCTGGCTCGTGCCAGGCCCGGGGCCTGTGCCCGGAGGTCCTGAGATGAGGACGCGCGTGAAGATACTGGGAGCGGTCATGCTGGCGGCGGTGCTGGGCGGCGTGGGGTGTGCGGGACCGAAGGAGGCGGCGCGGGATGTCGAGGCCGCGGTGCCCGGCCTCTCGCAGAAGCAGGAGGGCGTGGTGACGGACGTGGACAAGGACGCCCACCGCATCGCCTTGAAGACCGTGGACAAGCCGGCCGGGCAGGAGGTGTGGTTCGCGCTCACCCCGGACACGAAGCTGGAGCGCGACGGGCAACTGGTCACCTGGGATGACATCCACGAGGGGACGCCGGTGCGCGTCAGCTTCGAGCCGGCCGCGGGCGCCGAGAAGACGTACAAGGTGGAGCTCCTCACGGGCCAGAAGGCCGATGAGGTGAAGCAGAAGGCCGAGCTCCTGGGCGACTAGTGCCTGGCCTGGATGCCCGAGGGGGAGCGGGAATGAGACGGATGGGCTGGGTGCTCCTCGCGCTGTGCGTGGGGAGCACCCCGGCGCGGGCGGCGCTGTGGTCCAACCTGCGCGAGCTGTCGGTGAGCGCGGGGGCCGGCGTGGAGGGCTACACCCTGGACCTGGCGTCGCGCATCGAGCCGGGGGTCACGTACGGGGTGGCGGTGGGCATCCTGCCCCCTCCGTTGCTGGGCCTGCTGGACGTGGGGCTGGAGGCCGGCTTCTCGGGCGCGGTGAATGGGCTCGACACGCGCCATCCGCGGGCCTCGGCGGACGGCGTGGAGCTGGTGCGCCATGGCGTCTACGCGGCGGCCACCGTGGGCCTCCTGCACTCGCGGGTGCGGCCCTACGTGATGGGCGGCCTGGGCCTCAGCGTCTACAACATCCGCGGTGCCGTGTGGGGCTTCGGGGATGAGCTCGTGGGCAACCTCCCGCTCGGGGCGGGCATGCGCGCGTCCTACCGGGGCCTCACCGCCGACGCGCGCCTCAACTACACCATCCTCTTCGATCAGCGCTACGCCACCGGGGCGCCCGTGTCCAACGTGGGCGAGCCCCCGGCCCTCACCATCGGGAGGGCGGGCCGCTACTCCGGCACGCTGAATCTCGGCGTGGCGTGGTGACGGCCCGGCCCGCCGGCCCGGGAGCGGCCGGTGGGGGGCTGGGAGACTTCAGTTCACCGGAGCCGGGCCCGCGGCCTTCAGGTGCTTCTCCAGGAAGCCGAGCATCCGCGAGTAGGCCTCCACCTCGTTCTTGCGCTTGGTGAAGCCGTGGCCCTCGTCCGGGAAGATGACGTACTCCACGGGGACGCCGTTCTTCTTCACCGCCTCGACGATCTCATCCGACTCGGGCTGGATGACGCGCGGGTCATTGGCGCCCTGGAGGACGAGCAGGGGCTTGGAGATCTTCTCCGCGTGGAAGAGGGGCGAAATGTCGCGCAGCAGCTGCTCCTGCTTCGCCGGATCTCCGAGCTCCTTGTAGAGGGCCTCGCGCTGGCTCTCCCACCAGGGCGGGATGCTCTTGAGCGTGCGCAGCCAGTTGGACACGCCGAAGATGTCGATGCCCACCTTGAAGGCGTCCGGGTGGAAGGCGAGCGCGGCCAGCGTCATGTAGCCGCCGTAGCTGCCACCGGCGATGCCGATGCGCTCGGCGTCCACGTAGGGCAGGCTGGCCAGGTACTTCTTCGCCTCGATGCAGTCGAGCAGCGGCTCGCGGCCGTGCTTCTGGTCATCCGCGGTGTAGAAGCTCTTGCCGTAGCCGGAGCTGCCGCGGTGGTTGATGCCCAGCACCACGTAGCCGTGGTTGACGAGGTACTGGAGCACCGGCGAGTAGCCCTTTCGCGTCTGTCCACCGGGGCCGCCGTGCACCCAGACGATGGCGGGGGCCTTGGCGCTGGCGGTGGCCTGGTGCGGCTTGTAGATGATGTTGGGAATCTCCATCCCGTCGAAGGACTTGAAGCGCACCACCTCGGCGTCGACCAGGTCCTCCGTCTGGATGTCCCGGCTCATCGTGTCGGTGAGGCGGGTGATCTTCTTCGTGCCGAAGTCGTAGAGGTGGAGGTTGGACGGGGAGCGGTCGCCGTTGTGGTAGAAGGCCATCCGCTTCTCGCTGTCGGAGATGCTCACCGAGGTGATGTCTCCCGCGGGCAGCTGCGGCAGCGCCAGGGGCTTGCCGGCCTTCACGTCGTGCACGCGGATGACGGTGCGGCCGTCCTCGTTGATGGCGGTGACGCGGTAGCCGCCCTTGCGCGAGAAGGAGGTGTACATCACGTCCCAGTCGGCGCGCTCCACGTCCTCCACCTTGCCGGTGGCCAGCTCGTAGCGGGCCACGCGCTTGAACTCGGAGCCCTGGTCCGTGAGGAAGTAGAGGGCGGTGGAGCCCGGGTCGAAGGTGCTCGCGGAGAAGTACACGTCCCCCTGGTGAGGGGTGATGTGCTTCAGCTCCTTCGTCTCCACGTTGTAGAGGTGGATGTCCGTGTCGTAGTTGGTGCGGGGCTTGTTGAAGGCCAGCCACCTGCCGTCGAGCGAGACGTCCGCGAAGTTGAAGCCCTGATCGTTCTGGTAGACGAGCGTGCGCGCGTACGTCTTCGCGTCGTAGCGGTAGACGTCGAAGAAGCGCGCGTCGCGCTCGTTGGTGAGGGCGTAGAAGGCCGAGTCGTCCTGGTTGAAGGTGACGAAGAAGGCCTTGAGCTTCTCGCCGGGCGTGAGGTCCCGATCCTTGCCGTCCGGGGTGCGCACGTAGAGGTGGTTGTGCTCGTTACCGCCCTGGTCGCGCGTGAAGAGGATGCGCTCGTCCTTGGGGAAGAAGCCGACCGAGTACGTGGAGTCCGTCTTGGACTGCGTGAGCGCCTTCGCCTTCCCGCCGGTGAGCGGCAGGGTATAGGCGTTGAAGATGCCGCTCTCGTTGGAGGAGAAGAGGATGCGCTTCTCGTCCGGCGAGAAGGAGGCGCCCGAGAGCTTCGTCGTCGCCATGAACTGCTCGACGGAGTACTGCTTCGAGGGCCGGGAGGGGGCCGGTGCCGCCTTCGGCGCCGCGAGCGCGAGGGTGGGCACGAGCGCGGCCGCCGCCAGCACTCGGAGGAGGGTGGACCTGGGCTGCATGGATTCTCCGCGTTGAAGAGGAATCGCCCGGAGCGAGCGAGGCGCCCGGGGCGGGTCACCTTTGCACGGTGACGGACACTCTACGAGAAGCCGTCCCGGTGATTTCCCTCCGTGCCCTCCCTGAATTTCTTCCCGCATTCCGGCATGGCCCCGCGGGACGGGGTGGCCAACCCCCTGGAATCCATGAGGAGGGGGATGGCACGCCATGCGCAATGGAGAGGCTCCGGGTTGGGGTCGGGGTGGGTTGGGGGGTTGGGGCCGGGAGCGCTCGGGCGGGCCGGGGTGGTGGGGGGGTCGGGGGGCGCCCGAGCGCGTGCAGTCGTCGGGGGCGTGTGGCGTGGGGGTGGTCGTGGGCGTGCGGCGGATGCGGCTGGGCGAGCTGTGGGTGGCGAGCGGGCTGTTGGCGTCGGCGCAGGTGGAGACGGCGCTCGCCTTCCAGGCGCGGTGGCGGTGCAGGTTGGGGGAGGCTGCGGTGCGGATGGGACTGCTCGGGCCGGAGCAGCTGCTCATCTCGTTGTCCCGGCAGCTCCAGGTGCCCTTCATCCGCCGCGAGGGACTGGAGCGCGTACCGGAAGGCATGGTGCGCTGCGTGCCATCGCGGGTGCTCGAGCGCCTGCGGATGTGCCCGCTGCGGGTGGAGTGGCGGGATGAGGTGCGGGGCACCGTCTTCGTCGCCACCAGCGAGCCGGGCAACCTGAGCCTGCTCGATGACATGGCCTTCGCCACTGGCTGCGCGGTGCGCCCGGTGCTCGCGCTCGCCGACGACATCGAGCACCTGCTGCGGCGCCTGGGCATCCTCGCCACGCGCGCCCGTTCCATCGAGCTCAATCCCGAGGACGCGCACGTGCGGCTGCGCATCACCCGGGACTACTTCACGCTCTAGGACTTCGGGGGCGAGGGCGAGGTTCCCACCCGCGAGCTGCGTGGGGAAAGCGGATGACGACGGCGAGGATTCCGAGGACGGAACCGCTACGCGCCGAGCACCTGGAGGGCGCGGGCGTAGTAGGCGTCGCGGCTGGCCTTGCCGTTGTAGCCGCCGTTCACCCGGTAGGTGATGGCGTCGAAGTTGCCCGCGTCCGCGTAGCTGTTGAGGTTGCGGTTGTTCCAGTACCAGGCGGCGGTGCGGAAGCCCACGTCGGGGTCGGCGGCGCGCGTCGGGTTGTTCTCCAGGTCGATGCCCAGGGCCCGGCCGGCGGCGCGGTAGTTGGCGCGGCCGGTGAGCTGGATGGGGCCACGGCCCTTGAAGCGCACGCCGTCACCCGGCTGCGTGTTGCCCAGGTCCGCACGCCCCTCGTAGGCGGCGCCGGAGGCGATCTCCTCCATGTAACGGAACTCGCCACTCTCGTGCGCGAGCTGCGCCAGGAAGGCGGCCTGCCGCCGCGGAGTGTTGATGCCGGCCTCGGCCATGGCGGCGTTGAGGTGCGGCAGCATCTCGTTGGCGCGGGCCTCGGACAGGTGGGGCATGATGGCGCGCAACTGCTGCACGTTCATGCTGCCCGCCGTGCCCGGCTCGCTCGGGCCCGTCACCGGCCCGGGCCCGCTCACGGGGCCACTCGGCGGGGGAGCCGAGCCGCCGGGAATGGTGAGCTGCTGGCCCACCTGGATGAGGTTGGGGTTGGAGATGCCGTTGGCCTGCGCGATGGCGCCCACGGTGGTGCCGTAGCGCGAGGCGATGCCGCTGAGCGTGTCACCCGGCTGCACCGTGTAGCGCTGGGGGGCCGGCGCCGGAGCGGGGGCCGGGGCGCTGGGGCCCGAGGCGCCCGGAATGGTGAGCTGCTGGCCCACCTGGATGAAGTTGGGGTTGGAGATGCCGTTGGCCTGGGCGATGGCGCCCACGGTGGTGCCGTAGCGCGAGGCGATGCCGCTGAGCGTGTCGCCCGGCTGCACCGTGTAGCGCTGGGCGGCGGGAGCCGGAGCCGGGGCGCTGGGGGCCGAGGCGCCCGGGATGGTGAGCCGCTGGCCCACCTGGATGAAGTCGGGATTGGAGATGCCGTTGGCCTGGGCGATGGCACCCACGGTGGTGCCGTGGCGGGAGGCGATGCCACTGAGGGTGTCACCCGGCTGAACCGTATAGCTCTGGGAAGCCGCGGCTGGAGCTGGAGCGCTGGCTCCCGAGGCGCCCGGAATGGTGAGCTGCTGGCCCACCTGGATGAAGTCGGGGTTGGAGATGCCGTTGGCCTGGGCGAGGGCACCCACGGTGGTGCCGTGGCGGGAGGCGATGCCACTGAGCGTGTCGCCCGGCTGCACCGTGTAGCTCCGCGCCGCGGCCAGCTCGGCAGCCGCCGGGGGGGTAGGCGCCGGAGCGCTGGGGGCCGGAGCGGAGGGCTGGCTGGACACGCCGCGATCGTTGACGAAGTACTTCACCGGCGCGTTGCCGAAGGAGTCTCGCACATGCCCGTTGTTGAAGTTGCTCGCACCGGCCTGGGCGATGGCGGGGCCGCGATCCGTCACCTCTCCCGGGCGCACCACGGCGATGTGGCCGATGCCTCCCGGGTTGTTCCAGCTCGCCACTGCGGGGTGGCCCTGGTTGGCCAGCTGCTGCGCCTCCGCGGCGCTCACCTCGTGCCAGCCGAAGCGCTGTCCCTGCGTCTCCAGCCAGCGGTGTCCGCCGTTGGCGTCCAGCTCCCGGGCACCCGGTGCGCCCACTCCCGCGGGGTTGCCGGCGCCATCCACCCAGTGCGGAATCTCCGCGCCCATGGCGCGCGTCACGTCCCAGGCGAAGATGTTGCAGTACGTGTTGCCGCCGCGCGGCTGGTAGCGCGGATTGGTGTCCACGGCGAACTGATTGATGACGTCGTTGTAGGCGGACGCGTTGCGGTTGGACGTGTCGCCGCGCACCGGCGCATCCACCGGAATCCACGCGTTGGTGTTCGTGGTGCCCGAGGCCGCGCGTCCCCCCGAGGGAGCGTTCACCTCGAAGCTGTCCGAGGAGGTAGCGGGGTTGGCGGCCGCCGGGCGGCGCGGTGCGTCGAAGCCGTCGGGGACGACCAGGGTCTGACCCGCGGTGATGCGGTTCGGGTCGCGGATGTTGTTGGCCTGCGCCAGCGCGTCGACCGAGGTGTTGTACTTCCGGGCCAACGCGCTGAGCGTGTCGCCCGGCCGGATGGTGTGCACGGCCATGATGGAAAACCCCGTGGATGTAGAACGTTCTGGGTGATTGTCGCACGAAAGGCGTGGCGGGTTGCGTCCACCCTCTCATTTTGGATCACCCGCCCTCCTGCCCTCCAGACCAGCGCTGGGCCGGTGGCCTTCTCCAAGGGAAGGGAGTGGAAGGTCTCTTCGTTTTGGTGGCGATGGAAGGACCTCCCTCCTCTTCGAGCGATGCTGCTTCTCCTGGTCATGCCCCAACCCCGCGGAACAAATTGGCCTCGCCTGTGATGGAGTGGGTCGATTGGAGTGATGCGTTCGTCCGGGCCACGTCGTGGTTGGATGACATCCACGCGCAAATCACCCAGGGCGGCGATGTGCAGTCCGGCATGGAGTCCCTGCACCGGGGACTGCGGACGTTACGCCGCAAGTGGGACCGGGAGGAGTGGCGCCGCTTCTGCCTGGAAGCCGTGCGCACACACCCCCTGCGCCAGGTCATCCACCAGTGTCCCTTCACCCGTCACGCCTTCGAGCGTCCACGCGGGTACGCGGGGGATGCCGAGTTGATCGACTATCTCTACAACGATCACGCGCACGTGGACGGCCTGGAGTACCAGGCCCGGGAAATCTACCGCTACATGCACGATCAGCCGAGCGCGCGCAGCGTGCGCGAGCGGCGCGAGCTGCTGGCCCGGGAGATCGACACCACCGCCGAGCGTGTGCACCTGCCGCGCATCCTCTCGGTGGCGTGCGGACACCTGCGCGAGGCGGAGCTGTCCACCGCCGTGCGCGACCACCGGCTCGGTGAGCTGATCGCCTTCGATCAGGATCCGCTCTGCCTGGCGGAGATCGCCCGGGTGTTCCCCACCGGCCCGGTGCGGACGGTGTGCGGCTCGGTGCGCTCCATGCTCCTGGGGAAGACGTCCTTCCGGGACATGGACTTCGTCTACTCGGCGGGCCTGTACGACTACCTCGCCGAGGGCACCGCCGCCCGGCTCACCCGGCTGCTCTTCCACATGCTGCGCTCGGGCGGGAAGCTGCTGGTGGCCAACTTCGCCGTCTTCCCCCCCGAGTCCGGGTACATGGAGGCCTTCATGGACTGGTGGCTCGTCTACCGCGACGAGGGCCAGATGAGGGCCCTGACGGCGGAGATCGATCCCTCGGAGCTGGCCGAGGTGAAGCTGTTCCGCGACAGCGTGGACAACGTCATCTACCTGTCGCTCACCCGCCGCTAGCCACTCGCCGCTGGCCGCCTGGCCGGCGGCTGGTGCGTCTCGCTAGTGCGTCTCGATGGACTCGCGCGGCTCCTCGTCGGGGCCGCGGCGGGGCAGGGTGACGGTGAAGGTGGCGCCCTTGCCCAGGGCGCTCTCCACCTCGATGGTGCCCCCGAGCGCCTGGACGATCTCCCGGACGATCCACAGCCCGATGCCGAAGCCGCCGTAGTGGCGCACGGACACGGCGCGCTCGAAGCGCTCGAAGATGCGCGAGGCGTCCTCCTCGGCGATGCCGATGCCTTCGTCGCGCACCCGGAGCCGGGACTGGGTGGCGTCGCCCTCCACGGTGATGTCGATGGGCCGGCCCGCGCCATACTTCGTCGCGTTGGTGAGCAGGTTGACCACCACCTGCTCCAACCGCATGGCGTCCCAGTGGCCCACCAGGGTGGGGGGCAGGTGCAGCCGCACGTCGCACTCGGCGCGTGCGAGCGACTCGCGAGAGCGCTCCACCACCCCGCGCACCACGTGCACCAGGTCCACGTCCTCGAGCTTGCCCAACAGCTGTCCCTGGGCGATGCGCGAGATGTCCAGCAGCTCGTTCACCAGCTTGCCCAGCCGCTGCGTCTGCAGGTTGGCCGACTCCAGCTTGGCGCCGAGCCGCTCCGGGGGCAGCCGCTCGAGGCCCTGGCGCAGCTGGGACATGAGGCCCTGGATGTGGAGCTGCAGCGAGGTGAGGGGCGTCTTCAGCTCGTGCGCGGCGATGGAGAGGAAGTCGTCGCGGCGGCGCACCGCCTCCTGCTCCTCGCGGTAGAGCCGGCCCCGCTCCTCGGAGAGGGCGGCCATGCGCTCGAAACCCTCGGCGTTCTCCAGGGCGGCGCCGGCCAGGATGCACACGAAGGAGGCCAGCCGCTCCTCGTCCTCGCCGAAGAGCTCGCCCACCTGCCGGTGGCTGACGCACACGCACGCCACCGTCTTGCCACGCACCTGGATGGGGGCGCACAGCAGCGAGCGCACGCCCAACAGCTCCATGCTCTCGCTCACCCCGCCGGGCATGCCCTGGCCCATCACCGCCGGCCGCCCCGTCTCCAGCGTCCGGGCGATGGCGGTGCGGCCCACGCCCGCCGCCGCCAGCTCGTCCTCGGGCAGCAGCGCCTCCGGGTCGAACACCACGCAGTGCTCCGGGCGCAGCAGCTCCATCATCGAGCGGCGCGCGGCGTCGAACACCGCCTCGCGGGTGAGGGCGGAGGCGATGCGACGGCCCGCGTCCAGCACCCGGGGGAAGCGGTCCGCCAGCGACAGCGTGTCCGAGCGCTCCGTGCTCCCGGGGCCCTCCTGCCCCAGCCCCTGCTCCAGCTCCTGCAGCTCGCGGGTGGCCGTCTCGAGGTCCGCGGCGGCGCCTGGCCAGCCGAGTGCGCGGCCCACCTGCCCCCGTGCCAGCAGCGTCTGGGCGCGCTCATGGCGCATGCCCAGCTCGTCCGCCACGCTCAGGCTCTGTTCAATCCACCGGCGCGCGCGGCGTGCGCGGCCGGTCATGGCCGCCAGCAGCGCCCGCTCGCGCAGGGCATGGGGGAGGTTGTTGCGGTAGGTGTTCGCCACGTCATGGGCCCGCCGGGCCACGTGCTCGGCGCGCTTCAGCAGCGCCTTGCGCTCATGCGGAGCGAGCGGGGACACCTGCTCGGCGCGCTGGCGCAGGGCGGTGGCGAGCCATCCCGGGATGGGGGACACGTACTCCGAATGCAGGTGCGCCGCCTCGGCGATGCGCTGCGCTTCCTCCAACGTGGCCACCGCGCCCTCGGCATCCCCCTCGCGCAACTGGCGGATGGCCTCCGCCTGGAGCACGCCCGAGTGCGACTGCGGATCCGCCTCCGGGTTGGAGATCTCCCCCTCGAGCAGCCCGCGCGGGATGCGGCCTCCCGAGGCCTTGCCCCAGGCCTCCAGCGCCAGCCGCACCGCGTACCGGTCGCCAATGGCCAGCGCCTCGCCGTGCAGCCGCTGGCTGGTCTCCAGCGCCTCCTTCAACTTCCCCTGCCGGTACAAGCACATGATGGTGTTGAAGGTGGCGTTGTTGACCTCCCAGCGGTCCCCCGTCCGGTCCAGCAGCCGTACCGCCTCGCGGCACTTCTCGATGCTCTCCTCGAAACGGCTCTCCGCGTAGAGGGCCAGGGCGTAGAAGTGCAAGGTCTGTCCTTGTCCCCAGACGTCACCCATCTCCCGGCGCATGGCCAGCGACTTCTCCGCGTAGGCATTGGCCCGGCGGAACCAGGGCAGGGTGGTCATCGCGGGGGAGTGCTCCGAGTAGGCCTGGGCCAGCTCGGGGGTGGGCGGGTAGCGCTCGGCGATGTTGAGATCTCTCAGGTGCGCCCAGATGACGGCCATGCGGCCGCGCAGGTACCAGTAGTTGTAGGCCAGCCGGCTGTAGATATGGACGGCGAGCAGGTCCTCCTCGCTCTTGTCGAGGGGACGGCGTGCCAGCCACAATTTCGGCAGCAGGGTATGGCCCGCCTGCACGCCTACCTCCCAGAGGGCCGCCACGCTCAAGGCGGCGGACGAGCGGGGCACGAAGCGGCCGAGCAGCCGAAGGGCCTGCTCCATGGCCGCGTTGCCCTCGTCCACGTTGCCGCGCCGGAAGGCCAGCTCCCCCAGCTTGGCCAGGGTGCGAGCCTGATCCAGGCGCTCCTGGGCAAGCGACTGGGCGAGCGCGAGCTGCTGTTGGGCGGCGTCATAGCGGCCGCGCAGCATGAGCACGTCGCCGAAGCCGGCGCTGATGCGGAAGCGGATGCCCGGGTCGGCCCCGGCCGCGCCGCGCTCGGCGATGCGGTAGTTGTGCTCCGCCGTCTCGAGGGCGAACTGCTGCCGGGCCCGCTCGGCGGCCACCAGCGCGTAGGGGAGGGCCTGGGTGTACTCACCCGCGGCGTCGAAGTGGTAGGCCAGCTCGAAGGGATCCGCCGGCGGGTTGGCCGCGATGGCGCGCGCCGCCAGCCGGTGCAGCTCCCGGCGCTCCTCGGGCTTGAGCAGACTCAGCAGCGCCTCGCGCAGCTTGTCGTGGACGAAGGTGTAGCGGCCGCCACTGCCCTCCCACAGCATGTGCCGGCGCCGCGGCTCCACCAGCCCCGCCACCACCCGCTCGCGCGGCGTGCCCGACAGGCTCGCCACCCGCTCGAGATCGAAGTTCTTGCCCAGCACCGCGCCCACCGACAGCAGGCGCAGGGACTCCGGCGGCAGCAGCTTCAGGCGGCGCACCAGGAAGGAGGCCGCCTGGCGCGAGGAGCGCACGTGCGCCATGGCCTCGGGGTCCACCTGCCAACCCCGCGGGCCCGGCACCAGTGCGCCGTCCTCCACCAGTCCGTGCAGCACCGCCGAGGCCATGAAGGGGTTGCCCTCCGACAGCCGCACCACCAGCTCCATGGCCTCGCGGGGTAGGGTGCCGGCCATGGACTCCAGCATGCGCGCCACGTCCGCGGGCCCGAAGGCCGTCAGCCGCAGGTGCGCCGCCGGGTTGAGCCGGCGCAGCACGTGTCCAGGGCCTACCTCCTCACTGCGGAAGGACACGATGATCATCACGTGCCCGCCCACGGCGCGGCGTGCCTGCTGCCAGCTCTCCAGGGACCGCAGCGTGGGTTCGTCGGCCCACTGACAGTCCTCGAGCAGCACCACGGCCGGCTCCGCCTCCGTGCCCAGCGCGCCCAGCAGCGTGGTGAGGGCCCAGATGCCGCGGCTCTCGCCGAGGGACTCCGGGCCCAGGCCCTGCTGCGCGGGACGCAGCACCGGCTGCAACTGGGGTAGCACCGTGCACACCGAGGCGGCCTGCTCCTGCAGCCGCTCGCGCAGCAGCTCCGCCAGCCCCGGCCGCTCCAGCGCCGCCGAGGCGATGCCCGAGGCCACGTCCGCGAAGAGCTGGAAGGGTCGCTGCGCGGACTGGGCCACGGCCTGGCCCTGCAACAGCCAGGCGCGGTGCTGGCGGGCGCGCGTGGCGAACTCCTCCAGCAGCCGGCTCTTGCCGCCGCCGCTCTCGGCCTCCACCACCAGCAGCCGCCCCGGCTCGGTGCGGGCGCGCTCCAGCTCGCGCTCCAGCAGCGACAGCTCCTCGTGACGGCCCACGAAGGAGGGCTCGGTGAGGCTGTGGCGCATGTCATGCGCGCCCGCCACCAACTCCGGGTCCTGCTCGCCGCGGGCCAGTGCCGCCTCGATGGCGCGCAGGTCCTCGCGCGCGGACTCGGCGGACTGGTAGCGGTCCTGCGGGTCCGTCTGCAACAGGCGCGCGACCACTTCCTCCAGCGCGCGGGGCACCTCCACGCCGGTGGTGCGCAGCCGGGGCCGCGTGGTGAGGTGCTGGCGCAGCACCTCGCCCACGGAGGCGCCGTCGAAGGCCGGGTGGCCGGCGAGCGCCTCGAAGAGCACCGCGCCCACCGCGTACAGGTCCGAAGTGGCCTCCACCGGACGGTTGAGGAGCCCGGCCTGCTCGGGCGACAGGTAGCGCGCGGTGCCAACCGGCAAGTCTCGCAGCGACGGGTCCAACCGTTCACTGCGCGCCAGGCCGAAGTCCACCAGCGTGGCGCGGGTGAGGGTGGGGCGGCCCTCGACGACGATGTTGGAGGGCTTCACATCCCGGTGGAAGATGCCATGGGCGTGCGTCTCGGCGAGCGCGGCCAGCACACACTGGCCCACGATGAGCGCCTCGGGGACGGACAAGGTGCCGCTGGCGAGCCGCTCCTGGAGCGACACCCCGGGCACGAAGGGCGTCACGAGGAAGAGCAGGTCTCCCCCCGCGCCGAAATGCAGCACGGGCACGAGGTAGGGGCTGTGCAGAGAGCGCAGCACCCCCGCCTCGTGCTCCAGGCGCTGACGCGCGGTGGGGACCAGGGAGACGGCGGATGTCGTCTTGATGACGAGCCGGGCCCCCGTGTGCAGGTCCACCCCGAGCCACGTGGTGATGCCACGGCCCTGCTTGATGCGTTGGGTCAACTCAAAGCGGTTGCCCAGCCGCCTGCCGGGATGCGCCCCTTCCAGAGAGGGTCCAGCCTGTTCGTAGCCCTCCGCCATCAATGCCCTCCCCCTCTGGTCGCACCACCTACGGTGGTGGGGTCGGCGCGTCATCGACAAGCTTGGGACCGCCGAGTGCGGTGCCAAGGGGGGCGAGGCGGCTCATGCTCCAGAGGGTAGGGTGCTTCAAATGAGCAGGCGGGCTCACTTATGCATCCCCCCAGGTATGGGCACGGGGGCCCGTGCTGTCGCCTGGAGAGCAGCGGAGCGGGCGAGCCTCGGAGGTTGGTGCGAAGGGACCCGTGGCATGGCCAGGGTCCCTTCATGCTGTGACGCTCACTCCGGGAGACAGCAACGTCACCCGGAGCGTGGCTCACTGCCCTGGAGGAGGAGCTACTTGTACTCCACCGTCAGGGTGGCGCCGGTGCCCTCGGTGAGGAAGAGGTACGAGGTGCCCGAGGGGTTCTGCTTGAACTGGAGCCGGGCCTGCGTCTTGCCCGTCTTGTTGAGGGAGGCGAGCCCCGAGGCGTTGAAGTCCGCCGAGCTCTGGGTGCCGGTGGTGAACTTGATGATCTCCGCGACGGCGGCGGCGGTGGGGGCCGCGGCGTAGTCGGTGGTCTCGGTGGCGGCGGTGCCGAACGTGCCGTTCTTCAGGTCGATGACGAGCGTGTTGCCGGCTGCGGGGTCGGCCCACGGGTCTCCACCCGCGGAGGACAGCGTCACCTTGAGCGAGGCGCGCACGAGGGTGGCGGTGTCCGGCAGCGACGAGGTGTCGAACGAGAAGAAGGCCCGGTTGATCTTCGCGTCGGTGCCCTTGCCGATGGCCGGGGTGCTGATGGTTCCCACCGCGGGGGAAGTGCCATCCGCGTTCGCCTTCACGTACCCGTCATCCGCCGCGATGCTGGTGAAGGAGACGGTTGTCGTCCCGCCGCTGGTGTTGCTCACGGTCACCAAGGTGTCGTTGTCCGTGCTCACGTTGTTGGCGCCGTCATAGGCCTTGGCCATGAGCGAGTGGCTGCCGTTGGCCACGCCCGCCGTGTTCCAGGTGAACACGTACGGCGCCGCCGTGGAGGTGTCGGCCAGCGAGCCGTCGATGTAGAACTCGACCTTCTTGACGCCGACGGCATCCGAGGCGCTCGCCGTCACGTCCACGGTGCCGCTGACGGTGGCGGCGTTGGCCGGGGCGGTGATGTTGACGGTGGGGGGCGTGGTGTCGGTGGAGGCGCTCGGCGGGCCCACGGAGATGCTGTCCACCCAGGCCTTGGCGCGGCTGAGGTTGGAGCCGGTGTCCGTCGCCGTGACGATGAACTTCAGGATGACGGTCCGGTTGGCATACGCGGAGAGGTCGATGTCGGCGCGCTGCGTCCAGCTGGCCTCGGTGACGGTGCCCATGCCCGTCTTGGTGACGGAGTCCACGACGTTGTCGGCGCCGTTGTTGACGACGACCTTGAAGCTGGCCGAGGCCATGGTGTTGGCACCGGAGAGGTCCAGCTTGCGCCAGTAGGTGAGCCGGGGGTTGGAGGTGAGCGTGACGCTGACGCTCGCGGTGCGGGTGACGGTGTTGAAGGCGGGCGTGGCGGAGCCCAGGAGGGACTGGCTGCCGGTGACGCCGGTCTGGTCGCTGGTGTCGAGCGCCCACTCGGTGATGCTCCAGCCCGCGTTGTCGGGGCCGACGTTGGAGAAGCGCTCGGTGAAGCGCACCGAGTTCTGGTCCACCGTCACGGACACGGTGGCGGAGGTGGCCGTGTTGCCCGCGGCGTCGTAGGCGCGCGCCTGGAGGTTGTGGACGCCCGTGGAGTACGCGGTGGTGTTCCAGTTGTACGTGTACGGCCCGGCCTGCAGCGACGCGACGCCCTGGCCCACCACGGCTCCGTCGATGAGGAACTCGACCTTGGTCACCCCGGTGTCGTCCGCGGCGGTGACGGCGATGTCGACGCCGCCAGCCACGGTGGCGCCGGCGGTGGGGAAGGTGATGGCCACGGTGGGCGCCGTGGTGTCGGAGATGCCGCCCGTCACGGTGACGGAGACGGTGCTGGAGGTGGTGGTGTTGCCCGCGGCGTCATAGGCCCGGGCCACCAGCGTATGGGTGCCGTTGGTGGCCGCCGCGGTGTTCCAGCTGTATGCGAAGGGCGACGCCGTGTCGGTGCCCACCAGGGTGTTGTCGATGGAGAACTCGACCTTGGCGACGCCGACGTTGTCGGTGGCGCTGGCCGTCACGTTCACCGTGCCGCTCAGGGTGGCGCCGTTGGCCGGCGCGGAGATGCTCACCGTGGGCCGGACGGTGTCGGAGTTGTCGAGCCCGAAGAACTTCGCCACGTACCAGGTGGAGCAGATGTCCGTGTCCAGGATGTACGCGCCCGCCGTGCCGCACGCCACGGTGGTGCCGGGGAACTTGAAGGCCGGGTCGATGGGCGTGCCGTGCCCCATGCCCGTGAGGGCGTACGTCTCCACCAGCACGTTGCCCGCGGTGTCCGTGTAGCCCTTGTGGGGGTAGCCGGCGACGGTGTCATTGATGTCCGCCGTCTGGTCGATGCCGTGCACCGCCGTCCACTGCTCCATGGCCTCCGACTGGTTGGTGTTCTTCACGGTGTAGTCGGACGTGCCGTGCCAGATGGAGATCTTCGGGTACGGGCCGGTGTAGCCGGCGTAGGCGTTGCGGACCAGGTCCCTCCACGCCGTGGGCGTCTTGTCCGCGCCCGGGCTCATGCAGGAGAACGCATCGTTCATCGTCAGCGCGCACTTGTACGGCACGCCGGCCATCACGGCCGCCCCGGAGAAGACGTCCGGGTAGGCCGCCGCCATGACGTGCGTCATCGCGGCCCCCGCCGACAGGCCGGTGACGAAGACGCGGCTTCCGTCGATGGAGTGGTCCACCTTCATCTTGTCCACCATCTGCTTGATGGAGAGCGCCTCGCCCTGGCCGCGCGCGATGTCACCCGGCTCGAACCAGTTGAAGCAGATGTTCTGGTTGTTCTCCTTCAGCTGCTCCGGATAGAGCACGTAGAACTTGAGCTGGTCCGCCAGCGCGTTCCAGCCCGTGTTGGGGTAGGCGCCGGCCTGCTGGGTGCAGCCGTGCATCGCCACCACCATCGGGGCGTTGGCGGGGAGGCCCGCGGGCACGTACTTCCACATCTTCAGGTTGCCGGGGTTGGTACCAAAGCCCGTCACCTCCGTGAGCGAGCTCCGGGCCTCCCCCAGCACATCCACGGGAGGTGTCTCCTCGGGGGGCGGCATGCCCTCGCACCCGAGCACCGAAAGCGTGAGAAGTGCTCCCACTGCTCCTGCGAAACGACGCTTCATCATGGGGATCCTCCCTGGAAAGGGGAGGTAATGCCTTAACACAATTCATTGAATACTGCTTATGCGGTTTCTTGTCAGGGAATCACGCCGCGCATGACGCGCAATGTCAAACCCGCGCGAACATGAAGCTAGCATCATCAAGACATGAACCCGGCATCAGGTTGAGCCACCGAGTATGACGCGTGACGTCAAGGCTCCGAGGGCCGCGCGAACATGAACCCGGCATCATACAAACATGAGTCCGGCTTCATGTTAGGGTAGGATGCCGCCGCCGCCCCGAAGGCCGGCCCCGAGCAGGCGCCACCCGACACGTGCAGTCCCCCAACGCCTCTCGTCTTCCCCACAGGAGCCACACATGAGGATGTCCAAGTTCTCCCTCCGCTTCTACGCGACCGGTCTCGCGGCGTGCGCGCTGCTCGCATGCGAGAAGCCCAACGGCAATGGCAACGGCAACGGAAACGGTGAGGAGGACGTCGTCTCGGTGGAGCAGTGCCGCAAGCAGATCTCCGCCCGGCACGACGAGCTGGTGGCCGCTGGAGTGGACGTGGCCAACTGGTCCTTCCGCGACGCGCCCGAGATGGCGGATCCCGGGCTCACCGAGCGCCAGACGCCCGCGACGTACAAGCAGTACGACGGCAAGTACCGCCCGCTGAGCAACCACCCCGGCTGCTCCATCGAGAACCTCTACTACGACAAGGCGAACACCACCGGCTCCACGCCCTACAAGGACGGCAACGACGACGGCAAGTGGACCGGGGATGGCGTCTTCGGTGGCCCCAACAAGGCCACCAACCACATCGACGGGGACGTGGCCCGCATCCCTGGCTACAACTGCGCCGCCAAGGAGTACACCCAGGCCAACGAGGACACCTCCAAGCCCATCGTCATCCTGGTCCACGGCAACTCCACCCGGCCGCACTCCTGGGAGAAGTTCCTCCTGCCGGCGGGCACAACCATCAACTCCGCCTTCGAGAAGGTGCAGTTCAACCCGGACACCGAGGAGCGGGTGCAGCTGGCCGAGGCGCTGATCGCCGAGCGCTACCGCGTCGTCGCGGTGGACTTCCGCACGGACCTGATCGCCACCGTGGACCCCACCGGCAACAGCACCACGGAGAACGCGGCGGGCAACATCGACCACGGCTGGTCCACGCCCATCCTCCAGTCCCTCATCAAGGCGGTGATGCTCAACAACCCCAACCGCAAGGTGGCGCTCGTCGGCCACTCGCTGGGCGTGACGGTGGTGCGCGATGCGCTGCGCCGGCTGTACGTGGAGCACGTGGACGGCAAGCCGGAGTCCGTCAACCCCTACACGCGGGTGAGCCACGTCATCCTCGGCTCGGGCGCCAACCACGGCGTGTCCACCTACGACAGCGGGCTGTGTACGGCCAACCCCACCATGCGTGGCACCATCGTTTGTGAGATGGGCAGCCGCTCCAACTACACGCAGACGTACTTCCACAAGCCGCTCAACGGCCCTCGCGACCTGTTCGCCACGCCGTGCGCGGACGGTGACTACGCCTTCGGCAAGACGGGCCAGTGCGACGGCAACGTGGTGAAGTACTACACCCTCACCATGACGGACATCGAGCAGGGCGCCAACTACCAGGACTTCTACGTGTCCGAGTCCGCCTCGCGCATCGACCTGGCGGACTGCACGGTGAACAAGCTGACGACGCTCAACGACTACGACACCAGCGGTTACTTCAACAAGGGCTTCATCGCCAACCACTTCGGCTCCCTGCGCTCGTCGGCGGGCCTGAAGCTCGTCATGGGGTATCTGGCGAAGTAGCCGCCTTCCCTGGCAGTGTTGCTCCGCCGCCCGCGCCCGTGGCTGCTGCGCGGGCGGCGTCTCCCCTTCTGGAGAGCAGCCCAAGAAAGTCACCCCCCCATGACTCCCTCCTTCCCCACCGCGTCCCGCGTGGCGCTCGTGTGCACGCTGGCCTCCGCCCTGCTGTCGGCTCCCGCCCGCGCCCAGACCTCCGAGGCCGCCGCTCCGGCGTCTGGCGACGCGCCCGTCGCGCAGGCCGCTCCCGCCCTCACCCCGCAGGCTCCCGCGAAGCCCGATGCCGAGGCCAAGCAGGACCCGGAGGCGCTGGTGCTGGGTGCTCCGACGCCCGCGACCCGGCCCCTCTTCGCCCTGGGCAGCGACACGTACTTCATCAGCCCGGTGCTCTCCATCGCGGGCGGTCTCCAGTCGGAGAACCTGCTGGTGAACCCCAACCCGGAGAAGGAGGGCCGCATCACCACGGTGGCGCTCGCGCGCTTCGGCGCCGAGGGACGGCTGGGCCCCTACGTCACCTTCCGCAGCGAGTTCGAGCGCAACATCCGCAGCCACGGCTCCGGCATCTGGGAGGGCACGGCCTCCATGTCGGTGCGCGACCAGGTGCTGCGCCTGCAGCGGTGGGGCGCCACGGTGGAGGCGGGCATCATCCTGGACCCGGCCAGCGTGGACTACTTCTCCGCGCACATGGGCGACGTGCTCCTGGCGGACAAGTACACGCGGGATCCGCTGCTCTACAGCGGCTTCAACCGCGGCCAGGGCGTGCAGGCGCGCTACTCGCGCTGGGGCCTCACCGCCGGCCTGAGCTACACCGAGGCCAACCCGCTGAGCTCCTCGGCCTCCTTCATGGTGGGTGGCTCCTTCGGTGGCAACAGCCGCTTCTGGGAGCGGCCCCTGGGCAACTTCCGCAACGGCCAGCCGGATGACGACATCCACTTCCGCGTCATCAGCCCCTCGCTCTCCTACGAGCACCCCTGGTTCGAGGCCAAGGCCATGGCCCAGCTCTTCAGCATCAACTACCAGGCCACCTCCACGCAGGATCCGCCCCTCCAGGGCTACAACCTGCGCGGCGGCGTGAAGCTCAAGCTCAAGGGCATGGTGCCGGCGCTGCCCTTCGAGGTGACGCCCTTCTTCAACGTGGCGCGCGTGCAGAACGACGTCGTCAACTCGGTCTCGGGCTACAGCAACCAGTTGCTGGAGACGCCCTTCGACGCCCTCACCCTGTCGGGCGGCCTGGACGTCTTCCTCTTCGGCCGCTCGGGCGTGGGCTTCAACGTCGTGCGCGTGGCGGACCACACGCCTTCCTTCATTCCGCCCACCGGCGGCACCAGCGCCAGCGAGCCCGTCACCAGCACGGGGATGACCTACTTCAACGTGGGCGCGACGTGGTGGATGTTCGATCAGGTGGCGCTGGGTGCGCGCGTGGCCACCTACGCGCGTGACATCGAAGGCAAGCCGGAGCTGAAGGAGCGCGACCTGTCGGCCTTCCTCACGCTGCGGATGATTCTCTGAGAGGCACGTCCATGGGAGAGCTGACGGGGAAGAGCGCGCTCGTGACGGGCGCGGCGAGTGGAATCGGCCGGGCGGTGGCCGAGGACCTGGGCGCGCGGGGCGCCCGGGTGCTGGTGTCGGACCTGGACGAGGCCGGTGCGCGCGCGGTGGCCGCGGGGATTCCGGGCGCCGTCGCGCAGCGGGCCGACGTGTCCTCGCGCGAGGACTGCCGGGCCCTGGTGGATCGGGCCCAGAAGGAGTGGGACCGGCTCGACATCCTGGTGAACAACGCCGGGCTCCAGCACGTGTCTCCGGTGGAGGAGTTCCCGGAGGATCGCTGGGAGCTGATGATCCGCATCATGCTGGTGGGGCCCTTCCTGCTGACGAAGTACGCCCTGCCGCTGATGTACGCGCGCAAGTGGGGACGCATCATCAACGTCTCCTCGCTGCACGGGCTGGTGGCGTCGCCGTACAAGTCGGCCTACATCTCCGCCAAGCACGGGCTGATGGGGCTGACGAAGACGGTGGCGCTCGAGGCCGCGGACAAGGGCGTGACGGTCAACGCCATCTGCCCCAGCTACGTGCGCACGCCCCTGGTGGAGAAGCAGATCGCCGACCAGGCCCGCGTGCACGGCCTCACCGAGACGGAGGTCATCGAGCGCATCATGCTGGCCCCCGCGGCGGTGAAGCGCCTGCTGGAGCCGAGTGAAGTCGCCGCCTACGTGGCCTTCCTGTGCTCGGAGGCCGCGGGTGGCATCACCGGCGCCGCCCAGGTGATGGACTGCGGCTGGACCGCCCGCTGAAACGCAGCACCCGTACCACTTCATGACAGGGGAAACACCGTGACGGTACCCAACGCCTCCCAGGCGCCCGAGCAGGCCCAGCACACGAACATCTGGAAGGTGGCCGCCGCGAGCTTCATCGGCACGGCCGTGGAGTGGTACGACTTCTTCCTGTACGGAACGGCGGCGGCGCTCATCTTCAACCGCCTCTTCTTCCCCTCGTTCGACCCGTTGATGGGCACGCTGGCCGCGTTCGCCACCTTCGCGGTGGGCTTCGTGGCGCGGCCGCTCGGCGGCATCATCTTCGGCCACTTCGGCGACAAGCTCGGGCGCAAGTCCATGCTGAGCGCCACGCTGATGATCATGGGCCTGGCCACGTTCGCCATCGGTCTGCTGCCCACCTACGAGACCGTCGGCGTGTGGGCGCCCATCCTGCTGGTGCTGCTGCGCATCCTCCAGGGCTTCGGCCTGGGCGGGGAGTGGGGCGGCGCGGTGCTGATGGCCGTGGAGCACGCTCCCGCCCACCGGCGCGGCTTCTACGGGAGCTGGCCGCAGATGGGCGCGCCCGCGGGCCTGCTGGTGGCCAACGCCGTGTTCTCCGTCTTCTCCCGCCTGCCCGAGGAGCAGTTCGTCTCGTGGGGCTGGCGCGTGCCCTTCCTCTTCAGCGCGGTGCTCATCGGCATTGGCGTCTTCATCCGCGTGAGCGTCGCCGAGTCCCCCGCCTTCCGCGCGCAACAGGCCGCCCACGCCCAGCCCAAGGCCGGGGGCGCTGGCGAGAAGCTCCCCATCCTCGAGGTGCTGCGCACCTACCCCCGGCAGATCCTCCTCGCCATGGGGGCGCGCTTCGCGGAGAACGGCTTCTTCTACATCGTCACCACGTTCGTCCTCACCTACGGCACCGAGCAGCTCAAGCTGGACAAGGCCACCATGCTCAACGGCGTGCTCGCGGCCACCACCGTGCACCTGGTGGCCATCCCCGCCTTCGGGGCGCTGTCGGACGTGGTGGGACGCCGTCCCGTCTACCTCGGGGGCGCGGTGGGCTGCGCACTGCTGGCCTTCCCCTTCTTCTGGCTCATCGACACCCGGTCCACGGCCCTCATCGTGGTGGCCATCTCGCTGGGCATCATCGCGCACGCGGCCATGTACGGGCCCCAGGCCAGCTTCTTCTCGGAGCTCTTCGGTACGCGCGTGCGCTACAGCGGCGCCTCGCTGGGCTACCAGATGGCCTCGGTGTTCGCCGGCGGCCTCTCGCCCCTCACCGCCACCTTCCTGCTGTCGCGCACCGGGGGCAAGCCCTGGCCCGTGTCGCTCTACATGGTGGGCCTGGCGCTCGTCACCCTCGTCTCCGTGTACCTCTCCGCCGAGACGTTCCGCGGCCACCTCACCGAGCCGGCCCCCAAGGCCCCCGCGGACGGTGCCGCGGGGACCGGTGAACGGCGCGAGGTGGCCTGAGCTTCAGGCCGTCTCAGTAGGCGTAGGTGGCCATGTCGGCGCGGACCACACCGACGATGTTCTCCCAGTTGCCGTTCTGGTAGTGGTTGTGGTTCTCGCCGTCATCGCGGAACGACACCGTGTGGTAGCTCCACTTGGCCTTGCCGTTGCTGGTGGCGGCGGTGCCCGTGTTCAGGGTGCCGTCGCAGAACCAGTCGCCGGGGTTGCAGAAGCCACCCTTGACGGAGACGCCGCCGGTGGAGTGGTAGGCCACGGCCTCGTCGTCCTGCCCGGAGAGGATGCCGGAGTAGGCCGTGCCCTTGGCGCCGGCGAACATGTAGAACCAGGCCGAGCGCGTGGTGTTGTGGTTGAACATGCCGCGCGCCGTGGAGGTGACCAGGTCGCCCACGATGGGATCGCTCGTCGCCCACTCGCCGTTGTCGGCCAGCTCGCTGCCGCCGCCGGCGCCCGAGGCCACGTCCACCCACTTGATGTTCCAACCCACCTGGGTGGTGCCGTCGGTGTTGCCGCACACGCCCGTGGAGTTGGGGACGGCGTTCTTCTTGTAGCGCGCCGAGCCGCCGTACATGGACAGCGCGTAGCCGATCTGCAGGTCGCCCGCGCTGTGCACGGCGATGTAGCACCAGTTGGTGCCGGTGCAGAAGCAGTCGAGCGCGTCACGGATGCGGAAGTTCTCCACGGAGATCTTCTGCCGGCCATCCCAGTTGACGGCCTTCTTGTTCACGCCGGCGCTGACGGTGCTCGGGCCCCAGTTGGAGAAGTCGGCATAGTTGCCGCGCTGGGTACCGCCGCCGTTCTTGCCGTGGATCCACAGCGAATAGTTGGTGGCCGAGGCTTCCGGGGCCACGAGGAGGGCGGCGGTGGCCGTCGCCGCGAGGACTGCCGTACGGATGGTCATGGGGACTTCCTGTAATGGGGGTTCACGCCCGCCCGTCTGCCAGGAGGGCGAGCGCAAATCCTACCACCAAGATTTCCCGCTTAATACAGACAACCCTTGAAAACCGGAGGAGTGTTCACCCGGTGGGGCCCGGCTGACGCCCCAGGGCCCGCGCCAGCTCCGTGCGCGCGGTGGCCAGGTTGTACGTGGCCTGGACACGCTGCACGGCCGCGTTGGTGGCGGAGAGCTGCGCGTCGGACAGCTCGATGATGTTGCCCACGCCCGCGCGGTAGCGGCCCTCGGCCAGCCGCAGCCGCTCGCGGGCATTGGTGAGCGCCTCCTCGGTGGCGGACACGCTCTCGCGCGCGGCGTTCACCGCCAGCTGCGCGCGCTCCACCTCCAGCCGCACCTGCTGGCGCAGCGCGTCACGCTGGGCCTGGAGGCCGTTGAGGTTGGCCTGCTGCTCGCGCACCTGGGCGCGGGTGAGGCCACCCTCGAACAGGGGCCAGCTCAGGCCCACCTGCCCGCTCACGCCCCACTGCAGGTCCGTCGGGTCCGCACCGGCCTGCGAGCCCGACACCGAGGCGGAGATCCTCGGCCAGTACCCGCCGCGCGCGGCGGAGATTTGAAGCTCCTGGGCGCGCAGCTGGTGCTCGCTCGCGGCCAGCTCGGGCCGGCCCTGGAGCGCGGCGTCCACCAGCAGGTCCACGGCCTGGTCCTCGCCCTCCACGGGGCCCACCGCCACGTCCTGGACGGCGTAGTCGGTGGGGCCTTCCAGGCCCATGGCCTGGTTGAGCTGGGCCTTGCTGGTGGCGGCGTTGTTGCGCGCCTGGATGAGCTGCACCTGGGCGTTGGCCACCGCCGTGCGCTGCTGCAGCAGGTCGATCTCCGGCCGGGTGCCCACCTGCACCTGGGCGTTGACCTGTCCCAGGCGCGCCCGCTCGTTCTCCAGCGTTTCCTGGGCCACCTGCACCAGCGACTGCTGGGCCAGGACTTTGAAGTAGGCCGTCTGCACGTTGGCCAGCACGTCCACCCGCGTCTGGTTCTCCGTCTGCTTCTGGGCCTGGGCGGACTGCTGGGCGGAGCGCCACCGGCCCGTGGTGCGGCCGAAGTCCCAGATGAGCTGGTTGACGGACGCGCCCGCGTTGATGCCCTCGCGGCTGATGAAGCCGGAGGAGGTCGTCGTGCTCACGCTGTTCTTCTCGGACAGGGAGCGCTGGTAGGTGAGGTTGGCGCTCACCTGGGGCAGCAGCGAGGAGAAGTTCTGGTCCACGCGGGCGTTGGCCGCGGAGGTGCTGGCCTGGGCCTGGCGCAGCTGCGGCTGCCGCTCGGAGGCGGTACGCAGGGCCTCGTCCAGGGTAAGCACGCGCTGCTGGGCAAACGCGGGGCTGGCGGCGAGCAGCAGGGCGAGAACGGGAAGAAGGGTTCGCATCACTCGTACCTCAGGGCGTCGATGGGATCGAGCTGGCTCGCCTTGCGCGCGGGGTAGAGGCCGAAGCCCACGCCCACGAGCGCGCTGAAGCCGAGCGCGATGAGAATGACATCCGGGCGGACCAACAGGGGCCATTGGAACTGGGTGGCGAGGAACTGGGCCACGCCCAGGCCCGCCGCCGCGCCGATGAGTCCTCCGAGCAGCGCCAGCGTCAGCGCCTCGATGAGGAACTGGGCGAGGATGTCCCGGGGCCTCGCGCCCACCGCCACGCGCACGCCAATCTCCCGGGTGCGCTCGGTGACGCTCACCAGCATGATGTTCATGATGCCGATGCCCCCCACCACCAGGGACACGGCGGCGATGGAGGCCAGCAGAAGGCTGAGCGTCTCGGTGCTCTGCTGGCGGCTGTTGGCCAGCTCGGACAGGTCCCTCACGTCGAAGTCGTTGGCGGCGTCCTCGGCGAGCCGGTGCCGCTCGCGCAGCAGCGTGGTGATGTCCTGCTGGGCCTTCGCGGTGCCGGCGCTGGCATCCGCCTGCACGTTGAGGACACCGGTGATGTACTTGCCCAGGCTCTGCGACTGCAGCTGCCGTTGGAAGGTGGTGGCGGGGACGAGGATGCTGTCGTCGTAGTCCTGCCCCATGGGCGACTGTCCCTTGCGCACCGTCATGCCGATGATGGTGAAGGGCGTCTTCTTGATGCGGATGACCTGGCCCACCGGGTCGAAGCCCGCGCCATAGAGCTTCTCCACCACCGTCTGGCCGATGACGGCCACCTTGGTGCCCGCCTCCACGTCCGCCTCGGTGAAGCGCCGGCCCGTGGCGAGGGTCCAGCCGCGCACGTCGAAGTAGTCGGGCGTGGTGCCCGTGACGCTCGTGGTCCAGTTCTGGTCCTCGGAGAACACCTGGGTGCTGGTGCGCATCTCCGGGGCGGCGGCGCGCACGCTCGGCAGTTGCGTGCGGATGGCCTCCAGGTCGTCCCAGGTGAGGGTGGGCTGGCTGCCAAAGCCTCCCCGCGCGCCGCCCGCGTTGCTGGAGCCGGACGTGACGATGAGCATGTTGGTGCCCATCGCGTCGAACACCTTCTGGACGCTGGCCCGGGCCCCATCGCCAATGGCCACCATGGCGATGACGGCCCCCACGCCGATGATGATGCCCAGCGCGGTGAGGAAGGAGCGCATCTTGCTGCGCAGCAGTGAGCGCACCGCCAGCGACATCGTCTCGAGCACGTTCATGACACGGCCTCCTCGAGCGGCGGCACTTCCGCGGGCACCGGCTGCTGGCGCTTGTCCGAGATGATGCGCCCGTCCCGCACCACCACCACGCGCCCGGCATGGCTGGCGATGTCCGGCTCGTGCGTCACCAGCACGAGGGTGATGCCCTCGTGACGCAGCTCCTGGAAGAGCGCCATCACCTCCACGCTGGTGCGCGAGTCCAGGTTGCCCGTGGGCTCGTCGGCGAGGATGACGCGGGGTTGGCTCACCAGTGCCCGGGCGATGGCCACGCGCTGCTGCTGGCCACCGGAGAGCTGGCGCGGGTGGTGGTCCAGGCGCGCGCCCAGGCCCACCCGCTCGAGCGCCTCGCGGGCCCGCCGCTTGCGCTCGCGCGCGGGCACCCCAGCGTAGAGCAAGGGCAGCTCCACGTTCTCCAGGGCGCTGGTGCGCGCCAGCAGGTTGAAGCTCTGGAAGACGAAGCCCAGGGTGCGGTTGCGCACGATGGCCAGGCCGTTGCGGTCCAGGCGCGACACGTCCTGGCCGTCCAGGAAGTACTGGCCCGCGGTGGGCCGGTCCAGACAGCCGAGGATGTTCATCAGGGTGGACTTCCCCGAGCCGCTCGAACCCATGATGGCCACGAACTCGCCCGACTCCACGTTGAAGTCCACGCCCTGCAGGGCCGCCACCTCCACGTCTCCCGTCCGGTAGATCTTGCTCACGCCCCGCAGGGCGATGAGCGGCATCTGCTCGAGATGAACACCCATGTCGTGCCTCACGCCCACCTAGAAGGGCCCCGGGGGACGGAAGCCGCCACCGGTCCTGCCGCCACCCGCGCCCGTCCGCTGGCCGGTGCCAGCGCCCTGCGAGGACTGCGCGCTCTGCGCACCCGCGGCCATGGCGGTGATGACCTGATCGCCCTCGCGCAGCTCTCCCTCCACCTCCGTGTACGAGCCGTCCGTCACGCCGGCCTTCACGCGCACGGGCCAGGGCCGCCCCTCGCGCAGGACGAACACCGTCTTGGTGCCGGGCGCGGGCTTCTCGAACGTGCCCGCGCCACCCTGGGCTCCCGCGCCACCCTGGGCTCCCGCGCCGCCCACGCCGGGGCCCGGCCGCGCCGTTCCCGCGGGGGGCTCCGGGGGCCGGAAGCGCAGCGCCGCGTTGGGCACGGTCACCACGTCCTCCCGGTGCGCGGTGACGAAGGTGACGTTGGCCGTCATGCCCGGCTTGAGCTTCAGCTCCGGGTTGGCCACGTCGATGACGGCGTCATAGGTGACGACGTTCTGCACCGTCTGGGAGGCGTTGCGGATCTGCCGGATGACACCTTCGAAGCTCACCCCCGGCCAGGCATCCACGGTGAAGGTGGCGCGCATGCCGTCCTGCAAGCGGCCCACGTCGGACTCGGCCACGCTGGTGTCCACCTGCATCTTGCGCAGATCCTCGGCGATGGTGAACAGGGTGGGGGCCTGCAGCGAGGCCGCCACCGTCTGGCCCACGTCCACGCTGCGCGAGATGACGATGCCGTCGGTGGGGGACACGATGGTGGCGTAGCGCAGGTTCACCTCCGCCTCGTTGAGCGCGGCCTGCGCCTGGGCCAGCGAGGCCTCCGCCGAGGTCACCTGCGCCTGGGCCACCTGCGCGGAGGACTCGGCGGTGTCCAACTCCGACTGGGAGATGAACTGCTGGTCGCGCAGGGTCTTGGAGCGATCGGCTTGGCGGCGGGAGTTGTCCGCCTCCACGCGCGCCTTCTGCACGTTGGCCCTCGCGGCGATGAGGTTGGCCCGGGACCGCTCCACTGCGGCCTGGAGCAGCTGCGGGTCGATGCGGGCAATCACCTGGCCCTTCTTCACCGGCGAGTTGTAGTCGACGAGGATCTCCTGGATACGGCCGGACACTTGGCTGCCCACCTGCACCGTCACCAGGGCGGACACCGTGCCCGTCGCCGTCACGCGCGACTCGACATCGCGCCGCTGCACCGCCGTCGTCTCGAAGCTGGCCGCCGGATCCTTCGCCTTGGGCCGGGCGAGCCACACGCCCGCCACTACCACTACGGCGATGAGTCCCAGCCACAGGGGCCACCGTGCGGGCAGGTGCCAGCGCCGGGTGCCTTCCACCGGCACGGGCCTGGGCTGGAGCGGAGGGGACTGCTCTTCGTGTCGCGGTAGCTCGGTCGTTGACCTCATGGGCCAAGATCTATGCGCCGCGATGTTTCGGTGAATCTCGCCTCTGTTACGAAAGATGACGGGTCAGGTCCGCCATCATGGCCGCTTGCCCTGCGTCAGGGCGGCCGAGGCAGGCCCCTCTGGTCAGGGAACTGCGTGCGGTTCACTGATGAACAGGGCATGAAACAGGGTGGTATCGGGCGGCTCCTGCGGCTCCACGATGAGCGGGATGCGAGTCTCGGCGATCTCGCGAGGAAGGGCCTCGGCCCCGAAGGCCGCCTCGATTCCCCTGGCGATGACGGCGGCAGGTCCCTGCATCTCGGGCGGTAGCGAATAGAGGAAGACCTCGTCGCTCCGCTCCCGGCCTTTGTCGGTGTAGCTGTAGGTACAGTGTACTCCATAAACAGTATAGACAGGCGCCAGAATGCTGAGACAGCCGACGACGGACCAGCTACTCGTTATCGGCCGGATGTTGTCCTTCGTATACGTAGCGCAGCGGAAACAGGAGTCACATGTGGCCGTGACGTTTCCGATATCGAAGTCAGGTAGCGCTCCTCTGAGCTCTCGCAGGAACGCCCGCCATTGGTCCATCCGCTCGAGTGCCCGCTCCCATTGCTCCGAGAACCGCTCATGCTCGGGACTGCTTTCTGGCCTGTAATTGAAGTCCTTGTCCGGACGGAAATAGTTCCGAACAATGGAAAGTAGCTCTTCCGCTGAAAGGGGCATGAGGTTGTTACGGGCTGAAAGGGATGATGGTGGGGGTTGTTGCTTGATGACACTCAGTCTTTACTCGTGAGCCGGTCACGGCGCGGTTCAGGATTTGGTGGAACTTCTTCTTGAATTGCTCGCAGACAAGCGAGTCCTACGTGCCCGTCAGAGGCTGCCCTGCCTCCGGCGCGGCGGGGAGCGCGACACGGACCGTGGTGCCCTGGTCGGGCTGGCTCTCCAGCGTGAGCGTGCCCCCGTGGGCGACGACGATGCGGCGCGCCAGCGCGAGCCCCAACCCCACGCCCCCCGTCTTCCGGGCGCGGCTGCGGTCGCTGCGGAAGAACGGGGTGAAGAGGTGGGGCAGGTCCTTCGCCTCGATGCCAATGCCCTCGTCACGCACCTCCACCAGGAGTCCGTGCTCCCGCGGGTGCGCGAGCAGCCGTACCGTCGTCTGGGGCTCGGAGTACTTGCCCGCGTTGTCGAGCAGGTTGTCGAGCGCGCGCCGCAACAGCACCGGGTCCGCTTCAAGCACGGGCAGCGTCCCCTCCAGTTTCACTTCCAGCCGGTGCGCCGGGTGGGTGGAGCGGAAGCGCGCGGCGGCCTTGTCCACCAGCGTCTGGGCCTCCACCAACTCCCGGCGCAGCGGTGGCGTGGCGCCGGGGGTCTGCTCCGTGGCGAGGTCCAACCGGGCCGCGGTGAGCACGTCCGACACCAGTCGCTCCAGCTCGTTCAGGTCCTCGGCGATGTCCGCCAGGGACTCGCGCGCCAGGGTGGCGTCCCCCTCGTTGGCCAGGTCCAGCGCCACGCGGATTCGGGAGAGGGGAGTGCGCAGCTCGTGAGAGACGTTGGCGAGCAGCTCCTTCTGTGAGTGCAGCAGTTGGGTGATGCGCTCGGCCATCTCGTCGAAGGCCTCGGCCACCTGTCCCAGCTCATCGCGCCGGCGCACGCCCGTGCGCGCGCTCAGCGTGCCCGCGCCGAAGGCCCGCGCCGCCGTGGCCAGCTTTTGCAGGGGCACGGCCAGGGAGCGGGCGAAGACGATGGAGGTGATGGCCGTGCACCCGAGCACCACGGCGAGCATGATCCCCAGGTCCGGCGGAGGCCCGGGCGGTTTGGGCAGGTCGATGAGCGCGTAGGCCCGCAGCGCGCCCGTCTTCGGGATGGCCACCCGCACGAGGTGGGGCGGCTCGGGGTTGCTCAGCATGCGCTCCTGTTCGAGCCGGCGCAGCTCCTCGGCGGACAGGGGCGGGTGGGGAGAGGGGACATTGGAGGCGAGGAGCTGGCCATCGGGGGTGCGCAGCGTCACCTGCATCCGGAGCTGCTCGCCCGCCTGGTCCACCACCTCCTGCAACCGCTCGGGCTGGTCCAGGAACAGGGCCCAGCTCGAGGCGGCGTAGGCCGCGGCCCGCTCGGAGAACCGCGGCCGGTTTCCTTCCTCGGCGTACCGGCGGGCCAGGTTGAACGCGAAGGCGATGAGCAGCAGTTGCGCGAGCCCCACCAGGTAGATGCGCAGCAGCAGGCGGCCGGGAAGCCGGGTCTTCATGTGTCGTCACCGGTGGCGAGCAGGTAGCCCGCGCCGCGCACCGTCTTGAGCAGCTTCGGGTTGCGCGGGTCCTCTTCGATCTTCTGGCGGATGCGGAAGATGTGCACGTCGACGGAGCGATCGAACACCTCTTCCGCGTTGCCCTTCACCAGGTCCAGGAGCTGCTCGCGGCTGAGCACCCGCCCGGCGCGCTCGGCCAGCACGCGCAGCAGTGCGAACTCGTACGAGGTCAGCGGCAGTGACTTGCCATCCAGGGTGGCGCTGAGGCTGCGGGGATCCAGCGACAGCTTGCCCGCCTGGATGGGCTGGGAGGAGGGACCCGCACGCCCGCGGGCCCGGCGCACCTGGGCGCGGATGCGGGCGAGCAGCTCGCGCGAGGAGTAGGGCTTGGGGAGGTAGTCGTCCGCGCCCGACTCCAGGCCGAGCACCCGGTCGGCCTCCTCGCCACGGGCCGTCAGCATGATGATGGGGACATCACTGCGCGTGCGCAGCTCGCGGCACACCTCCATCCCATCCCGCCCGGGGAGCATGAGATCCAACAGGAGGACGTCGTAGGCATGGCGGCTCGCCTCGGCCAGTCCCTCGGGGCCGGTGCGGGCGATGGTGACGATGATGCCGTGCTCCTGGAGGTAGCGGCTGGTGAGTCGGGCCAGGCGCTCATCGTCCTCCACCAGCAGCACCTGGATGGTTCCCTCGTCCGTGGTGGAGTGTGTCGTCGGGTCCATGCGCGTCCCTCTCCTCCCGCTGTCCGCCCCGGAGGGCTCAGCGATAGAAGATACGACCCGGGAGCAGTTGGAGGGGTCGGAACGGCTGGACGCTTGCTCCCAGGTCGCATTCTGGAAGATGCCCACCGGTTATTAACCGCGCGCTTCGGTGGGATGACGAAATATTTCCGAGGGGGGCGGGGGGGGCGCTCACCCCGGATTGATGGACGCGCTGCGGACGCCGGGCCGCGTGCCGCGCACGGGAGGAAGAACGTCGCGACCATACGGGTCCGCGGCCCTCTCACCCCGTGGGAAAAGATCCACTCCCTGGCCTTCTCTTCAACTCCTGTCAGGTGCTCCCACCAGGCATGGGGGCATCGAGTTTCGAGTGGAGGAAGACGCGACATGAAGACGCGAGGCGGCATCCAGGGCCGTGTGGGTGGAGCGAGGTTCCGGTGTGGAAGGCTGTTCATCGCGCTGGGCGTGCTGTCCGGGGCGGCGGCGTGTGGCACCACGGACTCGAAGGACGACCCGAAGACGCGGGGCGAGGGCGAGCTGTCGGAGCGCTGCGAGGTGCGGCCGCCCGCCACGGGTGGTTTCGAGCCGGAGCTGCAGTGGGCGTGGACGGGCAGCGAGGTGATGCCCGAGCACAAGCAGGTGATGATGACGCCCGTGGTGGTGGACGTGAACGGGGACCGCGTCCCGGACATCGTCTTCAGCACCTTTGCGGGGTCCAACTACAGCGTGGATGGGGTGCTCCGTGCTGTCAGTGGAGATGACGGGCGCGAGCTGTGGAGCGTGACGGACCCGGAGGCCCGGGTGAAGCCCGCCGCGAGCCTCGCCGCGGGGGACCTCGATGGCGATGGCCTCGTGGAGCTCTGCGGCATTCCCGAGAACGGCCGCGGCATCCTCTGCTTCGAGAACGACGGCACCTTCAAGTTCCGCTCGGCCGAGGACGCGTACGACTACAACGAGTGGGGCGGCCCCTCGCTGGCGGACCTGGACGGCGACGGCACCGTGGAGATCCTCGACGGCAACCGCGTCTACAGCAACACGGGTGCCCTGAAGTGGGTGGGCTCGGACGGCATGGGCGGCGCCCTGTACACGGGCCCCGTCTCCTTCGCGGCGGACATCGACCAGGACGGCTCGCTGGAGGTCATCAACGACCGAGCCATCTACCGGGCCGACGGCACGCTCAAGTGCGCCAACACGGACATTCCCCACGGCTTCGCTGGCGTGGCCAACTTCGACGGCGATGCGGCCGGTGAGGTGGTGGTGGCGGGCCAGGGCAAGGTGAGCCTGCTCGACGACGACTGCTCGCTGCTGTGGAGTGTCGACGTCCCCGCCGGGGGCCATGGCGGCTCGCCCAACATCGCGGACTTCGATGGTGACGGCCAGCTGGAGATCGGCCTGCCCGGCGAGTGGGCCTACTCCGTCTTCGAGGCCGACGGGAGCGTCCGGTGGTCCAGCCCCATCCAGGACTACAGCTCCGGCCGCACCGGCTCCACCACCTTCGACTTCGAGGACGATGGCAGGCTCGAGGTCGTCTTCGCCGACGAGCTGAAGCTGCGCATCTATGACGCCGCCACGGGCGAGGTGCGCTGGGAGATTCCCAACACCTCGTCCACCACGCACGAGAACCCCGTCATCGCGGACGTGGACGGGGACCATGCGGCGGACCTGGTGGTGGTCTCCAACGACCATGCGTCTCCGGGCGGCACCCACGGCCTGCGCGTGTTCCATGACCGGGAGGAGGACTGGGCCGGCACGCGGCGCATCTGGAACCAGCACGCCTACGCGGTGACGAACGTCAACGACGATGGCTCCATCCCGGCGCACCCGGCGAGCCACTGGCTGCACCCGAAGCTCAACACCTTCCACGCCAACGTCGCCAACTACTTCGGCGAGGGCCCCGGCCCCTTCTCCGCCGCGGACCTCACCGTGTCCGAGGTGTCCGCCACGTGTGACGGGGAGGGCTCGCTCGGGCTCTCCGCGCGCGTGCGCAACCAGGGCCAGGCGGCGGTGGCGGCGGGCCTGAAGGTGGCCTTCTTCTCGGGAGACCCGGCCTCGGGCGGCACGCTGCTCTCCGTGGCCCGGCTCGCCGAGCCGCTGCCCGCGGGCGCGGAGCTCCTCGTGTCCACCACCGTGTCCTCCGCCGGCTCCGGCACCACGGAGCTCTTCGTCCGCGTGGACGACGATGGCACGGGCACCGGCCGCGACACCGAGTGCCGCGAGGACAACAACTCCGCCTCCGCCACGGTGGACCTCACGTGCGATGCGCCCGTGGGCAACCAGCCGCCGGTGGCCCTCTGCCGTGACGTCACCGTGCCCGCCGATGCCTCGTGCCAGGGCCGCGCCAGCGTGGACAACGGCAGCTACGATCCGGACCACGGGCCGTCGCCGCTCTCCGTCTCGCAGTCGCCGGATGCGTCCTTCGGCCCGGGCAGCCACCCCGTCACGCTGACGGCCTCGGACGGCGAGGCGAGCGCGCAGTGCGTGGGCATCGTCACCGTGGTGGACGCGGCGAAGCCCTCCATCACCTGCCCCCTGTCGGTGGATGCGAAGGTGAGCCTCGGCAGCCTCGGGCTCTCCGTGCGCTACGCCGTCTCGGCCCGCGACAACTGCGGCCCGGCGACCGTCACCTGCTCGCGCCCCTCCGGCTCGCTCTTCCTGCTGGGGCTCACCCACGTCACCTGCACCGCCACGGACACCTCGGGCAACACCGCCTCGTGCGACTTCGGCATCCGCGTGAGTGCCGCCGTCTCGCTGCCGTGACGTCCGCCAGGTGACACCCGGTCGGGAAAGCTCCGGCAACCGGGCAGCTTTCCCGACCCGCTGTCGGGACGCCAACGAGATTCGCACTCACGGCAAAGTTTCCCCCTACCTGAGCGGCGGGGAGTGGGTTAAGGTGCACCCACGGTGTGTCGGAACCGACACCTCTCTGTGTCCCAAGAGACCTCTCGCCCCCCAGAGGCTCCAACACGAGGGAAGATGCATGGGTAACGCACAGCAGTCGTCCGTGGCCATTCCCCCCCGGCCCGCGCGCGCCTCGACCTCGGCGATCGCCGCCCTGGCCACCCCGGCCCTGACCACCCTCTGGGGTGACCGGGAGGCGCCCGTCCCGGAGGAGCAGCGTCTGGGTGAGGAGCTGAGCCGGCAGGAGCTGTTCGCGCGCATCTGCGTGAGGGACCCGTACTACGCGCTGAGCGAGGTGCGGGTGGCGGGAGAGGGCAAGCTGACGGCGCGGGTACCGGTGGAGCAGGAGACGGGCGGGGAGGCCTCGCCCATCAACGCCGCGGAGGTGGGGCGGCACCTGGCCATCCTGGGCTCGTGCGCGGCGTCGCTGGTGAACCCCAAGGAGGGGCAGCACTACTACCTGGCGCGGCGCGCGCGGCTGGAGCGGCTGCACGCGGGACCGCTGCCCCGGGCCAGCGAGCTGCTGCTGGGCACGGCGCGGGCGGAGTTCCGGGAGAAGCGCACCGCGACGGCGCACACGCGGCTGACGGACGCACGGGGCCAGGGGCTCTTCTCGCTGGAGGTGGACTACAACGTGCTGTCCGCGGCGGCCTTCCTGCGCCTCTTCCAGGGAGCGCGCCTGGACATGCGCCGCGAGCCCCGGGCCGAGCGCGGGCCGCGCAACACGTCCGGCGACTTCGCCGCCCTGCGGCAGAATCCCCACCGGCAGCCGCCGCCGCTGCACGGCTACGTGCGGGATGGGGAGTGCCTGAAGGCCACGCTGGGCCCGGTGAGCGCGGAGCTGTGCAAGGGCCACTTCGCCCTGCACCCGGTGCTGCCGGTGGCGGTGGTGATGAGCGGCCTGTCCGGGCTGGCCGGCACGCTGCTGCGCCAACTGGTGGGCAACCCGTCCGCGCGCTACCTGGTGACGCGGGGCGAGGTGCGCGCCGACAGCCTCGCCTACGCGGGCGAGTCGGTGACGTTCGGCTCCCACCTGCACGGGGTGGAGGGCCGGGACTACCGCTTCTACTGCTGGGCCTCGGTGGGCGAGCGCCTGGTGGGCGTGATGGAGCTGACGCTCACCTGCCTGGAGTGAGCCTCACTCCCAGGAGATTTCGTAGTCCACCGAGTCGAGGCCGAGCGTGTTGGCCCTCACGGTGCCCTTGAAGCCGAGGGCCTCCAGCGCACCCTCGAAGATGCCCACGTGGTAGGCCGCCGGCTGCATGTCGCCGCGGTAGCTGAGGATGCACGCCTTGGGCCCCGCGGCGCGGTGCTCGCGCTTGCCGTACGTCACCACGGTGCTGAAGGCCACCCGCGTCTGGGCGAAGAGCCGCTGCGGGTCCCCCTTGCCGAGGATGCCGAAGACGACCTGGCCCGGGCCCGTGGAGAAGTTCTGCACGCACGCCCGGCCACAGGCGTTGAAGACCGTGTGCTCGTTGCCCAGCTGCTGCTCGAGCGCGTCCGCCGCGCCGTAGAGCATGGTGAGGTAGTCCGAGGCGGGGTAGGTCCGCAGGTCCGCGATGTCCTTGGCCAGCGAGCCGGTGCGTACCTGGCGCAGCGCCTGGGGGCCTCCCTTGCGTTCGATGAGCTCGAACACGACCCGGAAGAAGATGCCCCGCACGGAGTCGGTGGGCCGGGTGAGGGCGATGCGGGCTTCGAGCTCGTTCTTGTTCGAGGGCATGGCTGGCATGAGAGCTTACCGGTACCTCGTGCCGGGTCGAGAAAACGGGACTCCGGGTAGGGGATGACTGGCCAACCTTTACTCGCGGTGCGGCCCCCGGGATGACGCGGTGCGGGGCAGCCTTCGCTTGACACCCCCCGTCCCGGCACGGAAAAGCGCGGGGCCAAGGCGCCGGCCCGCCTTGCTCCTTCCCCTCGGCCACCTGGAGTCCGACGAGTGAAGCTCGCCACCCTCAATGACGGAACCCGCGATGGACGGCTCATCGTCGTCAAGCGCGACAACTCCGCCTACGCGTTCGCCACCAACGTGGCCCTCACGCTCCAGGCCGCGCTCGACAACTGGGACGCGCTGGAGCCCCGGCTGCGCGCCCTGGCCGAGGAGCTCGAGGCCGGCCGCGTGCAGAGCCGTCCCCTGGACGTGAGCGCCCTGCTCTCGCCGCTGCCCCGCGCCTACGAGTGGGTGGATGGCAGCGCCTACCTCAACCACGTCATCCTCGTGCGCAAGGCGCGCAACGCCGAGCCCCCGCCCACGCTGAAGACGGATCCGCTCGTGTACCAGGGCGGCTCGGGCACCTTCCTCGCGCCCACCCAGGACCTTCCCCTGGTGGACGAGGCCTGGGGCATGGACTTCGAGTCCGAGGTGGCCGTCATCCTCGGCGACGTGCCGCTGGGCACCCAGGCGAAGGACGCGGAGAAGTACGTGAAGCTGGTGATGCTCTGCAACGACGTCACCCTGCGCAACCTCATCCCCAACGAGCTGGCCAAGGGCTTCGGCTTCTTCCAGGGCAAGCCCTCCAGCTCCTTCAGCCCCTTCGCGCTCACCCCGGACGAGCTCGGCCCCGCCTGGAAGGACGGCCGCGTGCACCTGCGCCTGCGCTCCACCCTCAACGGCCAGGTGGTGGGGGACACGGACGCCGGCCCGGAGATGCACTTCTCCTTCTTCGACCTGCTGCAGCACATCTCCAAGACGCGCGCCTTCACCGCCGGCACCATCCTCGGCAGCGGCACCGTGTCCAACGAGGAGCGCGCCCGCGGCATCTCCTGCCTCGCCGAGCGCCGGATGATTGAAACCATCGAGACGGGCACCCCCAAGACGCCCTTCATGAAGGTGGGGGACATCATCGAGGTGGAGATGTTCGGGCCGGAAGGCCAGAGTCTCTTCGGGCGTATCTCCCAGAAGGTGGTGAAGCCATGAAGCTCTACAGTTACTGGCGCTCGTCGTGCTCGTGGCGGGTGCGCATCGCGCTCAACCTCAAGGGCCTGTCCTACGAGTACGTGCCCGTGCACCTGGTGAAGGACGGGGGCGAGCAGAACACCGAGGCCTACCGCGCCATCAACCCCATGCGCACCCTGCCCACGCTGGAGCTCACCGAGGGCGGCAAGGTGCACCGGCTGGGCCAGTCGATGGCCATCCTCGAGTACCTGGAGGAGCGCCACCCCTCGCCCGCCCTGCTGCCGGCCGATCCTTTCCTGCGGGCCCGCTGCCGGATGTTGTCGGAGATGGTGAACTCGGGGATTCAGCCCCTGCAGAACCTGTCGGTGCTGCAGCGCATCAAGGGGGAGCTCAAGGCGGACGACAAGGCCTGGTGCGCGTATTGGATTGAAAGGGGCCTGACGGCCTTCCAGGCGGCCGTGCAGGAGACGGCGGGCACGTACTGCCTGGGCGAGGCAGTGTCGTTCGCGGACATCTGCCTGGTCCCCCAGCTCTACGGGGCCCGGCGTTTCGGAGTAGACCTGCAGCCGTACGCGCTGCTCACCCGTATCGAGGCGGCGTGTGCCAGCCTTCCCGCCTTCCAGGCGGCACATGCGGACCGGCAACCCGACGCGGTGCCGGCTTGAACTGCTTGAACTGAAGGAGTCGACGAATGGCGAAGCTCGAGTCGCTGGGCATCAAGGGTCTGGAGAGCGTCCACTGGTACGTGCACGACCTGGAGCGCAGCCGCCGCTTCTACGTGGAGGGGCTGGATTTCGCCGAGCAGGGCGTGTCCTCGCCGGAGCTGGAGAAGCAGGGCAGGCAGAAGTCCGCCGTCTTCCAGGCGGGCAACGTGGTGCTGGTGGTGAGCCAGCCGGTGGGCGAGGGCGGCCGCGCCTGGCGCTTCCTGCGCAAGCACCCGGACGGGGTGGGCACGCTCAACTACCAGGTGGAGGACATCGACAAGACGTACCGCCTGCTGGAGCAGCGCGGTGCCACCTTCATCACCGACATCCAGCGCCACACCGACGACAAGGGCGGCAAGCTGGCGCAGTTCTCCATCACCACGCCCTTTGGTGACACCACCTTCCGCTTCATCCAGCGCGATGGCTACAAGGCCCTCTTCCCGGGCTTCGTGCAGCACGAGAAGCCGCGCGGTGGCAACAACCGCTACGGCTTCACGCACATCGACCACATCACGTCCAACTTCCAGACCATGAGGCCCATGCTCCTGTGGATGGAGCACGTGATGGGCTTCGAGAAGTTCTGGGAGATCCAGTTCCACACCGACGACGTGGCCGCCAAGCAGAAGCGGGAGCATGGCTCGGGGCTGCGCTCGGAGGTGATGTGGGATCCGGTGAGCCGGGTGAAGTTCGCCAACAACGAGCCGCTGCGGCCCTTCTTCAAGGCCTCGCAGATCAACATCTTCAACGAGGACCACAAGGGGGACGGGGTGCAGCACCTGGCCCTGGTGGTGAAGGACATCCTCACGGCGGTGAAGGAGATGCGCGAGAAGGCGGGCATCTCCTTCATGCCCACGCCGGGCACGTACTACGACGCGCTGCCCCAGCGCATCCAGGACCTGGGCATCAAGAAGATCGACGAGGACATCCAGGTGCTGCGCGAGCTGGAGGTGCTCGTGGACGGCGGCGGCGAGCACAGCTACCTGCTGCAGATCTTCATGAAGGACGCGGCGGCGCTCTACAAGGATCCGCACGCCGGCCCGTTCTTCTACGAGATCATCCAGCGCAAGGGAGACCAGGGCTTCGGCGGCGGCAACTTCCGCGCGCTGTTCGAGAGCATCGAGCGCCAGCAGAAGTCCGAAGGGCGCATCTAAGCCCCTCTGTCCCCCTGTCCCCTCTCCCTTCGGGAGAGGGTCGGGGTGAGGGTGCCCGGGCCGGTTCTCCAACCCGTGGCCCGGGCGCTACCGGCAGGGGAAGTTGGCCTTGGAGCACGTCACGCCGTTGTTATAGGCGTCGTTGAAGTGGTTGTAGTACCCGTCGTAGAGCGGGTGCACCGTCCCGGTCTCGGGCGCCATCTTGATGAACATCTCCTCGTTCTCGTTGAGCGCATCCTGCGACCAGTTCTGCGAGCCCGTGTAGACGCGGTACGCGTAGCTGGTGCCGTACTTGCCGTAGACCAGGAAGAACTTGTCGTGGACCTTGTCCTTGCGGCGGATGTTGACCCCGGCGTCGAGCAGCTCGTTGTAGACCGACTGCGACATGCTGATGCCGCCGGTGTCGTCCGTGCCCACCACCATCCACACCGCGCAGCCACCGGCCCGGTAGCGCTTGACCTGCGCGAGGAGCTCCGGACGCCCGGTGGTGACGAACGCCATGCCGATGCGCAGCCGGCAGTTCGCGTCGGGCGTGACGTCGTTGAGGCGGGTGACGATGGTGTCCGTCTGGCCCACGCCCTCGGGTGAGGCGTAGGCGTCCGCCGGGTTGGCCTGGTAGTAGCCGCGGCCGCTGGCCGAGTCGTAGTAGTCATTGCCGGTGTAGTGCCGGCGGTTCCACATGTCCGAGAAGTTGGCGTTGAAGCCGTCGTACAGCGTCACGGCGTCGTAGAGGGTGATGGTGTTGTTGAACGCATCCGGGCCGCTCGAATAGGTCAGGTTCGACGAGCCGAACCACACCACGTACGGACGGGCCACCCCATTGGGGTCCGTGGTCTGGCTGAACGTGAACATCTTCGTGTGCATGTTGCCGGCGGCGCCCGTGCCGATGCAGCCGCCACCGCCATTGGAGTTGGTGCAGAAGCGGTGGTTGGTGAGCTTCTTGATGGTGGCCACCGCCGGGTCCGTGGAGGCCGCGTTCTTGCCGTCCAGCACGACCGACACCGAGACGCCCCGCGTCTGCGCCGCGAGCAGCGCATCGGCCACGCCGTCGATGCTGATGGAGTGGATGGTGCCCCGGATGGTGCCGCCCGCGGGCGTGGCGTTGATGAGCCGCTTCAGCTCCTCGGTGATGGTGTAGTCCCGGCCCGCGAACGCCGGCGGGTTGCTGAAGTGGGCCCAGACCGCCTTGCCCCCCACCGTGCCGGACGCGACGCTGACGCCCGACCGGATGGCGCCCACCTCCACCTCGCCGCTGTCGTGCTCCGCCAGGGGCTCGCACCCCGTGGCCGCCCACGCGCAGAAGCCCACCGCCAGTGCCCGCAGAACCCTACCGCCTGCCTTCGAACCCATCGTGTCTTCTCCTCTGAAACCCATCTTCCCTTGAAGTCCAATAAAATGGAATAGAAGGTTTATAAGGTTTAACAGGGAATGATGGGAATCGGTGTTGATGCTCCCGGACAGTCGCGTGCGCGGCTCGTACCGTGGGGTGGAGCGCCGTGACAGGCTCCCGCGCGCCCAGAGGCCGGCGAGTCGCCGTGCCCGTGTGAGGTGCTCATGTCCCGCAGGACGCTCCGCCGCCGCTTCTCCTGTCTGCTGCTCGCCGTGCCCTGCCTCGCCCTGTCCGGCTGCGACACCTCGGCCGACAATTGCGAGGACAGGAACTCCAACTATGAGGAGACGTTCCTCCTGGCCAATCTCCGGGGCGCCGACAACAAGCCGCCTCCGTCGGGCACCGCCTGCCAGGAATTGTGCCGCCTCGTTGGCTATCAGGGCGTGGAGTGCAGGCTCAACGACGTCGGCGCCGAGAACGAATCGGTGACGTGCATCACCGGCTTCGTCTGCGAGGAGTAGGGCGCCGGGCCGCCCACGCTCCCTGAATGAATTGCAGCGCCACCCTGTAAAGTCAGCCATCCGGCGCCGTTCGCGCCCCTGGCCTGACTGCGTGGCCCCGAGCGATTCCGCTGGTTTGAGACGCTCGGGTGGCACTTCCGGGCAGCGGATCCTCCCTTGCACGCCTCGCGAGCGCCGCGGCTCCCCCCGAGCCGTGGTTCATCCCTTTCAATGAGGACCGTGATGAAAATCTTCACGAATCCACGAGTGTCCCTCGTGCGTTCTGTGCTGCACCTGGCCACCCTCGCGCTGCTCATCACCTCCAGCCCCTCGCGAGCGCAGACCCTCTGGCATGCCGGCAACTTCCGCTACCTGCCGTCCACCAGCGGCAGCCTCGTGACCTTCGTGGATGGGCTTTCCCATCCGAACTCGGGCGGCTACGGCAAGGTGAGCAGCACCCGCACCACCGATTTCAACGCCTTCCTGGATGGGCTCGACACTGCCCTCGACGACAGCCTCGCGGACGGCGACACGGGCGACTGGTGCGGCGTCCGGGCCCTGGCCTCCAGTGCCGGCTACGAGGTGCAGCGCTTCTATGACACGGCGACGGGCCGCTGGTTCATCTACGGCCGCGACACCACCGCGTTCGGGCAGGCGTACTTCTTCATCAACCCCTTCGCCAAGCGCAACATCGTCATCGAGGTGCCTCACGAGCCGTATGACTCCAACACCGCCACCCAGGGCGCCCGCATCTTCACCGCGCTCGCCGCGCGCGCGTTGATCATCAACAAGGAGCACCGCTGCTCGGACCCGGACGCGACGAGCTGCTCGGGCTCCACCAGCGCCTGTGGCGGCTACTTCCGCGAGTCCGATGTCGCCCACCACGAGCAGAACACCTTCCACCTCCTGCACAAGTGGTTCACCGTCAATGACTCGGTGACGAAGTTCGTGCAGCTCCACGGCATGTCGGGCTCGAGCAGCGACATGGCGGAGATCGCCGACTCCACCACCAATGACACCGACTCCGGCTCCGTCTCGGTGCGCTTCGCCAACTACCTCGATCAGTACGTGCCGAGCCCCTCGGCCGTCGACTCCTGCCAGGACTACGTGGGGGATCCGCCCTCCAACCTCTGCGCCACCACCAACGTCCAGGGCCGTTTCACGAACAATCAGGCCAACAACGCGTGCACGACCTCGACGAGCCTCGCGAGCGATCGCTTCCTGCACGTGGAGCAGCACGCCAGCCTGCGCGACAACGACAGCTCCGACGGCTACTACTGGGGCGATGTGCGTGACGCCCTTCGCGACACCTGGCCCAGCTGCAACATGAACAACGGCGCCAGCGACTGCACGCTCGGCTCGAGCCAGACCCAGTACTCCAACTGGACGTGTCCGTGAGCCAACCCGGGTGAGTCAGATACCCTCACCCCGTCCCTCTCCCGGAGGGCGAGGGGAAATGGGCAGGGTGAGGGGAGGGGCGCGCGGTAACGGCAGAGGGGGGCGGCTCAGGTGAAGGGCAGGGCCGCCACGGTGGCCTCGGCCGGGCCGTCTCCCACCGCCAGCACCGTCCCCGGCTCCAGGTGGTCCCGGTGCACGTACCCCAGCGCCACCGTCTGGCCCTTCAGGGGCGAGCGCACCACGCTCGTCACCCAACCCACCTTCTTGCCGTCCTTCTTCAGCTCCGTGCCCGGCGCCGGCTCGGTGCTCCCCAGCAGCAGGCCCGTCAGCTTCCGGTTCATGTGCCCCCGGAAGGTGGCTCGCGCGATGACCTCCTGCCCGATGTAGCACCCCTTGTTGTACGAGATGGCGTTCGTGAGGTTCGCCTCCAGCGGGATGGTGGTGTCCACCATGTCCTGGCCGTAGCGCGGCACCCCCGCCTCCACCCGCAGCGTCTCCTGCGCCAGCCAGCCCGCCGGCTTCAGCCCGAAGGCCCCGCCCGCCGCCACCAGCGCCTTCCACACCGCCTCCAGCCCGCCCCGGGGCACCAGCAGGTCCACCCCCGGCTCCTGCCCGGGGCGTCCCACCGCCAGCACCTCCTGGCCCGCCAGGTTGACCGCCCGGGTGGCGTCCGGAGCCAGCGCGGCGAAGGGGCTGCCCGACACGGCGCCCAGCAGGTCGGCCGTCCGGGGTCCCATCAGCCGCAGCACCCCCAGCTCGCCCGTCGCGTCGAGCAGCTCGGCGTCCTCGGAGATGAGGAATTTCCCAAGGAATTCCTGGACCTTGGCTCCCATCCCGGGCTCCAGGTCCAGCAGCAGGTCGGCCTCGCGCCGCACCAGCCGGGCATCTCCCACCATGGAGCCCTTCACGGTGATCATCGCCGCGTAGGTGGCCGCCCCGGCCGCCAGCCCCTTCACGTCCTGCGTCACCATCCCGTGCAGGAAGCTCACGCGGTCCTCGCCGGTTATCCGCAGCGCTTCCCGATAGGTGGCATCATGGAGGGCCACCGCCTGCCGGGCTGCCCGGTACTCCGCCTCCACATCCCCGTAGTCGGCCACGGCCTCCCGGCCATTGACCTCCAGGAAATGGGCTCCTGCCTGCTCATGAAGAAAATGCAGAGACAGCGGTTCCATGCCCGTCGCTATATAGAGGCCCGGGAGTGAATGCCACGATGGATGTGAGACACCTGTCGGACTTCATGGGCTTCTCGGCCGAGAAGCTCCAGAAGCTCAACCTTTTCAAGTCCGAGCGCTTCTTCCTGGACGTGTACTGCCTCACGCCCGGCCAGAGCCAGAAGCCCCACCGGCACGCCACCTCGGACAAGGTGTACCTCGTCCTCGAGGGGCGGTGCCGTTTCCGCATCGGCGCGGACGAGGCCTCCCATGGCCCCGGCGCCGCCCTCTTCGCACCCGCGGGCGTCGAACACGGCGTCACCAATGACGGCCCCGACAACGCCCGCCTCCTCGTCCTGATGACCCCCCCTCCGGAGCACGCATGAGCAAGAAGGCCAATCCGCCCCCTCCTGTCCCCGTTCGCGGCGCCGCGGCGCTGCTGGGCCTGGGCCTCGCCGAGGCCGCGCTCTCCATCTACCAGTGGAAGGAGCTCCTCACCCTGCGCGGCGGTGGCACCACCGCCTGCGGCATCTCCGAGAAGATCAACTGCGAGACGGTGTGGAACTCCGCCTTCGCCAGCGGCGTGCACGAGCGGCTGGGCATGCCCGTGGCCGCGCTCGGCCTGGTGTGGGGCATCGTCGCCGTGGCGCTCTCGGCGCTCTACCTGGTGTGGCGCAACAACGGGCACACCGTGCGTCCCGCCACCAACGGCCTGCGCCTGACGGCCGCGGCCGGTGCGGCGGCCAGCCTCGTCTTCGGCCTCGCCAGCGCGAGCGCTGGTGCCCTGTGCCCCACGTGTCTGGCCACCTACGCCCTCACGCTCTCCTTCGCCGCCGTGGCCTGGAAGGGCCTGCCCGGCCCTGTGTTGCCGCAGACGGGGGAGTGGGGCCGCGCCCTGCAGTGGACGGGCGGTTTCGCCGCCGCCGCGTACGTGGCGCTGCTGGTGCCCGGCATGCAGACGCCCAAGGCCTCCGCCGCCGTGGAGAAGGTGGCCACCATGACCTCCACCGCGGCCCCCGGCTCGCTGGAGGCCTACCTGCTCGGCCTCCCGCAGGCGGAGCAGCAGGCCGTCTCCAATGCGCTCGCCCGCTACAGCATGGATGCGCCGCTGCCGGCCCTGTCGGCGCCGCGCCGCCGCTACGGCCCGGAGAACGCGCCGGTGAAGATGGTGGAGTGGACGGACAGCCGCTGCCCCCACTGCAAGAACCTGGTGGAGGTGCTCGCCCTCATGAAGAAGCGGCTGCCCGAGGGCAAGCTGTCGCTGGAGGCCCGCCAGTTCCCGCTCGACTTCCAGTGCAACAGCACCATGCCCCCGCGCGCCACCGACGGCACCGGCACCCGCTGCGTGGCCGCCAAGGCGCAGATCTGCATCGAGGACGCCCCCGACTTCTGGGAGCTGCGCGAGAAGCTCTTCGCCGCCCAGGCCACGCTCAACCCGGAGAGCGTGCGGAGCATCCTCTCCTCCGGCTCCGTCGCGCGCACGCAGCTCGATGCGTGCATCGCCAGCCCGGCCACGGAGAAGAAGCTGGCGGAGGACATCGCGTACGCCATGCAGCATGATCTGCACGGCACGCCGCTGGTGGTCATCAACGGCCGCGAGGCGGCGGCCATCCCGTCCTTCCTCTACGCCCTCATCATGGCGGACGGGAACCCCAACGCGGCCGCCTTCAAGGTGCTGCCCGCGCCGCAGTCGCAGGCGGCGCAGGCCCACGATCACCCCCACTGAGCGGACGGACGCCATGGGCAAGCGCGACAAGAAGCCCGAGGCGTCCGCTCCGGCGGCGCCCTTCCACAACCCCTTCGCCGCGCTCGGCCTCAAGCGCGAGGAGCTGCCCGCGGGGCCGGCTCCCGCGCCCGTGAAGGCCGAGGCGCCCCAAGGGCCCAAGGGCCCCGCGCGCGCCGTGGTGCGCATGGAGCGCAAGGGGCGCGGTGGCAAGGAGGTGACGGTGGTGGAGCAGCTGGGGCTGTCCGCCGCCGAGCTGGAGAAGTGGCTCAAGGCCCTCAAGGGCGGCCTGGGCTGCGGGGGCACCGTGGAGGAGGACACCCTGGTGCTGCAGGGCGATCAGCGCGAGCGCCTCCCCGCGCTCCTGGAGGCCCGCGGCGTGCGCCGCGTCACCGTGGGGTGAGTGCTTCGGGCTCGAGCCAGGGCGCTCCACTGGTAGACGTCTACCAGTGGTTGCGCACATCCACCTACATCACTGGTAGACGTCTACCACTGGGAGGGCCCGCGATGGTCTGTTGGATGCTTCAGAGGGGCAGGTGGGGGACTCAGGGGGGTGGAACCCGGGGGCTCGACACCCTCACCCCGTCCCTCTCCCAGAGGGAGAGGGGAAGGGGCTACAGCGGAGGCGCGGACTACAGCGCCGAGATGACCGCGTCGGTGAACTCGCGGGTGGTGGCGCTGCCGGCCAGGTCGCCCGTGCGCACCTTGCCCTCGCCGTGCACCTTGCCCAGCGCGTTCTCGAACTTGCGCGCCTCGTCCCGCAGGTCCATCCAGTCCAGCATCATCACCGCCGACATCATCAGCGCGGTGGGGTTGGCCAGGCCCTTGCCCGCGATGTCCGGCGCCGTGCCGTGCACCGCCTCGAACATCGCCGTGCGCTCGCCGATGTTCGCGCCCGGCACCAGGCCCAGGCCGCCCACCAGACCCGCGCACAGGTCGCTGAGGATGTCCCCGTACAGGTTCTCCATCACCAGCACGTCGTAGCGCGTCGGATCCTTCACCAGCTGCATGCACATGTTGTCGACGATGACCTCCTCGTACTGAATCTCCGGGTACTCCCGGCCCACCTTGCGGGTGCAGTCGAGGAAGAGGCCATCCGACAGCTTCATGATGTTGGCCTTGTGGACGCTCGTCACCTTCTTGCGCCCGTGCTTCTTGGCGTACTCGAAGGCGAAGCGCGCAATGCGCGTGGAGGCCTTCTCGGTGATGATCTTGAGCGACTCCACCACGCCCGGGACGATGATGTGCTCGAGGCCCGCGTAGAGCGACTCGGTGTTCTCGCGCACCACCACCAGGTCCACGTTGTCGTAGCGCGTCTTCACGCCGGGCACGCTCTTGACGGGCCGCAGCGAGGAGTACAGGTCCAGCCGCTTGCGCAGGCCCACGTTGGCCGACGCCATGCCGCCGCCCACCACCGTGCCCGTGGGGCCCTTGAGCGCCACGCCGCTGCGCAGCACCGCCTCCACCGTCTCGTGGGGCAGGTTGGTGCCGTACTTGGCGATGACCTCGGCACCCGCGTCCTTGAACTCGAACTCGAGCGGTGCCTTGAGCGCCTCGAGGACGCGGATGGTAGCCGCCATCACTTCGGGGCCGATGCCGTCGCCATTGATGACCGTGACCGTACGCGTATTCGCCATGTCTCGCGCTTCAAGCACAAAAGGCAGGGCCCCGGAAGGAGGAAAACGTTCCGCTCACAGCCCCGCTAATGCGTCGGTGGAGTCTGGATGGGAGGCTCCGACTTGGGCTCCTGGGGCCGGACCGGGGCCTTACGGCTGCCCCGGCGGCGCGGGGCGAGCGTGGCGTAGGGCCGGTAGAAGGACTCCCACAGGGCGGCGCGGCGGCCGCGCGGCCGGGTGCGCAGCTCTCCCAGCGGGGCCTTGGTGAAGAAGGAGGCCACGAACAGGTAGGCGAAGACGAGCACCATCAGGAAGAAGAACGCCATCACGACGCCGCCGTGGATGGGGCCGATGTGGGCGTGTCCCACGAACGCGGAGAAGCCCCGGGCCGCCACCTCCCCCGTCGGCGGCGGCTTGGTGTACAGGCTGTACACCTTGACGAACCAGGAGAGCGTCAGCACCAGCAGGATGGGCCCATACGCGCGGTTGAGCCGGGTGGAGATGGCGGAGAAGAGCGAGAGCTGGATTTGCGGCCGCTCCATGATGCCGGCCAGCTCGCGCAGGGCATCCGGGTCCACCGGCTCGCGGCGCAGCATGGGCACCCAATAGCCGTCCTCCAGCAGCCGCACCCGCCGGATCCACAGGTCGTAGTAGCGGTAGCGGCGCGCCTCGATGAAGAGGAAGGACAGCACCATGCCGATGCCCACCAGGAAGACGATGTGGGGGGCGTTGGCGGCGAAGCCGAAGGAGACGACGGCGGCGGTGGTCGTCATGGACCAGTTGGTGGTGTTGTCCAGGCGCGACCGCCAGGTGTCCGAGCGGCTGAGCTCGCCCCGGAAGAGCTGGGCCATGGAGGCGTCCGAGAGCGGCAGGGCTGTGTATTCGTTCTTGTCGCGCTCGTTCCCGTCACTAGCCATCGTTCAGGTCTCCCCTTTCAGGCCTTCCCTCACGGACAGCCCGGGCGCGCGGGTGGCCGCGCCGGGCCCCCATGCCCACTCTCTCCCGGAGGAACCATGTCCATTCCCTTCCTCCATGACACCCCGCCACCCGTGGATCCGGTGGCCGCGCTGCTGCAGCTCCTGGAAGAAGAGTCGGAGCGCGTGGTGCGCCTGTGGTCCAAGCGCATCCGGGCCGAGACGTACGAGCTGGACATCTCCGGGCGCAACCTCCGGGCGCCCCTGCGCCGGTTGATAGACGAGCTCGTCCGCCTGCTCAGGGACCGGGGGACCGAGGCCCTGTCGCTCTGGCCGGAGGTGGTGCGCTCGCACGGGGCACGCCGGTACAACCAGCGCTTCGACGCGGAGGACCTGGCGCGCGAGTTCAAGTCGCTCGAGGAGGTGCTCATCTATGTCTACGCCCGGCGCAACGGGGCGTTGGAGCCGGAGGTGGCCACCTTCATGGTGGAGCTGGTGGGCGAGGCGCACGCCTCGGCGCAGGCCTCCTTCGCGCGGGTGCTGAGGACGGAGGAGGTGCGCTTCCGCGAGGCGGCGGTGATGGAGTCGGTGCTGCACCACGTGGAGGTGGGCATCCTGCTGGCCGAGGTGGACGGCACGGTGTCCTTCGCCACGCCGCCGGTGAGCCGGCTCATCGGCGTGCCCATGCGGGCCGTGGTGGGCTCGCGCTCGCAGTCGTCGCTGGCGGTGGTGCTCTCCCAGGTGAGTGCGCGCCAACCCAACGGCGAGCCCTTCAAGGTGGCGGACATGCCCTTCATGCGCGCGCTGAAGGAGCGCGGGCCGGTGCGCGGGGTGATGATGGTGGTGGAGCGGCCCGGCGGGGGCGAGGCCACCCTGGAGCTGAGCGCCACGCCCGTCTGGGAGGAGGAGGGCGAGCTGGCCGGCGTCATCCAGACCTTCACCGACCGCACCGAGGCGGCCTCCAAGACGAAGGCGTTGATGACGGCCAACGACGCGGTGCGCCGGCTGCAGGGACGGCTGCTGCAGCGCACGCGCACCCAGGCCCTGGGGCAGCTGGCCAGTGGCGCGGCGCACGCGCTCAACAACTTCCTCAACGTGCTGCGCCTGCGCATCACCCTGCTGCGGCGCGAGTTCAAGCCCGAGCACCTGGACGCGCTCGACAAGACGGTGGGGCAGGTGGGCGAGCTGGTGGCGCGGCTGCAGGAGTTCAACGTCCAGCGCACCGAGGAGCAGCTCACCGACGTGCAGGTGGACGCGACGGTGCGCGAGGCGCTGGAGCTGGCGCGGGCGGAGCTGGAGGGCCGCGAGCACCCGGTGACGGTGGAGCAGCGGCTGGGCGATCCGGGGGCGGTGCGGGCCGACCCGGGCTTCTTCCGCGAGCTGGTGGTGAACCTGCTGCTGGCCGAGCGCGAGCGCCTGAGTGAGGAGGGCGGGAGGGTGCTGGTGGAGACGCGCCGGGAGGCGGATGGGTGGGTGTCCCTGCGGGTGGCGGACTCCAGCACCCCGTACGAGGCGGAGGACATGACGCGCATGTTCGATCCGCTCAGCCGCGACGCGGGAGCGCCGCAGCTGTCGCTGCTGCTGGCGGTGGCGCGCAACCAGGTGCAGCGCTGGGGCGGTGAGCTGACGGTGGAGAACCTGCAGGAGTGTGGGGCGGCCTTCGTGGTGCGGCTGCCGCTGGCGCGCTCCGAGGAGGAGGCGGCGCGGGCGAGCCAGGAGAGCCAGTCGGCGGCGGTCCCGCGGCGCTTCCAGCAGACGCGCCGGGTGCTGGTGGTGGACGACGATCCAGACAACGCGCGGATGATGGCGGAGGTGCTCGGCGAGGAGGGCTACGACGTCAAGGTGGCCAACAGCGGGGACGTGGCGCTGAAGATGTGGGACGAGCGCCGTTATGACGCCGCCCTGCTGGACGCGGTGATGCCGGACATGTCGGGCTGGGAGGTGGCGCGCGAGCTGCGCAAGCGCTCGCCGCAGGCGCTGCTGGCCATCGTGACGGGCATGGACGTGCGCGGGCAGAACCGCGCCAACCTCGCGCTGGTGGATGCCGTGTTCCGCAAGCCCATCGACGTGGGCGCCCTGGACGACTTCCTCGGCCAGTCGGAGCCGCACCCCAGCGGTGGGGGCGGGGCCGGCGTGGTCCCACCCCCCGCGTGAGTCACGGCGCCGGGGCGGGCTGCTCGGGCACGGTGGCGCCGCGGGCGCGCCGCACCGGCCGCTCCAGCCGCTCCCGGTCCCAGCCCGCGAGCTCCGCGCCCGCCGCGTAGGTGCTCTGGAAGAAGTCGAGCAGCAGCTGCCTCGGGTGGGCGGCCGTGCGCACGTCGTCGTACTTCAGGAGGTATTCCTTGAAGGTGGCGTCGTACCAGGCGGCGCGCGGTTGGATGGCGGCGGTGGAGAAGCCCGGGGGCTCCGGGGCGGCGTAGCAGTAGAAGGCCGGTCCTCCGAGCTGCTCGGTGCCCGGCCAGAAGCCGGCGCTGATGACCTCCTCGCAGTAGGCCTCGCGGGTGACGGGGTCCGCGCCGGGCCGCTCTGGCGCGGGCCGGCCCGAGAAGCGCGTCACCGCCAGGTCGAAGCTGCCCCAGAAGAAGTGCACCGGGCTGCACTTGCCGGTGAAGCGGGCCCGGAACTCCTCGAGCACGAGGTCCGCCTGCACCATCGCCCGCCACCAGCGGTGCACGGCTTCCGGATCATACGCGGCGTGGTGCCGGTCCTCGCGGAAGCGGGTGGTGTCGTCCGGAATCTCCTGGGGCGTGTCGTTGATGGACACCTCGATGCCCAGCGAGCGCAGCGTGGCCATGACGTCCCGGTAGAACTCGGCCACCGGGCGGGCCTCCAGCGCCAGCACCCGCTGCTCGCCCTCGCTGGTGCGGAAGAGGAGCTCGTGGCCGATGAAGTCGAAGTCCACCTCGAAGCTGCCCTGCCCGAAGGGGATGGGCGAGGTGGTGAGCCCGCGCGCCGTCACGTACAGCGCGACCTGCCACCAGTGGTTCATCATCGGTGCCAGCTCGAGCCTCACCTTGCCGATGACCTGGGTGTAGCGGTGGAGCGTGGCGAGCGTGTCCTTCCACGCCGCCAGCGGCAGTTGCGGCCAGGCGTCCATTGTCTCCCCCACGTGTCTCCCCGCTCGGCGAGAGCGGTGTCCGCCCGTCAATGTTGGGACCGGCTTCGGGGAGGGCCAGGACGCCGGTGCGAGCAGGGCCGCCGGAGGGACGGGGGACGGGGGGCCCGTTTCCGGGCCGCGACACCTGGAATGTATTTCTTCAAGCCCAATGACAGACAGGCCGTGAGCCTGACGAAGGGAGTCGGAAGGGTTACAGTGTGTACATGCTCGGTACCTCGACACGCGGGGGGGGATTCATGCAGATGGTCGATGAGCAGGGCTGGTGGGTGCCTGCTCGCCCGGGCTCGGACGAGGACCTGGAGCAGCGGCTGGCCATGGCCTCGCCCTCGGACACGGCGCGGGGCATGTTCCTCCGGGCCACGCTGGACGCGGTGCGCATCCTCGGGGACGACGACGCGGTGCGCCGCTGCCAGCGGGCGAGCGGCGAGGAGAAGCTGGTGGATTTCTTCGCCTACCCCGTCAGCGCGAACCTGCGGATGGTGTTCTCCGCGGCCCGGATGCTGGAGGCGCGCTACGGCGGCATCGACGAGGCGCTCCGGCAGCTCGGCTACAAGGCGGCGGAGTGTTTCCTGGCGTCCACCGCGGGCCTGGCGCTCCAGCTGCTGGCTGGGGGAGACACGAGCCGTCTGGTGGGCAACATGCCGTCGATGTACCGGGCTTCGGTGAGCTTCGGGGTGCGCTCGGTGGTGTGGACGGGGCCCACGAGCTGCCGGCTCACCATGCGGCGCGAGTTCATGCCCTGCTCCTTCCAGGAGGGGATGCTGCTGGGCGTGCTGAAGAAGGCCAACGCGAGGGGCGCGCGGGTGCGGGGCCATCAGCTCTCCGTGTTGGAGAGCGACTACGACGTCGCCTGGGAGGCGTGAGCGTGGCGCTCGCCGCGGCCATCTTCGACCTGGATGGCACCCTGGTCGACAACCTGCCCTTCCACGTCCAGGCGTGGGTGGCCATGTCCCGCGCCCTCGGTGTCGAGACGCCCGCGGAGCGCTTCGAGCGGGACTTCAACGGCTGGCGCAACGAGGAGATTTTTCCCGCGCTGCTCGGCCGGCCCGTGCCCGCCGAGGAGCTGGCGCGGCTGTCCGAGCAGAAGGAGTCCCACTACCGCGCGCTCTACGCGCCGCACCTCACGCCCCTGCGCGGCGCCCGCGAGCTGCTCGTGCGGCTGCGCGACGCGGGCGTGCGGCTCGCGGTGGCCTCGGCCGGGCCGCGCCCCAACCGCGCCTTCGTGCTCGACGGGCTCCAGCTGCGCCCCTTCTTCTCCCAGGTGATCGGCGCGGAGGACGTGACGCGGGGCAAGCCGGCGCCGGACCTCTTCCTCGCCGCGGCGCGGGCGCTCGGGGTGGACCCCGCGGCGTGTGTCGTCTTCGAGGACGCGGTGCACGGCATCCACGCGGCGCGCGCGGCGGGGATGTTCGCGGTGGGGGTCGCCACCCTGACACCCGCGGACATCCTCCGCGACGCCGGGGCCCACTGGGTCACCTCCGACTTCGCCTCCCTTCCCGCGGATGTCGAAGAATTGCTCTTCAGCGGGCGCTGAGTCCGGCGGAGCTGTTCGAATTCCATCCCACCGTAAACGTGAATAGCTTTGCAGCAGTGAAAGCTTTCATAGACACGTATCCGGCTTGCGGTGCGGGTGCAATCCCACAACGGGAGTGGACGGAGGGCGGGGGCCAAGCCGTTTTTCCCTCGGCGAAAGGGCTCAAATCGTGACTCCCCCTACTGACAGCAAGTCCTGAAACAATTAGGATAGACAATCCTCAGCCGGGCTGATTCCTGCCAAGGGGGACACACATGGCCGTGACCAGCAGCGCACGCACCAGGTGGGCAAAGGCAGACACGTGGGAGCAGGAATTGGAGCGGCGCAAGTGTCTGGCGACCTCGGAGGACACCATTCGCGGCATGCTCTTCAACGGCACGTTGGAGGTGCTGCGCGCGGTGGGGGACGGCTCGCTGGTGAAGCGCTGCGTCGAGGAGTGTGGGGAGTCGCGGTTCCTGGACTTCTTCAGCTATCCCGTGAGGATGCACTGCCAGATGGTGAGCACGGCGCTGCCGGTGCTGGCGGAGCAGTACGGGGACGCGGAGGAGGCACTGCGTCAATTGGGGCGGCTGGTGGCCCAGCGCTTCCTGAAGGTGGGGGCGGGCAGGGTGATGCTGTCGCTGACGCCGGGCAGCCCACGGCAGCTGGGGTACTCGTTGCCGGTGGCCTACCGGATGGCGGTGAGCTTCGGGCAGTACGAGGTGCAGTGGACGGGAGCCCGGAGCGGCCGGTTCATCCTGAGGCGGGACTTCATGCCCCACCCCTTCCACGAGGGCGTGGTGGAGATGTCGCTGGGCCTGTTTGGCGGGCGGCAGGTGAAGGTGAGCGGGCGGCCGACGGGAGGGCTCGACAGTGAGTGTGATTTCTGCTGGCAGTGAGACGAGGGGGGACCGGGGAATGAGCAGCGCGGCGATGGCGTGGAGTGTGTCACCCCGGGACGGCGGGCAGTTCTGGGGCCAGCGCATGGCGCTGGTGAGCTCGGAGGACATCGCGCGCGGGCTGTTCCTGCAGAGCGTGCTGAAGTCCATCCGGGCGCTCGGGGACGAGGCGCTGGAGAAGCGCAGCGCCAGCGCCTGCGGGCAGTCGCGCTTCTTCGACTTCTTCAACTACCCCATCCGCCTGCACCTGCAGATGCTCTCGGTGGCGATGCCGGAGCTGGCCGCGCGCCACATGGAGGTGGAGCGGGCCCTGTGGTTGATGGGGCACTGCGTGGCGACGGACTTCCTGGAGTCCGAGGCGGGCCGGACGGTGCAGGTGCTGGTGCGCGGCGAGCCGAAGCGGCTGGTGAACAACCTGCCGTTGACCTACCGGATGTCGATGACGGGGGAGCGCTCGGTGCGGTGGACGGGGCCCCAGTGCTGCCGCTTCACCATGAAGCGCGACTTCATGCCCCCCGCGTTCCACGAGGGCATGCTGGTGGCGATGCTCGAGCGGTTGAACGCGAGCAAGGTGAAGGTGGTGGGGCGCCAGACGGACGCGCTCGAGAGTGAGTACGACATCTCCTGGCAGTGAAAGGGGGCGGCCCTTGCCCGTAAGCCTCGTTCCTGGTGCGGTGGATGTGGATGCCATCAGCAAGGGAATGGGCCTGGGCCTGGAGGCCGGCGCGGCTGTTTCCCTCTCGGACTTCTGGGCGAGGGACCTGGCGCAACGTCTGAAGCTGGCGACGCCCGCGGACACCGCGTGGGGGCTGTACCTGAGGGGCACGTTGGAGGCCATCCGTGCGCTCGGGGACGAGGGGGTGCTGCGGCGCTGCCTCGAGGTGTGCGGGCCCGAGCCGCTCGTGGAGTTCTTCCGCTACCCCGTCCGGTTGCAGCTGCAGATGATGTCCGCCGCCCTGCAGACGCTGTCCGCGCGGCAGGGCTGCGGCGCGCGGGGACTGCGGCACCTGGGCCTGTGGAGCGTGCGTGACTCCCTGGCCTCCCACGCGGGCAGGATGGTGCTGAGGCTCGGCGGGGGTGAGCAGAAGCACTTCCTGGACGAGGTCCCCATGAGCTTCCGGATGGGGTTGAGCTACGGCAAGCACACGCTGCGGTGGACGGGGCCGGAGAGCGTCCACTGGACCATGGAGCGGGATTTCATGCCCTACCCGTACCTGGAGGGCGTGTTGCAGGGCCTGCTGGAGGCCACGGGGGCCCGGAACGTGCGGGTGGTGGGACGCCAGACGGGTACGCTCGATAGCGAATACGACCTCTGCTGGGAGTGAGCCGCGGGGGCGCCACATGGCTAGACTCGGGCCGTGGATCCCACTTCCCTGGAGTGCCTCCGCCGCAAGGTGGAGGCCGGCGAGCCCCTGAGTGACGCGGAGCTGGAGGCGCTGCGCACCGCGGCACAGAACACGCCGGGCCCCACGCTGCGCCTGGCCGTGGCGCACGCGCTGGTGAACGCGGGCGCGGAGCGCGAGGCCCTGCGCCTGCTGGAGACGTTGCGGCGCGACTTCCCCCAGGACGTGCAGGTGCGGCTGGGGCTGGCGCGGGCGCTGCTCGGGCTGGAGCGGCCAGGCGACGCGGAGGCGGTGCTGCGCGAGGCGCTCGCCCTCAACCCGGGAGACCCCGAGGCCCAGAAGGTGCTCGCGGTGCTGGCCCTGCGGCGGGGTGAGCACGCACGGGCGCGGGCGTACGTGGCGGACGTGCTGGAGAGGGATCCCTTCGACGAGGAGGCGCGCCTGCTGCGCGCGGAGCTGGACGCCGCGGACGTGCCGCCTCCGCTCGCGCCCCGGGTGCAGGCGCTGCGTCCGGAGTTCACCGCCGCGCTGATGGCCGCGTTGCACCGGTCCGGCGTGGCGTGCCGGCGGCAGGGGAAGGACCTGCTGGTGAAGCTCGCCTCGGGCGAGGTAGGGCGGGTGGACGTGGCCTCGCTCTACGCGGCCTACCGGGATGGCACGCAGGAGCTGGGCGCGTACGTGCAGGGCATGGTGGCGCGGCTGCGGGGCCTGTCCGGGCTCGCGGTGGATGCGGGCTCACTGGAGGCCCGGCTGCGGCCGGTGCTGCGGCCGGGGGACTTCGAGTCGCAGGCGGCGGGGGCGCTGCACCGGCCGGGGCCCGCAGGGCTCGCGGTGTTCTACGTCCTGGAGGACTCGGAGTTCGTGCACTACCTGCCCGGGGACACGCTCGGGCCCGCGGGGCTCTCCGCGGAGGCGGTGGACGCCATGGCCTGGCGCAACCTCGAGGCCCACCCCGCGCCGGTGAGGCCGGTGGTGCTGGACGAGGGACAGGTGGTGCTCGCGGAGACCTTCAGTGGCCTGTGGGCCGTGGCGGGAGGCGATGGGTACGACGGGGCGCGGCTGCTCACGGCGGAGCAGCGCAGGCGCCTCGCACTGCACGCGGGAGAGGTGCCGTTGCGCGTGCACCTGGGCTGGCGGGAGTTCGCGCTGCTGTGCCGCGAGTCGGACGTGCCCGCATGCGAGTCACTGGCCCGTCTGGGCAGTGCGCCGGACGGAATCCCCGGCCTCTTCCGCCTCGCCGGGGACACACTCGAGTCCCTGTGAACCGGCGTGCACCCACTCCCTCGCCCTCCGGGAGAGGGTCGGGGTGAGGGTGCCCGTCACCGTTCTGCTCACCCCGCGGTGGCCGGAGGAGGCAGCACATCCACCACGTTCACTTCGCGGAAGCCCGCCGAGAGGAACAGCACGCGCAGGGTGTTCTCCGCCGAGCGCCGGGCGCGCTCCTTCAAGCGGACGTCGCCTTTCACCTCGCGCTCGAAGGCCTCGCGGGCCTTCTCCAGCAGGAGCGTCGTCTGGGCGCTGTCCAGGTTGGAGCCGATGATCTCCGTCTCGCCGGGCTTGAGCTCCACCTTCACCTCGAGCCGGGGGAGGGCGATGTCCACGCGGGTGCCCTGGATGCGCATCGACGAGCCATCGAGCCCGCTGAAGTCATAGCCGAGGTGCACGTCGGCGAAGACGATGGCCCGGCCGATGGGGGTGTTGATGGAGTAGCGCGCCCAGTTGATGACGTCCTTCCAGAGGGCGTCGGTGGCCTGGGGCTGGGGAGAGAACTCCACCTTCTTGTAGAGGGACACCTGGAGCGTCTCGAGCCGGGCGACCTCGCGGACGCGGGTGACGAGCGCGGGCGTGTCGGGCAGGGCAGGGGGCTTGGGGCGGAGCAGCAGGAAGGCCCCCACGGCTCCGGCGATCAGGGCGACGAGGACGAGCAACACCCGCGAGAGGAAGCGCACCATGCGCCCCATTCTAGCCAGGGCGGGCTAGGGTTCGCCGAGCCATGAGCCCACTGTCCCTTCGGGATGAAGAAATCCAGTCACTCGGTGAGCAGGGCTGGTTCACCCGCGCTTCCTTCCTCGGCGAGGCGGAGGCCCGGGCCATCCACGCCGAGGCAAAGGCACGCGTCGAGGCCGGCCAGCTCCGGCCCGCGGGCATCCGCCGGGGCGCGGACCACACGCTCGACCGGGACACCCGTGGCGACTTCATCACCTGGGTGAAGGAGGAGGAGCAGGGCTCGGCGATCAGCCGGCTGCGCGAGGCCTATGCCGCGCTCGGGGAAGCCCTGTCGGCCGAGGCGTACCTCGGGCTCGGGCGGTTCGACTTGCAGCTCGCCTGGTATCCGGGCAATGGAGCGCGGTACGCGCGGCACTTCGATGCCTTCCCCGGGCAGTCCAACCGGCGCGTCACGGCGCTCTACTACCTCAATCCGGACTGGGTGCCGGCCCATGGGGGCCTGCTGCGCATCTACCCCGAGGGCCGTCCGGTGGAGGTGGAGCCCACGCTCGACCGGCTCGTGGTGTTCCTCAGCGAGCGCATCGAGCACGAGGTGCTGCCCGCTCACGGCCCCCGGCTCGCGCTCACCGCGTGGTTCTACGGGCGCAGCGCGGGCTGACGTTTCTCGGGAGAGGGCACACAGGCGTGCTCCCGGACCGTCTTCTCTCCCAGCTGCATCCGCCAGAAGGCGCGGGTATCGGGCCTCGTGCCGAGCTTCTTCCACAGCGCCTCCACCCCACCGGCCTCGCGGGCAATGCGCCGGGCGAGCGCCGCCGCTCGCGCATAGGCCCGCTCCCGCACCTCCGGGCGAACCTCCAGCAACTCCGACGTCAGCGCCCGGCAGTCCTCCGGCCCGCTCGCGGTGGGCCCCGGCTCCACCAGCGCCGTGGCGAAGCCCTCGACGAACCAGCGGGGCAGCGCCGGGCCCGCGTGGGAGATCAGCGCCAGGTGCGCCACCTCGTGCCTCGCGAGCGTGCCCAGGTCCTCCATCCGGTCCACCACCCGCGCCGGTGGAAAGAGCACCTCTCCCTCCACCACCCCGGCCGCGGCGGTGCGGGGCAGGCCGGTGCGCGCGCTGAACGTCTCCACCGACTCGGAGATCTCCGCCCGCACCTCCAGCACCCCCGAGCCGACGAAGGGCGGCAGCGACTGCCGCGCCCGCTCCAGTGCCCGCGCCACGCGCGTGGCCACGCCCTCCGCGCCCTCCTCGTGCCGTACCACCGTGGCCCCGACCTGCACCTCGGCCGCGAGCACCGCGCACAGCACCACGCTAAGGAGGGGGCTCGCCAATCGTGCGCTCCGGGAAGTAGTGCTTCAGGATCTTCTCGTACTTGAACCCGCGCCGCTCCAGCTCCGTGGCGCCGTACTGGCACAGCCCCACGCCGTGGCCGAGGCCCCGCCCCTCGAAGCGCACCTTGCCGCCCGACTCGCGTGCGCTCACCGCCAGGCTCTTCAGCGTCTGGTAGCCCAGCGCACGGCCCACCCGCGCATGAAAGGCCTCGCCCGACAGGGGCACGCCGAAGGTGCGCACCTCCAGCGCCCGGCCACCGCTGTCGTTGCGCAGCACCTCGAAGGCCGGGCCCTCGGCGGGAATCCCCAGGGCCCGCGCGAGCTCCTCCCGCGACACCTCGAAGTGCCAACGGTGGTGCGGTGAGGCGGCACACAGCGGCCCGGACGAGCCCACCCGGTCCGCCACCGCGCTGGAGGGCTCGGCCGCGCCGAAGACACTCGCGGCGGTGCTGGTGGAGCCGCCGCAGCTCGAATGGAAATAGGCCGGTGCCAGCGCTCCCTTGGCATCGCGTCCCCGGAGCACCTTGCCTCGGGTGGCCTCCACCGCCTTGTCCACCTCGGCGCGCTCGTCCTGGCGGCCCCGGTAGAGCTGGCAGTGGGTGAGGTCGCACACGTCATAGCCCGCCCGCTCGTGCCGGTTGCGCCCGGCGAGCGCATAGGTGCGCGAGACGATGGCCTGCGCCTTGAGCGCCTCCGGCTTCCCGGCCAGCTCGCTGCCCACCACGCCCCGGAGGTAGTCCTCCACCGAAAGCTCGTTGAAGAGGGCGATCTGCCCATCCAGCACGGTGGCCCGCAGCGCTCCCCGGTACCGCCGCGTGGTGGCTCCCAGCCGCACCACGACGCCCTCGCCCGGCGCGTACAGCTCGTGGCAGCGCCAGTCCGGCCGGCCCAGGTCCAACATCCCCTGATCTATCTCCGCCGTGGCCCCCGTCAGATCCAACGTCTTCCCATCGCAGCGCAGCCGCCCCCCATCGGTCATCACCGTGGCGCGCACCGGGCGCAGCTTCTCCAAGACGCGCACGCGCAGGTGGCCCGGAGGACGCTCCCAGGGAATCGTCTGGGGCTGCTCGCCTCCGAGCGCGAGGCTCAGCAGCTCCGTCCCCGGCTGCGCGGCCTGGTGGGCTCCGCGTCCTTCCCGGGCGAAGGCCACCACCGCGTAGCGCGGCGCGCGGAAGGGCGCGAACCCGATGAACCAGCCATGCGTGTGCCAGCCCTTGTCCCAGCGCGCGGTGCCCGTCTTCCCTGCGCCTTCCAGCGTCCCCAGCCGCGTGGCCTCCAACGTCCCGCTCTCGGCCGCCTGCCGCATCGCCTCGCGCAGCACGTCCACCGCCGCCACGTTCTCCAGGCGCGCCCCCTGACGGCCTCCCACCCCGCCGAGGCTCCGCGCCTGTCCCCGGCCGGCGATCACCGCCGCCATCTGCAGCAGCTGGAGCGGCGTCGTCTGCACCCGCTCGCTGTCCCCGGCCGCCACGCGAATCCGGTCCTCGCGCGAGAGCGCCTGGGGCAGCACGCCGCCCTCCTCACCCGGCAGCCCGCCCGTGGGCCTCCCGAGCCCGAAGGCCCGCAGCGCCCGCAGCAATGCCTCGCCCTCCACCCCGTCTCCCAACGCGTGGAAGTAGATGTTGCAGGAGAGCGCCAGCGCGCGCGTCAGCTCGAGGCGGCCATGGCCAGGGCGGAGCCAGCACGTCCGCTCCCGGCCTCCAATCTCCGCGCGGCCCGTGCAGCGCAGCGGCTCCTCGGGCAGCCGGTGGGTGTCGAGCGCCGCATAGGCACTGGCCAGCTTGAGCACGCTCCCGGGCGGAAAGGCCCGGGTGAGGATGGCGGGGTGATGGGCCAGCACCAGCTCGCCGGTGGCCAGGTCCATCACCGCCGCCGCGTCGTCATCGTCCGGCAGCAGGGCCTCGGCGCGCTCGGCGAGCCGGGTGCGCAGCTCGGGTGTGCCTCCAGCCACGGAGAGCACCAGCAGCAGCCCGAGCGGCACGAGGGTCACTGGACGACTCGGGCGGCCTTCACTTCGAAGGTTCCCACCTCGAACTTGCCACCCGTGCGGGTGAGCATGTGACGGAAGGAGTGCCGCTCCTCGCGGTCCGTGCCCTCGTGGATGAGCACGTCCACCTTCACCTCGGTCTGGGCGTTCCCGTTGTCGGAGAAGTAGTCCACCAGGATCTTGTAGGTGCCCTCCTGCGAGTTGGCCTGGGTGTAGATCTCCGGCCCGTAGCCCGTGGTCACGTCCACGTCGAGGGAGCCGCCGCTCGCGGTCTCCTTGTGGCCGTACCAGGCCTCATCGCCCGAGGGCTCCACCACGTGCAGGTCGAGGTCCGTGCCGTCGGTGTCCCAGGAGAGCACCACGCGCAGGTCGATCTTCGGCACCTTGGCGAACACCGACACCTTGGCGCGGCCGGAGCCCGCCTCGTTGACGGCCGCCACCTCGATCACGTTCATGCCCGGCGAGAGCACGAGCGAGAGGTCGAAGTCGCCGTTGCGCAGGGGCAGCGGGCGCTCGGTGCCGTTGACGGAGAGGGTGCCGACGCGCAGCGAGGTATCGGAGATGGAGCCGGTGATGCGCGCCACCCGGTTCGAGGTCCATCCCCCGGCGGGGGTGGCGATCGTCACCTTGGGGGCGTCCTTGCCCCACGCGGAGGAGGCACCACAGAGCAGCAGCATCACCAGCGACAGCAGCATCCGGACGTTCACGGCTCACCTCCGACGACGAGCGTCTGCTCGCTCGAGGTACCCCGCACCTGCGGGTGGTACATGAGCGAGGCGCTGGCGGGCATCACGTGCAGGTTGCCCGCGAGGCCCGGTGTCACCATGTAGCCGAAGAGGTTCTTGCCCGGCTTCAGGTCGCTCGCGAAGAAGACCACCTTCTCGTCGCGCACCTCGCGGTGCAGGCCCTTGGGGTGCAAGTCCCTCCCGCCGGGCGCGCGGCCCACGTCGGCCTCTTCCACCTCGCAGCCGGAGCACAGCGGATCCTCCAGCATCACGTACTCCATGGCGTTCGGAGCGGTGACCTCCAGCTCGACGAAGAGCAGCCCATCCTGCTCGGCGCTCTTGCCGAGCGGCTGGAGCGTCTCCTGGATGCCCGCGCCACCCTGCTCGCGCACCACGCGGTGGTAGCGGCGGGTGATGGTCAGGCCGCTGTTGCTCGCCTTCAGCCCCTCGCCAGCGTCCAGGTACGACAGCCGCGCCTCGAGCATCATCCCGGCGCCCTGGCCGCGGCGCGACACCTGGATGGCGTGCGCGCCCGGCTTCATCGTCAGCGACTCGCCCACCATCAGCTCGGGGCCATAGAGGTCCTCGCCGGAGTAGGTGCGCTCGCCGAAGGGCTGGCCATCCAGCAGCGCGGCCACGGTGGCGCCCTGCGTCTGGCTGGCGAAGCGCGGGAGCACGTCGGCCAGCGCGGACACCACCACGGCGGTGTCGCGGGTGCTCTGCCAGTGGCCCTCGCGCCGCTGCTGCAGGAGGAACTTCACCGCGCCGTCGATGAACGGGCTGGAGGGACGCGCGCGGGCGAGCGCCCGGAGCGCCGAGGCCGTGGACTCGATGGGGTCCCCATCCCACGTGGCCATGGCCGGCTGGATGCGGCCCTGCCACCAGGGCTCCGTCCCGTTGCCGCCGAACACCACCAGCTCACCGACCCGGTTGGCCGAGCGCTCGAGCTCCTCGGCCAGCGCGGCGGCGTCTTCCTTCTTGCCCGACTCGGCCAGCGCCAGCACCACCAGCGACTTGGTGTAGGTCGAGATTTCCGCCTGCTCGCGCACCTTCTGCGAGAGCGCGGTGAGCATCGAGTCCGACGACTTGCCGGCCACCGCCAGGTTGTAGAGCAGGCGCGCGCGGAGCCCGTCATCCATCTCGCCCGTGCTGAGCGAAGAGAGCTTCGCCAGGCCGCGGGTGAGCATCTGGTCCAGCTCCTCGTTGCCGTAGCCGAGCGAGCGCGCCATGGCCAGGCCCTGCACCACGTAGCCCGTCATGGCCGGGTCGGTGTTGTCCTCCTCCCACCAACCCCAGCCACCATCGGCGTGCTGGAGCTGGCGCAGCCGCGCCACGCCCGCCATCACCATCTTCGGCAGCTCGCCGTGGCGCTGCTTGCGCGGCAGCTTGAGCTGCTCGTAGGCCTTCACCGCCACCAGGTTGGGCACGAAGCGGCTCATCGTCTGCTCGGTGCAGCCGTACGGGTAGCCCACGAGGTAGTCGAGCGCGCTCTCGATGGCCGGAGCGATGCCAGTGCTGGCGTAGAGCGCCAGCCGCGAGGACTCGGGGTGGGCCGAGGCCGGAATCTCCAGGGCCAGGTCCACCGGCTCCGTGGAGTCGGCGGACAGCGAGGCGACGACGGCCTCGCCGAGCAGCGCGCCGTGGGCCAGCCGGGGCACCTCCAGCTCCATGGTGTCGGAGTGGGCGCCAAGCTTGCCGCTGGCCCGCAGCTTCACCTTGCCATCGCCTCCCATCACCCGGACGGGGAACACCGCCACCGCCTGGTCATTGCCGTCCACCGTGACGGTCTTCTGCTTCTCGGTCAGCTCGACGCCGGTGGCCTCGAGCGTCACCGTGGCCGTGCCCTTCTGGCTGGTGGAGTTCTCCAGCAGCACGCCGAGCTGCAGTGTGTCGCGCTCGCGGAAGAAGCGCGGGGTGGCCAGGCGCACCTGGAAGTCCTGGTGCACCCGGGCCTTGCCCACGCCGAAGCCCACCGAGGTGTCGGTGGTGATGACGCGCGCGGTGGCCCGCCACGTGGTGAGGTTGTCCGGGAAGGTGACCTTCATCTGCGCCTTGCCGTCCGGGCCGGTGGCCAGGTTGGGCGAGAAGAGCAGCGTGTCCTTGAAGTCCTTGCGCACCTTGCGCGAGAGCGTCTTCAAGTCACCGTAGCCCGCGCGGCTGCGCGGCACGAGCTGGCCCATCTGCTCGCGCACGCTGCGGCCGTAGCCGTAGAAGCGGAAGGTGGTGGAGCTGGTGCCGCGCACGTTGTCGCGCACCGGGTGGAAGAAGAACTCCGGCAGCGAGGGAGCAATCTCCGGGGAGACGGCGTAGATGGCCTCGTCCACCACGGACAGGGCGATGTCCGCGTTGGCCACCGGCTTGCCGTCCGGCGACGTCACCGACACCGTGAAGGTGCCCGTGTCGCCCGGGGCGTACTTCTCCTTGTCCGCCGTCACCTTCACCTGGAGCACCCGCTCCGTGGGAGGCACCCGCACCAGCAGCTCCTTGCGGTAGGTGCTCCCGGCGGAGATGGCCATGGCGCCCACGTACATGTTGGGCGTCATCTCCTTCGTCACCTTGAAGCGCAGCACCGCCGAGTAGCCCTTGAGCTCGAGCGCCTCGCTGGAGAGCACCTCCAGCCCCTGGTGGGTGAGCAGCACGCTGGCCGAGTCGAACGGGGCGCGCACCAGCACCACCGCCTCGTCGCCGACCTTGTAGGTGGGCTTGTCCGAGTACAGCTCCAGCCCGCCCTTGGCCATGGGGATGTCCCCGCCCTTCTCCGTGACGAAGAAGGGCACCGTGGTGGTGATGACCGAGCCCGCGTCATCCGTCGCGGTCAGCTCGGCCACGTAGGCGCCGGGCTCGGTGGGCTTGAGCTTGTGCATGCCGCCCGTGGCGGACGCCGCCACCTGCACCTGCTGCGGGGGCAGCGACGCCTCCGCCACCGTGTCGCCCGTGCGCTTCTGGTACGAGATGTCCACCTTCACCGGCACGGCCACCGGCTTCTCGCCGTAGTCACGCGCCACCACCTGGAGCGACACCTCGTCCCCCGGCTCGTAGACGAGCTTGTCCGCCCGCGCCGACAGGAAGAAGCGGCCCACCGTCACGTCCACCGCCTTCTGGCCCCGGGCCGTCTTGCCCGAGCCGTCCACCACCTTGGCCTCCACGGAGTAGGTGAAGTCCTCGCCCCCCGTGTCCGCCTTGAAGCTGAAGGGGAACGCGCCGTTGGCGTCCAGCTTGCCCGACAGCTCCTGGACGATCTCCCGCCCCGCCGAGGCCCGCTCGCCCTCGGAGACGAAGAAGTCCGCCTCCGCGTCCACGAAGTCCGGGATGAAGAAGCGGCTGCGGTACACGGTCAGCTGCACGTCCGCGTTCTTGAGCACGCCACCGTGGAAGAAGCGGGCGAGCACCCGGCCCGACACCTCGTCTCCCTGCACGTACGAGGGCTTCTGCAGCTGGACGCTCACCTGGTACTCCGGCTTGGTGAACTCCTTCAGCTTGAACTCGCCCTCGAAGGACTCTCCCTCCACGTCGGCGCGGATGCGCCAGACGCCCGCCGCCGGCTGGGTCTCCTTGCCCGGCAGCTCGAAACGCCCGGTGAAGCTGCCATTGGCGGCCACCTGCACGTCCAGCGTGTCCACGGCCGTGCCGCCCGGCTCCACCAGGGACACCGAGGCCTCGCCACCCTTCGGCGGCGCGTAGGCCGTGCCCGAGCGCGAGCGGATGATGCCCTTGAAGTGCACCTCGTGCCCCGGGCGGTACACCGGCCGGTCCGTGAAGAGGTACACCACCCGGTCATTCGCCGCCCCCGAGTAGAAGGAGGCATCCGCCAGCGCCACGTCGTTGCCCATGCGCGCGAGCGCGAGCGTCTGCGTGGCCGCCTTCACCTTGGCCTTGAACAGGCCGTCGCCGTCCGTCACGCCCTCGGCGTACGGCTTGCCCTGGTCATACAGCGTCACCTTCACGCCCGAGAGCGCCGCGCCCGTCGTCTGGTCCACCGCCAGCGCCACCGTCTGCTCCGGGCCCTGCTTCACCATCAGCCCGATGCGCGAGACGACCGCCAGCGTGTAGCCCACGTCCTCGCCCGTCACGCCCTCCACCAGGTAGACGCCGCTCTCCTTCACGCCCAGCTCCAGCGAGCGCAGCGTCCAGCTCCCGCTGTTGCCCGAGTAGCCCTCGCCATCCTCGCCGCTCTCCTCGGCCGCTCCCGAGGCCGAGCCGTCGAGGTTCTCCCGCCAGTAGCTGACGAGCGGGTAGTCCTTGAGCAGCGGGACGCGGACCTGCTCGCGGGCCGGGGCCGACTGCGCCTTGGACAGGCCGGTGTTAGCCTTCGCGAGCACCTCCAGCGCCGAGGCGCGCGCCTGGGGGGCCACCGCGTCGCGCATCTGCTCGCGCAGCGAGGTGGCCGCCGCGCGGTAGCCGCCGGTGAGCACGGTGAAGAGGTGCTTGTCGCGCAGCGTGTTCTTCGTCACCGGACGGTGCAGATCCGTCTGCCCGAGCATGAAGGCCTCGGGCTCGGGGATGCGGTACACGCGCATGGACAGGGCGCCCACGCCGCTGGCCTCGATGCTCACCGAGGGCTGCTCGCCCGGGGCGGTCACCGTCTGCGTGGACAGGTAGAAGCGCCCGCGAGCCGATGCGTCCGGCGCGGCGAGCACCAACAGCACGGCGAACAGCAACCTCAGTCGAGAATCTTCCATCGGTAGAACCCCACGAAATGCGGGTTGTCGTCGCGTGGACGCCACTTCTCGTCCGGATGCGACAAAAGGTCTTCGAGCCGGAGCCGTTTGACGATTCCCTTGGAACCGCCGGGCCGGCTGTCGGGGCCGGTATGGTAGACGACCTCGGGCCCCAGCCCGTCGAGGTCACCCAGGTACACCATCGAGTGGTAGGCCATGCCGCGGGCCTCGGGATCCTCGAAGAAGAGCAGGTCCCCCGGCTGCGCCCGCGCGGAGGGGACGCGGACGGCATTGGCGGACAGGAGCCAGCGCGCGCTGGCCGACGCGCTGAAGGCCGACTCGAGCGGCCCGCGGGCGTCATAGGCGCCGGGCGCCACCCGGAAGAGCTTCTCTCCGAGCACGGGCACGGCGGGGTAGTGGTACTTGCGCACGTCCGGCGCGGAGGCCGTGTTGAGCTCGCGCCCCTTGCGCCAGCCCGCCCCATGGGCCTTGAGGGCCTCCTTGTAGGCGAACCGCAGCAGTCCGGCGCAGTCGCGGTGTACCTCGGGCCAGCGCGGGTCGGGCGTGGGGTACTGCGCGGCGGCCATCGTCACGAACCAGCGGCGGAAGGCCTGGCGGTCGTCCTCCGAGTCCAGCTCGACGGCGTCCGGGAAGCCGTCCTTGTCCGTGTCGGACGCATCGGCCCGCAGGCGCAGCTCCACCGGCGTCTCCGCCACCAGCCCGAGCGCGTCCTCTACCCGCAGGGTGCCGCGCAGCTCGCCCGGGGTGGTGCCCGCGACGACGGTGCACACGGGGCCATGCGCGCCCGCCCCGCAGGAGGTGCGTGCGAGGGAGGGCGAGAGCGAGAGCGTCGCGCGGGTGGAGGGCAGCAGCGGCGCGGAGAGCCCCAGCACCGAGCGCGGCTGGACGTGGAAGCTCATCGAGGCGCTCCCATCGGCGGGCAGCTCGGACGCGGAGCGCTCGACCCGCGCGGAGGTGCGCAGGCCCAGCGCTGGCGCGGCCAGCACGGCGGCGATGGCGACGGCCCACTTCACGCGGCGGCCCTCTACTGCTGCACCGGCAGGGGTTGGAACTGGCCGGCCACCGCGGTGCCGTCCACCGCGAGCCCACCGCCGTAGGGAGGCAGCTTCTTCATCGCCTCGCACAGCGGCGCGATGGTGGCATCCACGTCGCCGGTGTCGAAGCCCTGGCTGTTGCCCCGGCCCACGGCGCGGAAGAAGGTGAGCATGGCGTCGGCCGCCCCGGCGCTGTCCACGTAGGCGGTGAGGAAGCGGCTGTCCCCGCTCTTGCCCACCTGCTGGAAGCCCTTCACGTCCGAGAGGGCGGGACGCTTGCCGAGCCCCGTCTCCACCGCGGCCGTCAGCGACTCCAGGTCCGTGGCCGCCAGCAGGTAGTCCTTGGCCAGTGCGATGCACAGCCCCTCGGTGGAGTTGCAGAAGGCGGAGACGCCCGGAGCGATGTCCTTCTTGGCGGGCTTGTCCAGCCAGCTCCTCGCCAGCTTGGGGAAGACCTTGGCCCCGGCGGCGGCATCCTTCAGGCCCAGGCCGAGCAGGTGGTTGAAGCGGGTGTCGGACACGCCGAGCAGCCCGTAGAAGGCCTCGTCGGTGAGGGTGTCCTCCAGGTCCGACGGAATCACGAGCGCCTTGCGCATGGCCTCGGCGTTGTTGCCCTCCGGGCTTCCGAGCCGCTCGAGGAAGGCGGTGGCGTTGGCCGCGCCGAGGCTGGAGAAGAGCACCGCGTCCTTGGGCACGTAGGCCAGCGCGCGGAAGGCCGCCACCGTGTCGGGAGAATCGGAGAGCTTGCCGCCGAGCTCCATCTGCCCCGAGTCCACGTCCAGTCCGAGCACCAACTGGGACAGGCCCAGCAGCAGCGCCGGAGGGCCGTCCGGCTCGAGCGACACCAGCGCGGCGAGGCGATGGCCCTGGAGCTTGTCCACTTCCTTCTTGTAGCCGTCGACGGACTCGACGGACTCGCCGCCCTTGCCGAGCGCGAGCGAGAGGGCGGCCTTGGCCAGGTTCTGGTCGGTGGAGGCGATGAGCACGTTCTGGAAGGCGGCCACCCAGAGGAGGCGGTTGCCGCGCTTCAAGTTGTGCAGGGGGTGGCCCTCGTACTGCTCGGTGAACACCTCGGCCCCCTTCACGGCGGAAGCCATCAGGGCGAGGCGGACCACGAACTCCTGCGAGCCATCCACTTCCTTCACCAGCACGAAGTCGGCGTCCTCGCCGTCGGCGTCCATCACGCCCACGGCGGCCGGGCCCGAGAAGGCCTCGGTGAGGCGATCCGCGGCGAGCGGGTGCTCCGAGACGGCGGCCAGGTCATGGCTGAGCGAGAGCGCCCGCTCCATCTGCGCGGAGAGGCCCACGTGCTCGAGGGCGCCACCCTCCACCAGCGCCTTGCCGGGCGCCGTCTGCAGGAAGGCCTCCCAGGAGCCCCGGGCGTCGGCGGCGGCCACCACCATGGAGCGGGGCGAGCCCTCCAGCACGGCCTTGGGCACCAGCGCGGAGGGCCGGGAGACGGCCGCCCTGGGCAGCGACTTCAACAGCTCGGAGGGCCCGGGGCCCTTCTTCGCATCCTTGTCTCCGCTGCCGCCGCACGTGCAGCCAGAGAGCATGGCGAAGATGAGGGCAACTGCCGCGAGTGACTGGCTCCGCATCCGTTCAATCCCCCCGTCGGGTATGGCTCGGGAACGCGGTGTTTCGTAGCACACACACGCCCTGGAAACCTAGGCCGGGGGGGCACCGTCAGCGCAGGGGAGGGGCCAGCAGCACCACCGAATAGCCCACCGCCACCTTCGCTCCTACGTTCTCATACGAGTGCTTCTGGTCCCCTCGGAAGACCACGACGTCTCCCACCTCCAGGAGGAAGCGCTCGCCGCTGGCCACCAGCGCCAGGTTTCCCGATTCGCACACGAGGTACTCGCGTGTCCCGGGCGTATGCGGCACGCCCGTTAGCCGCGCTCCGGGTGGCAGCTCCATCCGGTCGAACTCCATTCCCGGGAGCGGGTCCGGCAGCAGCTTGCGCACGAAGCCTGGCCCCCGCTGGCGCACGGCGAGGCTCTCCCGCGGGTAATGCCGGGCGCTGGCTCGGGGCCTCGCCACCAGCTCCTCCAGGGACACCTGTAGCGCCGACGCCACCCGGTGCAGCACGGCCAGCGTGGGGTTGCTCGCCCCCGACTCCAGATTGGCCCACGTCGCCCGGGGCACGCCCGCCAGCTTCGCGAGCTGCGCCTGCGTCGCCCCCCGGGCTTCCCGGAGCGTCTTGATGTTGCGCGCCAGCCAGCCCGCCAGCTCCTCGTCGCTCATGGGATGGCATTCTGCCAATGCATTGGCACGGCCACCAACGGATGAGCACCTCGCGCGTACTCCTTGTGCAAGGAGAAGACACGATGAAGCTCGAAGGAAAAGCCGTACTGGTGACGGGAGCGAGCCGCGGGCTCGGCGAGGCGCTGATGGAGACCTTCGCCCGGAAGGGGGCGCGGGTGGTGGGCGTCTCGCGCAACGCGGACGAGATGGAGGCGGTGGCCTCCCGGCTGCGCGCCCAGGGGTACGAGGCCCATGCGCTCGCCGCCGACGTGGGAGACAAGGAGTCCATCCATCCGCTGGTGGGCGCCGCCTCGGCGTTGGTGGGACCCATCGACGTGCTCGTGCACAACGCGAGCACGCTCGGGCCCACGCCGCTGCCGCTGCTGCTGGACACCGCGTGTGAGGACCTGGGGCACGTGCTGGAGGTGAACCTGGTGGGACCCTTCCGCCTCACCAAGGCCATCGCCGGCGCCATGGTGCTGCGGGGCGAGGGCGTGGTGGTGCACGTGACGTCGGATGCCGCTGTCGCGGCCTACCCGCGCTGGGGCGCCTACGGCGTGTCCAAGGTGGCCCTGGAGCACCTGGGCCGCATCTGGGCCGCCGAGCTGGAGGGCACGGGCGTGCGCTTCCTCAACGTCGACCCCGGGGAGATGGACACCACCATGCACCGCGACGCCGTCCCCGAGGCGGACCCCTCCACCCTCGCGCGCCCGCGGGACGTGGCCGCGCGCCTCGTGACGCTCGTGGAGTCCGCTGGTGCGCACCCGTCCGGTGCCCGCCTGGAGGCCGCGCGCGTCGAGCTGGGACGCCCGGAGGCCGCATGAACGCCGCCCGTTGGCCCCGGGAGCATCCGGACTCCGGACGCCTGCTCCACATCGCGCCCCGCGCCGGGCGCCTCGACGATGTCCGCATGGCCGAGCTTCCCCGGATGCTGCGCCCGGGCGACCTGCTCGTCCTCAATGACGCCGCGACCCTGCCCGCGGCCCTGCATGGTCACACGGAGGCGGGCGCTCCCATCGAGCTGCGGCTCGTGGCCCGCGAGGAGGAGGGTACCTGGACCGCCGTCCTCTTCGGCGCGGGGGACTGGCGCACGCGCACCGAGGACCGGCCCCTGCCTCCGCCCGTCTCCCCGGGCGAGCGGCTCGTACTCGGTGGGCTGGGCGCGCGCGTGGTGGCCGTGCTCCCTCCGTCCCCGCGCCTGCTGCGCGTGACGTTCGAGGCCCAGGGGGCCGCGCTGTGGGCCGCGCTCTACCGCGCCGGACGGCCCGTGCAGTACGCGCACGTGGAGCGCCCGCTCGCGCTCTGGCACATCCAGACGGCCTATGCCGCGCGGCCCTGGGCGGTGGAGACGCCCTCGGCGGGGCTGCCCCTCACCTGGGCGCTGCTGCTGGAGTTGAAGCGCCGGGGTGTGCGGCTGGCCTCGCTCACGCATGCCGCGGGGCTGTCCTCGACAGGAGACGCCGTGCTGGATGCCGCGCTCCCCCTTCCCGAGCGCTTCGACGTGCCCGCCGCCACCGTGGAGGCCATCCAGGACACGCGGGCCTCGGGCGGCCGGGTGGTGGCGGTGGGCACCACCGTGGTGCGAGCGCTGGAAGGGCGCGCGGCGCAGGCGGGAGGGCGGCTGGAGCCGGGGGGGGGGGTGACGGACCTGCTGCTCGGCCCGGGCTTTGTCCCGCGCGTGGTGGACGGGCTGCTTTCCGGGATGCACGAGCCCGGCACCAGCCACTTCACCCTGCTGCAGGCCTTCGCCCCGGCGGAGCTGCTGCGCGCCGCCACGGTGCTCGCGGAGGCGCGCGGTTACCTGGGGCACGAGTTCGGCGACTCGTGCCTCCTGCTGGAGCCGTGAGCCGGGGTGGGGGGGCGCCCCGGCTTCACTTCCTTCCGAGCATGTCGAACGGGTGGGGCGCACCTTGTTGGAACTGGTCATCGATGAACTTCGCGGTCAGCCCATCCGCCACCAACAACGAGGCCACCAGCAGGAGTGCCCCGAACGCCCCAGCGAGGAGGCCGGCACCCCTGGCTCCCCGGCGAACGGTGAGGGCCCCGAAGATGACCGGCGGAATGCCACAGGCCAGAAGGGCAATGCCCAGGACCTTCATCATCACGCCGAGCGCATGGGTGTTCTCGTCCATGAGGAACTGCAGATCATCGGGGTTCACGTTGCTCATCGCCGTGCACGCCGCCGCATAGGCCGTCGCGCAGAGCCCCACGCAGCCCGCCACCACTCCGCTTGCTGCCGTCCACGATGCGCCAGTGGCCAGTTGCAGGGCCGGCGGTTCTTCCGATGCCAGCGTGGGCGCGGCCAGTGCTCCAATGCCGAGGAATGCAAGCGCCAGGAGAGAGAGGAGCCCCACGAAGGATGCCAGTTGGAAGTACCCAGGCATGGTGGCGATGGCCACCAGCGGAAGCGCGAGCACGGGTGAGGTGAGGAGAAGTCCGCGCCCCAGGCGACGACCGCTCCAACTGGACCGTCCCAGACGGGTGGCGGCGCTGGCCAACCCGAGGGAGGTACCCAGGAGCACGCCCGCGGAGAGGAGCACGCCGAGAAGCCGCAGTGTGGCCGGATCACTGAATCCCGAGCCGAAGAGTGGCTGGGGATCCGAAGCGAAGGCGAGCGCATCGGCCACGCGGAGGGCGTCCCGGAGTGACAGGGGGAGCGCCACCAGCCAGCCCGCGCAGGCGGCCAGGGTGAGCGCCGCCACGGGAACGTTGCGGCCCTGGCTCTTCGCTCCCACTCCCCAAGCGGCCACGAGGGCTCCCAGGGTGGAGGCCCCGGAAATGACGCCTGCTTCCCAGACATGCCAGTCCAGGAAGTGCGCGGGGCTTTCATATACGGACATGGCCAGCCAGGAGGCCGCGCCTCCCGCCAACAGTCCGAGCAGGGGCGCGAGGCCAACGAGCGAGCCGTGCTTCCTCGCGGTGGCCGGGGCCTCCGCGACTCCACTGATGCTGTCCATCCAGGTTTCTCCGGGTGAGCGGTCCGCCAGGACGGGCAGCCCTCGTGAAGCGGCCGCCGCGTCTCATGGTGCCGCGCATCCGGTGCGAGCCACGTACCAGCCCGCCACCCTTTCTCCCACGAGTGGAGTCCGCGGGAGTCTCCGCTCCCGGCCATCCCCAACACGGGACGGGCATCCTCGCGCAGGGATGGGTCCGGGAGGGGGCTGCGCCTCACGTCAGCATGGCGGGCTCGAGCTCCACTTTCAGCATCCAGGGCGCTCGTCAGCGGCTGCACGTGCGAGGGGCGCTCGGTGGGCGCCACCGCGCCCGTGCGCACCAGCTCCATGACGTGGAGATGTTTGAGCTCGGCCTTCTCCTTGCGGGCCTCCTTCGCCGCCGGGACGCGCCTCTGCCGCGTGGCCGAGCGCCACCGTTCCTGAAGCGGACCTGCGCCCGATCCGCCCGGGTGACGCCACTCGTCATCATGACAAGTGAAGGAGATGTTGTTTTACATAGTCGATGCGCTTCACTCGTCATCATGACAAGTCTGGCGGCCCATGGGCCGCGCGGGGGCGCGGGTAGACTCCCCCTCTGCTTCGAGCCGTGCACCCCGGCTGATGCGCACGGCGGGCTGGGGAAGTGCCACGTGTCCAACCGTCGTGTCACTCCGCGTCCGGCGGCGGGCGCCCCCCGGTGGGGTGTGCTGCTGCTGGTGGCCGTCCTGCTCACTCCTGGCTGCGTCACGCCGGGTCCGCGTCTCCTGTCCAAGACGTCCCCCTTCCAGGCGCCCACCTCCTCCGCTTCCATGGAGGACGAGCCGCAGCGGTTGCACCGGCGCCGCAGCGCCCGGGGGCTGGGCTCGGACGCCACGGTGTTGGGCGCGGGCGAGACGGCCCTGCACGGTGTGGCCAGCGGGGGCACTGTCTCCCAAGGTCCGGCTACCTGCGGCGGCCAGGTGGTGCCCCGAGGCTGGCCCGACTCCTCCTCCGGCGGCGAGGCGCTGCTGGCGCCCTTCCTCAGCTGCACTTCGCCCGCCGAGTACGTCGCCCTGCAGCAGCGCGTGGACATGCCCCGGCTGGTGGAGGCCCTGGACGAGTGGAGTGCGGTGCGGCTGGGGGCCCTGGGCCCGGTGCGCGAGGACGCCGCCGCGCTGCTGCAACGCAAGCGCGTCGCCTTCCTGGTGAGCGCCACCGAGCGCTATGGCCCCTTCCACGCCGAGGTGTTCGCCCTCTTCGTGCTGCACTCGGCCCATGACGACGAGGTGGACGCGGTGCTGCGGCTGCTGGCCGGCGACAAGTTGCTGGGACAGACGCTGGCCCTCATGCCCGCGGTGCGCCAGGAATTGGAGTCACGTGGCCTGCCCCTCTCGCGCTACCCGGAGCGGGCCGAGCGGGGCGGGGACGTGCCGCGGGGCCTGGGCCGCGCCGCCCGGGACGTGCTCTCTACCAGCCCCCTGGTGGACGGCGGGCGCTACACGGAGCTGGTGGGGCGCTGGGCGCAGCTGCCTCCGCCCTACCAGCATGCCGCCCGCGAGGTGGAGCGGGCTCTGGCGCTGCGGCACTTCTCCGCGGGCAGCGTGGCGCTGGGCACCTTCGACTCGCTGACATTCGGGGTGCCGCTGGGCTTCTACTACCTGGTGGCCGGCACGGGCCAGGGGGCGTACTCCCTCAGCCAGGGACACTACGAGCAGGCCACGCGCGAGCTGGCACCCGCGCTGCTGTTGGGGACGCTGTACGCCGGAGGCAAGGGCTTGCGTGCCCTGGCCCAGGCCCGGGGGGCCGGAGCGCCCGCGCTCGGCGGGCTCCAGGCCATGGAGCAGCACCTGCGGGGCCTCCAGGAGCTGGCGCGGCAGGTGGAGACGAAGCTGGGGGCGGACGGCCCGCGGGAACTGGCCGGGTGGATACGAGAGCGCCGGGAGGTGGCCCACTTCGTGGCGGCGGGAGGAGTGGACGCGGCGCTGGCGTTGCACGAGGCAAGGGGCAACGTGGCCCAGGCGATGATGTCCAGGGCCCGGCCCGGAGCCACGGGCTCGCCCGTGGCGGGGAGCACGGCGCGCACGGGCTCCGGGCAGGTGGCCCCCGTGGCGGATGACGCCGCACGCGCCCCCTACGAAGCGGCCGGTACGGCGGAGCACGGTGGGGGACTGGCCTCGTTGGTGGACAAGGGGGCGGGCCTCACGCTGGAGGTGGTGGAGGCGCGGCTGGCGCTGGTGGAGCTGGAGGCCACGGGCCCGCGTTTCCCCCGGGACGTGGCGGTGCTGGAGAAGCACCGCCCCTCCCCGGACGCTCCGCTGACCGGAGCCGAGGGCAACCCGAGATGGGGGGAGTACGCCGCCTACTACGAGGGGCGCCTGCGGGAGCTCAGACAAGGCAAGGCCGCCGAGGCGCCGCTGCACTGGGCGCCCTACGAGCGGATGCGGGGGTGGTTCGCCCGGGGGCTGGCCTTCGAGCGCCTCATGGTGGAGTTGCTGGAGGCCGACGCCAAACTGCCTCGGGCCGAGCGCCGCTTCCTGGGCACCTTCGTCAAACCTCGCATCCTGCGGACCGTGGGAGTCTGGAAGCCGGGGAGCGGCCTGCGCTACGCGGATGTGCTCGTCATCGAGGAGGGCGGGCCTGCCGGAGCACCTCCTCGCGTCGAGACGTTCAGCTTCAAGAGCCGCGACCTCTCGGGGTTGAAGGAAGGTGCCTTGAAGGCGCAGATGGCTGAGGATGCCGGAGAAGCTCTGCGGAAGTATGGCGGAACGCTGGACATCCGCCGGGACTCCCTCCAGCACCTTCTCCGCGGGGGCAGCGAGGTGCCCGTCCAGCGGGTTCGCCTCGTCTATGAGGGCGACGCCCTCCTGCCCAAAGACGTAGAAGTGTTCAATAGGGCCGTGAACGCAACCAAGAGCGTTTTTCCGGAAGTGGAGGTGTCGTTCCAATGAAGGTGCTGGACTTTCATGAACTGAAGACGGACGACCGCCTCCGACTCACTTTCGACGGTACCTTCGACCCGCAGGCGGCACGGGAGCGTGAGCTGGAACCTTTCCTCCAAGCGCTCGAGGAGCACGCAGGCGAGTGGATGCCAGATGTGGTCGAAGGCAAGCGGCAACGTAAATACTCCCGCGCTGCCCTCTGGAAGGCGCTGGAGGAGCGGGAAAGCGAAAGATACACCCACTGCGGGCTCTACCGCACGAAGTGGCCCGCGCTGGACATGTCACTCTGGCTCAGGCTGCCGCCTCGGCCTCCCGAGTTGGACATTACCGTCAATGTGAAGCCGCTCTCCTTCTTCGCGGAGGAGGAGCGCTGCCGCCACTTCGTGGAGCTGGTACGCGTCTGGGCCTCACGCTACCCGGTCTCCCATGCCGTGGCCCACAGCAGTGATGACAAGAACCTGGCGGGCTTTCCCGATTTTGGCCGCGACAAGGAGACCTGGTACAGGGACGGTTTCGATAAAATCTACGAGGTGTGCTGGCTCAACGTCTTCGGCCCCAAGCTGGTGGAGAGCGTGGGCCGCGAGCGCATGCTGTCCACGCCAGCACACCGGGTGGAGGAGTTGCCCAACGGCTGCGTCCTCCTGGTGACGTGGCCTACCGCCGCGGACTTCGCCAGCGAGGAGGCGCGCCTGGCCCAGGCCCGTGCTCACGCCCATCTCCGCCCGGACCTGGACTTCGACACCCTCCTGCGTACCTTGCGCGAGCGCAGCGCCACGCTCGCTCCCGTGGAGCCCCGCTTCCACCCGGACCTGGCCCCGCTCCTCTCACGCGTGGTGGACCGCGCCGCCAGCTACGAGCGCCAGCGCAGAATCGCCGAGCTCAACGCCTGGCAACCCCCCGAGCCCGAGGAGTGGCGCCCCGCCTCCTCCGCCCTGCCTCCGGACGTGGACAACCCCGGGCGCGCCCTGGAAATCTACAGCACCCTCGCCGAGCACCTCGTGGCCCTGCTGCACACGCAAGTGCCCTCCGTCTTCGAGCAGACGCCCGAATCCCTCACGGACGTCGACTTCTACTTCTGGCGCGAGGACTTCCCGAAGAGCCGCCTGCGGGAGAACATCGAGGCGCACGCGGTGCCCGCCATTGGCGCGTACCTGGGTGAGGTGCTGGTACGCACCCTCGGCGGCCGGTGGATACCGCGCCAGAAGCTCGACGAGACCCAGGTGCTCGTGGGCAACCGGGTCTGGTTTCCTTTCATTCGGGCCCACCGTTACATGCGCTCGTGCCAGGCGCTGCTGGACTTCTCCCTCACCCAGCTCTATCGCGTCGCCGAGCGCCATCGCTCTTGAGGCGGGGAGGCTCACGTCAGCATGGCGGGCTCGAGCTCCACCTTCAGCCAGCCCGGCTTGCGCGTGTCGAAGGAGCGGTAGGCATCCAGGGCGCTCGTGAGCGGCTGCACGTGGGTGAGCAGCTCCGTGGGCTCCACGGCGCCCGTGCGCACCAGCTCCAGCAGGTGGGGGATGTACTTGCGGTGGTTGCAGTTGCCCATGTTCAGCGTGAGGTTCTTGTTCATCGCCTCGCCAATGGGGAACGTGCGCATCTGCTGCGGGTACACGCCGATGATGGCCAGCGTGCCGGCCTTGGCCAGCGCCTGCACTGCCCACATCACCGCCTGGGCCGGCGCATCACCCGGCACCCAGTTCTCTCCCGCCGGGTTCGTGTGCGGCGCCACTTCCTTCAGCTCGCGCTTGAACTCGGCCTTCTCCTTGCGCGCCGTCTTCTCCGCCGGCCCGTGGTGCGCGTGCATCGCGTCCACGCCCACCGCGTCGATGGCCCGGTCCACGCCGATGCCTCCCGTCAGCCGGAGGATGACCTCCACCGGATCCTCCTCGTCGAAGTTGATGACCTCGGCGCCCTGGGCCCGTGCCGCCTCCAGCCGGTCCGCGTGGCAGTCGATGGCGAAGATGCGCCCGGCGTCCATCAGCTTCGCGCTCAGGATGGCGAACTGGCCCACCGGCCCGCAGCCGAACACCGCCACCGTGTCGCCCGGGCTGATCTCCGCGATGTCCGCCCCGAAGTAGCCCGTGGGGAAGATGTCCGAGAGCAAAATGGCCTGCTCGTCCGTCACCTCGTCCGGAATCTTCACCAGCCCCACGTTGGCGAAGGGCACCCGCGCCTTCTCCGCCTGCAACCCGTGGAAGGGCCCGCTCATCTCCGGCCCGCCGAAGAACGCCGTCCCCGCGCGCTTGCCGTTGGGGTTGGCGACGTCGCACTGCGCGTAATAGCCGGACCGGCAGTACGAGCACGTGCCGCAGGCGATGGTGGAGGGAATCACCACCCGGTCTCCCACGCGCAGGTTGCGCACGTCCGGGCCCAACGCCTCCACGATGCCCACGCCCTCGTGCCCGAGGATGGTGCCCGGCCTCATGCCCGGCATGGTGCCGCGCACGAAGTGCAGGTCCGTGCCGCAGATGGCGCTCGCCGTCAGCTTGACGATGGCGTCCGTGTCCTGCTGGAGGACGGGCTCCGCGACGTCCTCGAGCCGGATGTCCCCAATGCCATGAAAGACGACTGCCTTCATTGCCGCTCCTTCCCCCCGCGGGGCTCCAGTCGCTGAGCGCGCTGGCGTCGGAATCTCCCCGCTAGGGGTGGGCACGCGCACCGTCCGGTGCCAGACAGCGGCGGCTCCTCTCCTGGAGGGCGGGCGGCGGGGCTAGCGGCCGACGTGCAGGGCGAGCCGCTTGCCGAAGACGCGGCGGAAGAGCGCCGTCTCGCGCTCCACCGTCCACAGCTCCAGGTCCACCGGCTGGCGCGACTTGAAGTGCAGGGACACCGCGTCGCGGCCGTTGACGGCCCGCAGCTCCTTCACCGGCTGGTGGTGGCTGCTGTCCAGCGCGTTGGCCACCCGCAGCAGCGTGGCCAGCTTGCGCACCAGGCGGGCCTCGGCGGTGCTCAGCCCCTCCATGCCCGAGTGGTTGAGCTCCGGCGGGCTGCGCTGGTGGTAGCGCGCCACCCGTGCCACCAGCTCGCGCTCCTGGTCCGCCAGGCCGGGGATGTCGCTGTTGTGGATGAGGTAGTACGTGTGTTTGTGGTGGCGCTCGTAGCTGACGGCGTTGCCCACGTCGTGCAACAGCGCGGCCGTCTCCAGGTACGGCCGGCACGAGAGCGGCAACTGGTGCAGCGCGGCCAGGTCGTCGAAGAGGGTGAGGGCCAGCGAGGCCACCTGGCGCGCGTGCTTCTCGTCGAAGAGCAGGCGCCGCCCCATGGACACCGCCGCGTCCGCCAGCGAGTGATCCTCGCGCGTCTCGTCCTGCCGGTACAGCAGATCCACCAGCAGCCCGTCGCGCAGGCCCCGGTTCACGCCGGTGACGGTCTCCACGCCCAGGTGCTTCGCCACCCGCTCGAGCACGGCCGCGCCCGCCACGATGATGTCCGCGCGCCGCGGGTCGAAGCGCTTGCGCCGCCGCTCGGGCGTCATCTCCGCCAGCGTCTCCACCGCGTGCGTGAGCTGGCGCACCGACACGTGCCCGGTGCCCTCGCTCGCCGCGAAGCCCACCACCGCGTTGATGGTGCCGGAGGAGCCCAGCGCCACCCGCGGCAGGTTGGGGAGGCGCTCGGGGATGGCCTTGCGCAGCTGCTCCTCCACGTAGCTGCGCATCAGCCGCAGCTGCTTGGGCGTCACCTTCCCGGCCGCGTCGAACATCTCCGTGAGCCGCACCGAGCCCAGCGCCAGGCTCCACAGATCATCCGGCCGCTCGCCCGTGGCGATGGCCACCTCGGTGGAGCCCCCGCCGATGTCCACCAGCAGCGAGCGCGCGTGCGGCGGCTTGCGGTGCAACACCCCCAGGCAGATGAGGCGCGCCTCCTCCTTGCCGCTCACCACCTCCAGGTTCAGCCCCGCCTCGTCGCGCACCCGCCGGACGATCTCCTCGCGGTTCTTCGCATCGCGCATCGCGCTGGTGGCCACCGCGCGCACCCGGGCCTTGTGCCGCCGGCACAGCGCCGCGTAGCGCCGCAGCGTGGACAGCAGCCGGTCCGCCGTCTCCTTGGGCATCTCCCCGCTGGCGAAGACACCCTCTCCCGGGCGGATGGGATCTCTCTCCTGGTGGAGCGTCTCCAGCGAACCTTCCGCGTCCGGCCGGGCCAGCTCCAGACGGACGGCATTGGTCCCCACGTCGATGGCGGCGAGCACGGGCTGTAGGGGGGAAGTGGGCATGGGCTCGGGGCTCGGGATGGTTGCGGCTCGAAAGATACGGCTTCCACTGTCCGGCGGCCCACCTTTACCTGGGTTTCTTGACAGGTCCGTGACGTGACGTCACCCGGGGCCTGCAAGACTCTGGGCCCGTGGAATTCAACGATCCGCAGCTCTTCATCAACCGCGAGCTGTCCTGGCTCGCCTTCAACGAGCGGGTCCTGGACGATGCCCGCTCCCGGGAGCTGCCGCTCTACGAGCGGTTGAAGTTCTTCGCCATCGCCTCCTCCAACCTGGACGAGTTCTTCATGGTCCGCGTGGCGGGCCTGAAGCAGCAGCTGGCCAGCGGCGTGGCCGAGCCGGCCGCGGACGGACTGCTGCCCGCCGAGCAGTTGAGCGCCATCAGCGAACGTGTCCACGCGCTGGTGGGGGCGGCCTCCCGGCTCTGGGTGGAGGAGCTTCTTCCGGGGTTGCAGGCCGCGGGCGTCTCGGTGCTCACACGCGACAAGCTGACGGCGGATCAGAAGGCGGTCGCGCGCACGCACTTCACCACCTCCGTCTTCCCGGCCCTCACCCCGCTCGCGGTGGACCCCGGGCACCCCTTCCCCCACCTGCGCAACAAGTCGCTCAACGTGGCGGTGCTGCTGCGGCGCGAGGGCCCCAAGCGCCGGCGCAACGTGCACGGCACCTCGCTGGCCGTGGTGCAGGTGCCGGGGGTCCTCCGCCGGCTCGTGCCCATGCCCTCCGAGAAGGGCCTGGCCTTCCTGCTGCTGGGCGAGCTCATCGCCCTGTGCGCGGCCGACCTCTTCCCCGGCTACGTCGTCGAGCACGCCGCCGCCTTCCGCGTCACGCGCAACTGGGATCTCAACGTGGACGAGGAGGAGAGCGAGGATCTGCTCTCCACCATCCAGGAGGAGCTGCGCCGCAGGGACCGGGGCGCCGCGGTGCGCCTGGAGCTGGATGCCTCGGCGGGCCCGCGGATGGAGTCCCTGCTCACCGCGGCCCTCAAGCTTTCGCCCATGGACGTGTACCGGCAGCAGTCGCCGTTGCAGCCCTCGGACCTGATGGCGCTCACGGAGCTGGATGCACGGCCGGAGCTGCGCGTGGAGCCCTTCACCCCCACGGTGCCCCCGGCGCTGCGCGACGTGGAGTCCCTCCTGGACGTCGTCGCCGGGCGCGACCTCCTCCTGCACCACCCCTACGAGTCCTTTGATCCGGTGGTGCGCTTCCTGGAGGAGGCGGCCGAGGACCCGGACGTGCTGGCCATCAAGCAGACGCTCTACCGCACCAGCGGGGACAGCCCCATCGCCCGGGCGCTGTCGCGGGCGGTGGAGAACGGCAAGCAGGTGGCGGTGCTGGTGGAGATCAAGGCCCGGCTGGACGAGGCCAACAACATCGCCTGGGCGCGGAAGATGGAGGAGAGCGGGGTGCACGTCGTCTACGGCCTCATCGGCCTGAAGACGCACGCCAAGGTGGCGCTGGTGGTGCGCCGCGAGGGCAATGGCATCCGCCGCTACGTGCACCTGGGCACGGGCAACTACAACCCCACCACCGCGCGCCTGTACACGGACCTGTCCCTCTTCACCTCGCGCGGGGAGATCGCGGACGACGTGAGCGCGCTCTTCAACATGCTCACCGGCTACGCGGTGGCCCCGCAGTGGAAGCGGCTGGCCGTGGCGCCCATGGGCCTGCAGGAGAAGGTGCTCGGGCTCATCCAGCGCGAGGCGGACAAGGCCCGGCGCGGCGAGCCCGCGCGCATCGTGGCGAAGATGAACTCGCTGGTGGACTCCACCGTCATCCGCGCGCTCTACGCGGCGAGCCAGGCGGGGGTGGAGATCGAGCTGCTGGTGCGCGGCATCTGCTGCCTGCGGCCCGGGGTGCCCGGGGTGAGCGAGCGCATCCGCGTGACGAGCGTGGTGGACCGCTTCCTGGAGCACAGCCGGGTGTTCGCCTTCGGGGCGGGCAGCCACCCGGAGGTGTGGATGAGCAGCGCGGACTGGATGCCGCGCAACTTCGTGCGCCGCATCGAGACGATGTTCCCCGTGGAGGACCCGGCCATCCGCCAGCGGCTGCTGGACGAGGTGCTGGGGGTGGCGCTGCGCGACAACGTGAAGGCGCGGCGGCTTCAGGTGGACGGCACCTACGTCCCGGTGGGCCGGGAGGGCCCGGCGGTGCGCAGCCAGGGCGTGCTGATGGAGCTGGCCCGGCGCAACAACCAGCCGGACCCCAAGCCCCTCCAGGCGCTGCGCCACGCGACGGCCCCGGACGCTCCCGTGCCCCCGCGCCAGGTGCCCCAGACGGGGAGCTGAGCCCGGCCCCACCGGAAAGGTGGGCCCGTCTTTCATTCTGGGATGGTGCCTTCGTTACCCATGGCGTATGTCATGCACAATGGAACTTTTCCAGGCGGGGGCACATTGGGCAGGCCGTAGGGAGTCCGTCGAGGCGTGTGCCCGGCGCGTGGAGGTGCTCTTCCAGCAGTTGGGCCAGTGTGACGAGGCCTACGCGCGCTGGTTCGAGTATGCGTACTCACGCAAGCACGCGCTGCAGCTGCCCTTCGAGCCCACCTACGAGACGTTCCTGCGGTTCTTCGAGCGGAGGAAGTACCGGCTGGCGCGGGAGGTGTTCACCTTCGATGCCTGGACGGGGCAGGAGCAGAGCGGGCGGGGCGGCATGCTGAACTTCGTCTGCGGCTCCAACGAGCCCTTCTACGCCAACGGGTGCCTGCTGCATCTGCCTCGGGAGGAGCCGGCCGCCAGCCGGGTGCTCACCGTCTCCGTGCTGAAGAAGGTGGTGCGCGCCATGGTGCTGGCGTGGGACCCGGACGGGTGCGCGGTCATCATCGAGGCGAACCGGGGCGAGAAGAAGGTGAGGGCGGATGACGGCCCCTGCCTCGGGTGGCTCATGTACGTCTCGGAGCGGCGGGGCAAGGTGCCGCCCCTGCCGAGGTCCGTGCGCGTCGAGCCGATGGAGGACAAGGGCTCGCTCATCATCCTCACGCCGGAGCGCTTCTCCCTGGCGAACCCGGAGCATGCCGACCTGGCCGGACGCGTCCGCGAGCGGCTCGAGAAGGCGGGCCTGCTGCCACCGTCCGGAGGCTGAGACGGGGAGGGGAGTCGCTCACGGGAAGGTCAGGTCGCGCACGGTGAGGGTGCGCGCTCCGCCCGCCTCGCCCAGCTTCAGGAGGAATGTGCCGCGGGACTGCTTCACCGTGGCCTCCGCCTCCACCACGAGCAGGCGCTGCGCTTCCGATACGAGGGGCTCGGGCTGCCACACCCGCACCACTTTCAGCCGCACACCCTCCGCGCTCACCAGCTCCGCCCCCGTCACGCCCTCCGCCGTCCAGGGCTGCGTTTCCGTATTCTCCACGTGCAGCTCCAGCGCCACGCGGCTCGGCTGCTCGGCGCGGTAGCTGTAGGCCTCCCTTGCCATCAGCACCTCGCCGGGGAGCTGGGTGAAGTCCTTTCCGAGCGCGAGCTGCCGTCCCACGATGCTCTTGCCCTCCCTCACCAGCCCGGCCTCGACCACGCCCGAGAGACCCGCCGGGCGCGGCTCCTCCGGGCGGGTGCGCTCCCGCGCCAGCGCGGCCTCGTACCGCTCGGCCCGCTCGCGCTGCCGCCGGGCTTCCGGGTGCACCGGTACGCTGGTGGAGGGCTGGCGGATGACCTGCACCTCGTGCTCGCCCCGGGTGGGGTGCACCACCAGCCGGAAGGTGGCGCTCCCGGGCGCCTGTCCGTCCGCGAAGCGCACCGTCACCGTGAGCGGCTCGTCCGGGGGTGGGACACCCGAGGGCCGCAGCGTCACCATGCCCTCGGCCTCGTTCACCGCCTTCTTCACCCACCGCTCCTGCACCTCCACCCCACCGGGTTGCAGGGGCGCGTCGAACACCAGGTGCGTGGAGTGGCGGGGGCTGACGCGCAGCGGGTGCGGCTCCCTCGCGTTCTCCTCCGTCAGCTCCAGGTGTCGCGTGCCCGGTGTGTCTCCCTCCTCGGAGGGGGCCAGGGTGGGGGCGGACGTGGCCGTGAAGAGCGCGAGCAGCAGGGGGGCGGCGAGCGGGGCGGACATGGGGTGACCTCCGGAGTGGCCCAGCGTAGCAGGGCCTCCGGAGTTGGGCTCTACCGTTTCTCCCGCTCCTCGTAGCGCCACTCCTCCCCGAAGCGCTCCACCGGGTAGAGGGACCCACCTTGCATGATGACGGCGGTGTCCCGGCCGCTGCCCTCCAGCTTCTCCCAGCCCCACTCCGGCCCGGACATGAGCTCCAGGCACACCACGTACACCTTTCCCTCGGGTGTTTTCGCCCGGGTGAAGCGGCCCTGCACGCGCCGCTCGCCGAAGACCCGCTCGCCGACCATCATCGTCATTTCCGGCAACTTGCCCCAGTCGCCGCCATTCATGATCAGGGCGACGTGACCCGGGCTCACGGTGAGCAAGTTGGGGCCGAGTGGAATGCCCACGCGTTGGTGGGAGCCCGAGTACAGCAGGCCCAGTTCCTCCATGGTCTGCTGGGAACCGGGGGGGCACTCGGCGGAAGGCGGGAGCTTGGGTGGGGAGGGCCGCACCTGGGACGAGGGGGTGGTGCCGGGGCAGGCGGTGGCGAGGGCGCAGCCGAGCAGGGCCGCGCCCGCCTTCGTGGCCTTGGAGCCCTTCTGTTTCGGCTTCGCAGGAGCGGGGACTTTCGCTGGAGTCTTCACGCGCGTCTCTTGGGGGAGCGTCGCACGGGCGACGGGCGCGGGGATTGCCGCCGCTTCGGGCGCCGCGCCACCGTCACCTTCTGGCCGCATCCACGCAGGCGCCATTTCCTGGCCAGCCGGCTTCTGGGTGATAGGAAGGGACTCCTCCGGTAGGCTGGCGCGGGGTGTCCCCAATGGTGGGTTGGTGGCGAGCCACACGCCCAGCGCCAACACCAGCACCGTGGCGGCGGCCTGGAGCACCCGGCGCGAGCGCACGTTGGACAGGGCGGCCTCCCGGATGGGCGCGGCCGGTGGGGCCTCCACCTGGGGCGCGTCCGCCGCTCGCGCCACGGCCTCTTGCGAGGCGGGCTGGGACCCGCCCACCTCGGGTGCCACCTGGGGCGCGGGGAGCGGCACGGGCGGCTCCGCGGACACCGTGCCTCCGGCGGGAGCCTCGAAGCCAGACCCTGGCGGCGGCCCCTGCTCGGCCAGGGTGGACACCTCGTCGGGCGCACGCGGCTTGCCGCGCACCGGCACCCGGCCGTAGGTGGCCCGCCGCTCACAGAGGGCCAGCAGGTCCGCCCCCTGCCACATGTCGCGCTCGAGCACGGTGGTGGCGTGGTGCGGCCCCCACGCCTCGCACAGCGGCACGAGCCACGCCTCGTCCGCCTGCTTCAGCGCCTCCCCGAGGGCCGCGTCCACCGCGAGCGCATCCGCATAGCGCGCCTCGGGTTGCTTGCGCAGCATGCGCCAGCACACCTCGCCCAGCGCGCGGGGCACCCGGGGGTTGTACTCGTGCGGCACCGGCGGCTCCTCGTGGAGGATGGCGTGCACCAGCTCGCCCTCGCGGCCCAGGAAGGGCAGCCGGCCCGTCAGCACGAGATAGAGCTCCACCCCGAGCGCCCAGAGGTCATCGGCCGGGCAGGCGCGCGAGTCCTCCAGGCCGCGCAAGGCGCGCCACGTCCGGGGGCTGACGTAGGGCCAGGTGCCCGGGGGAAAGGAGCCCGTCACCGGAGGGGCGCCCTCGTAGGTGGCCACCCCGAAGTCCACCAGCACCACCCGGCCCTCGCCGTACACCAGCAGGTTGGCGCCCTTCACGTCCCGGTGCACCACGCCGGCCGCGTGCACCACCGAGAGCTGGCGCGCCCCCTGGCCGAAGAGGGGCGCCGCCTGGAGGGCACAGGGGTTGTGCACCCGCGTCCACACGTCCAGCGGCTGCCCGCGCACCAGGGGCATGACGAGGAAGAGGTAGAGGGGTTGGTGCGCGGGCCACACGCCCTCGTCCACCAGGGGCACGCCGCCCGCGTGGCTGAGCTTCACCATGACGTCGCGCTCGCGCCACGCCCAGGCCGCCGCGCGCGGCAGGAAGAGGAACTTCACCGCGTACGGCTGCCCCTCGCGCGTGGCGCGGAACACCGTGCCCTGGCCTCCGGTGCCCAGCCTCGCCTCCAGCCGGTAGCCGGCCACCTCCAGCCCTGGCCTCGGCTGCCACGCGGAGTCCTCCTGCCCAGGAGGCTCCACCACCCCTGGCCGCCGCTGCTCCTCCCCACCGCTGTCCGTCCCGGCCTCGCTCATGCACACCACCTCCGAGGTGGGCCAGTGTAACAGCACCCACCTCCCAGGTGAGGCACGGCAGGTCTCCTGTTCACGTCGGCGTCCGCTCCAAGGTGGGCTCGGGCGCGGGCGGAGGTGGCGGCTGGGTGCCGCCGGTGGGTGGGCCGGGTGGGTGGGTGCCCAAGAACGAGCACATGTCACCGCGCTCGCGCGCCTTCCAGCACAAGGTGACCCAGGCGCCCGCGGGCTGGGTGTACCGCGTGTGGCGCAACGGCGAGAAGGCCGACTTCGACGGCTTCGACCTCGAGCAGCGCATCCTCCAGGAGACCAAGGGCCTGGGCTACGAGAAGCACTTCGACGCGAAGCTCAATCCCAAGCGATACTTCAAGGGGGCGGGGCGGCTCGTCAGGCAGGCTCAACGGCAGCAACGGGTGGCCAATGGTGTCCCCATCCGCTGGAATGTCGCGGAGCCCCAGATGGTCGCCATCCTCAAGAAGTTGTTCAAGAGCAATAGAATCCAGGGAATTGACGTGGTCCACACGCCGCCGTAGCCCTGTGGCATGTCCATGCAAGACGACTTCTATGCGGGAGTCTACTGGTCAGGTCGCAAGGAGTCCGCGGACGAGTGCGCTCGGCGTGCGGAGGTCTTCTTCCGTCTTCTGTCCCAATGCGACCCTACCTATGCTCGCTGGTTCGAGCAGGCGAACTCGCTCAAGAAAGCACTGCAACTGCAGTTCGAACCCACCTATGAGACGCTCCTGCGTTTCTTCAAGAGCAGGAAGTACAACGAGGGGGCGTTCGGCGTCGGCTTCAGTGCATGGACGGGACACGAGGAGGATGGGCATGGCGGCAGCGTGATGCTCAGCTGCGGCTCCGCCGTTACGCCTCCACCGAACAATTGTCTTCTTTACCTGCCAGATGAAGGGCCGGCAGCGGAACGCGTGCTCACTGCGTCCGTGCTGACAGAGATGATGCGTGCCCTGGTGCTGGCCTGGGATCCGGACGATGGCGGGGTCTACTCGCAAGCCTATCAGGAGCTGCGAGACCAACCCGTGGGCCCCCCTCATATGGGCTGGTTGATGTACTTCTCTCACCGCCTGGGAGAGCTACCGCCCCTGCCCGCCCCCGTGCGCGTCGAGCCCGTGGAGGACAAGGGCTCGCTCATCATCCTCACGCCGGAGCGTTTCAACGGACATGACCCGGCTCACGTGGCCCTGGCCGACCAGGTGCGTGCGTTGCTCGACCGGGCGGGGTTGCTCGAGGACCTGTGCCCGGGCTGAGTCCCTCGCGGTGTTGTCTCGCGGCGGTGCGGGCCCCTCGTGAAGAGCACCCGCTCCCCTGGCCGCTCTTCGCTCCGGGCCCGTGGTCCCATCCGTCCATCAGGCAACGCAATGGGCCGAGCGGGCTTCCTCGGCTCGGTTGCCATCCTTGACCCCGTGCCCATCTTGGGGGACTGCGGTCACCTCATGCGACATCGGGTGCTGCGGGCTCCATCCGTTCGTGCTGCGCGGGTGGAAATGGAGACGGGCGTGTCCGAGCAGCCAGGACAGGAGAGCGTCCTCGACTTCCTCGCCGTTCCCGTGCTGCGGGTGGAGGAGGAGACGGGCAGGGTGTTGTCGGCCAACGCGGCGGCTCGGGCGCTCCCCTTTTCCCTCGAGGCCCCCGCCCCCGGCGCCGTCCTGGACGAGACGGGCGAGCCGCTGCCGCCCGAGCTGTGCCCGGTGCATCGGGCCGCTCGGGGCGAGCCCCTGGAGGGGGCGCTCTTCCGCTGGAAGACGCCCGAGGGGGAGCGGTCCTTCGTCGTGCACTCGCGCCTGGACCGCTCGCGCTCGCCGGGCGTGGCGACGGTGTCCTTCCAGGACGTGACGCAGTGGCGGCGCGCGGAGGCGGATCTGCTGCGGGCGCTCGGGGCGCGCGACACCTTCCTGTCCGTCGCCTCGCACGAGCTCAAGACCCCCATCACCGCGCTCCAGCTCGTGCTGGAACGGCTGCAGCGAGGCGCCCGCCGCGACACGGGCTTCTCCGGCCCCCAGGTGGCCGAGCGGCTGGAGCCCGCCCTGCGCCAGGTGCGCCGGCTGGGCGTGCTGGTGCAGAACCTGCTCGACGTGAGCCGGGCCCGCAACAACCACTTCGACCTGGACCGTGAGCGCTTCGAGCTGGGCTCGCTGGTGCGCGAGGTGTGCGAGCGCTTCACCGAGCAGGCCCGGCACGCGGGCTCGGAGCTGCTCGTGGAGGACTGTCCCCAGGTGGAGGTCCACTGGGACCGGCTGCGGGTGGAGCAGGCGCTCAGCAACCTCATCACCAACGCCATCAAGTACGGCGCGGGCGGGCCCATCTCGGTCCGGGCCGAGCGGCGGGACGGGGTGGTGTCGCTCCACGTGGAGGACCGGGGCATCGGCGTGGCCGGGGACGACCACGAGCGCATCTTCAACCCGTTCGAGCGGGCCACCTCGGGCCACCGGGTGGAGAGCCTGGGGCTCGGCCTGTACATCGTCCGGGAGATTGCCCGTGCCCATGGGGGCACGGTGGGGCTGACGGGACGCGACGGCGGAGGCTCCTGCTTCACGCTGCGCCTGCCCGCGGAGGAGGGGTATGGGTGAGTCGGGGACAGAGGGGACGGAGAGCAAGGCGAAGGACGTGCGCATCCAGAGCGGCATCCCGAGGCTGGACTTCATCCTCAAGGGCGGGCTCAAGCACGGTGGCATCTACGCCTTGATGGGTCCGCCGGGCAGCGGAAAAACCATCCTCGCCAACCAGCTGTGTTGCAATCACATCCAGAAGCAGGAGGGGCGCTGCGTCTACATGACGCTGCTCATCGAGTCGCACGCGAAGATGCTCTCGCACCTCTCCACGCTGAGCTTCTTCAAGACGGAGCTCATCCCCGAGCGGCTCTACTACATCAGCGGCTACCAGCAGGTGCGCGAGGAGGGCTTCAGCGGGCTGATGGAGCTCATCCGCCGCACGCTGCGCGAGCGCCAGGCGACCTTCTTCGTCATCGACGGCATGGAGAGCGCGGAGCAGTTCGCCACCTCGCCCCAGGCCTACCGGGAGTTCGTGCACGGCCTGCAGGCCTTCACCAACCTGCTGGGCTGCACCACGCTGCTGGTCTCCAACGTGCGCGAGCGCACGCACGTGGAGAACGCCGTGGTGGACGGCGTCATCGAGCTGTCCGACAAGCTCGTCGGTCCGCGGGCGGTGCGCGAGCTGACGGTGCACAAGTTCCGCGGCAGCGACTACCTCCGGGGCCGCCACGAGGTGGAGATCACCGGCGACGGCGTGGTCATCCACCCGCGCACGGAGATCCAGTTCGCCAGGCCGCCCGAGCAGGCACACGAGCAGCGCGCTCGCATGGGCTTTGGCCTGAGGCGGCTGGACGAGATGCTCGACGGAGGGTTGCCCTCGGGCTCCACCACGGCGCTGATCGGCGCGCCGGGCACGGGCAAGACGCTGCTGGGGCTCTGCTTCCTGGTGGAGGGGGCCCGCCAGGGCCAGCCCGGCATCTACTTCGGGTTCTACGAGCCGCCCCCCCGTCTCATCGAGAAGGCTGAGGACGTGGGCATCCCCCTGGAGCGGTACGTGAAGAGGGGCCTCATCGAGCTGGTCTGGCAGCCGCCGCTGGAGCACTTCATGGACTCGCTGGCCGAGCAGCTGCTGGAGAAGCTGCGGGCCGAGGACAAGAAGGAGCGCCGGCGCCTGTTCATCGACGGCGCCGAGGGCTTCCGCGCGGCGGCGGTGTACCCGGACCGCGTCCCCCGCTTCCTCTCGGCGCTCACCAACCAGCTGCGCATGCAGGATGTGACCACCGTCATGACGGACGAGCTGGAGCTCTTCCAGCCCGAGCTCAACCTGCCCACCCCGGAGCTCGCCAACGTGGTGGAGACGGTGCTGCTGCTGCGCTACGTGGAGCTGCGCTCCCAAATCTACCGGCTGCTCTCCATCATGAAGATGCGCGAGAGCCGCTACGACACCTCGCTGCGCGAGTTCCGCATCTCCCGCGACGGCATCGACGTGGCCGACTCCTTCGAGAGCGCGGAGGCCATCCTCAGCGGGCACGGGCGCATCCGCAACGGGAGGAGCAAGAAGAAGGCGGAGGAGCCCAAGAAGAAGAAGGTCGGGGTGCTCAAGAAGGTGCTCGGGCGCGGCGGCCGGGGCGGCGGGAGGGGGAAATGAGGACCATCCTGGTCGTCGAGGACGAGTTCGACGTGCAGCAGGTGGTGGCGGACGTGCTGCGGGACGAGGGCTACGAGGTGGCCGTCTGCGGCAATGGCCGGGATGCCCTGCAGAGCCTGCGCACGCACCGTCCGGACGTCGTGGTGATGGACGTGATGATGCCCATCCTCTCCGGCCTGCAGGCGCTCGAGGAGATGCGCAAGACGCCCGGCCTGGACGCGGTGCCCGTCATCCTCATGAGCGAGACCGCGCCGAGGGCCGGGGCGCCGCGCCACTGGCAGGCCTTCCTGAAGAAGCCCTTCCGGCTGGAGCAGCTCCTGGAGGCGGTGGCCCGGGTCTCCGGTGTGGCGGGCAGGGCCTGAGGCTCAGCTCCGGCGGCGCATGCGCCGCGAGCCGATGAAGGTGGCGGCGCGCTCGGCGAAGCGCGCCACCGCCAGCCCCACCACGTCCAGCAGCCAGCGCTGGAGGCCCGAGCGCGCGCAGTCCTCCAGGCCCACCGGCCTCGCGCCCTCCAGGTGCCGCCGCACCCAGCGGGTGGCCTGTCCGGCCACGTCCGTGTCCTCCACCTCCACCAGCGTCTCCAGGTTCACCAGCGAGAGCGGATCCAGGTTGAAGCTGCCCACCAGCAGGCGCTGGCCGTCCACCACCGCCGCCTTGGCGTGCAGGGTGCTCTCCGTCCACTCGTGGATGTGCACGCCGCCGCGCAGCAGGGTGCGGTACAGGCGCATGGTGGCCGCGCGGGCGAAGGGGACGTCGCTGCGGCCGGCCAGCAGCAGGTGCACCTCCACCCCCCGCCGCGCCGCGCGGGTGAGGGCGCGCACGAAGCCCCGGTCCGGCAGGAAGTACGCGTGGGCCAGCACCACCTCGTGCCGGGCCTGCGCCAGCGCCGCCAGGTAGCGCGCTCGCAGGCGCCACCCACCGCCGAAGCCGGACAGCAGGAGGCGCACCGGGCCCGCCACCAGCGCGGAGGCTCCCGCGTTGAGCCTCGTGCCCAGCTGCGCGCAGATGCCGCCGCGCAGCTCCAGCGCCAGGTCCGCCCACCCCGGCCTGCCTTCCGCCGCGGCGTAGTGGTCCCCGATGTTGATGCCGCCCAGGAAGGCCACCGTGTCATCCACGAGCAGGAGCTTGCGGTGGTTGCGCCAGAGCCGGCCCAGCAGGAGGACGGAGGTGAGGGGGTTGTGGACGCGGACCTTGATGCCGGCCGGACGCAGGGTGTCCGCCAGCACGCGGCTCTCTCCGATGGAGCCCCAGCCGTCGACGATGACCTTCACCTCCACGCCCCGGCGGGCCGCGGCGGTGAGGGCCTCGACGAAGTGCGCTCCCACCCCCGCGTGCTCGAAGGCGTAGACCTCCAGGTGCACGCGCCGGGTGGCCGAGGCGATGGCCGCCAGCATGCGCGGGTAGGCCTCGGCGCCCCCATCCAGCAGCGTGATGTGCTGCCCTGACCCCTGCCCGGACAGCTCCTCCCTCTCCCCTCGGGAGAGGGTCGGGGTGAGGGTATTTCGGACAGGGGCGTTCATCCGTGAGTCCGCGCGTCAGTCGTCGTGCTTGCGCGCGCCCTTGCCCTTGCCCTTGTGGCGGCACTGCTCGCCATCCCAGTACTGGCTGGGGTGGCAGTCGGGGCGGGACTTCATCTCGGACTTCTTCGTCTTGGGGATGTACCGGGTGTCGCGGATGACGAGACAGCCGGGCAGCAGCATGAGGACGGCGGGAAGGAGGAAGAGGGTCTTCTTCATGGCGCGCGCAGCGTAGCGGGGGCGCCATGTGGGTGGCTCTGCTCTCCCGTGAACAGGGATTTCTACCGCCTGGCTGTCTGCACTCCGGGCGTGTCGACGCCTCGCGGGCAAATCGGTAGCCTCCGGTCCGTGCCGCCCAGCGAGAAGCCCGTTGTCAGACATCGGAAGATAGGCGCCTACCGCGTGCTCGGAGAGTTGGGGCGCGGAGGCATGGCCCAGGTGTACCGGGGGCTGCACGAGATGTTGCAGCGCGAGGTCGCCATCAAGGAGATGCTCGCGGACCCGGTGCGCGACAAGGAGGCCGTGTCGCGCTTCCGCCGCGAGGCGCTCGCGCTGGCCGCCTTCCGCCACCAGAACATCGTCACCCTGTACGATCTGGTGGAGAAGAACGACGTCCTCTTCATGGTGATGGAGTTCGTGGACGGGCCCACCCTGCACGAGCTCATCAAGGAGGGGCCGCTGCCGCCCGAGGTGGGGGCCGCCATCGGGGCGCGCATCGCCGGGGCGCTCGAGCACGCGCACTTCCGCCACATCATCCACCGCGATCTCAAGCCGGCCAACGTGATGCTCACCAAGGCCGGTGACGTGAAGCTGATGGACTTCGGCGTGGCCAAGGACGTGGGCCTGGAGGCCCTCACCGCGCAGGGCATGGCGGTGGGCACGCCCTCGTACATGTCCCCCGAGCAGGTGACGGGCGCGCCGGTGGACGGGCGCACGGACCTGTTCGCGCTCGGCGTGCTGCTCTACGAGGCGCTCTCCGGCGCCCGCCCCTTCCTGGGCCGCAACACCGGCGAGGTCTTCGCCCGCATCCGCGACGGCGAGTACGCCCCGTTGCAGAAGGTGGCGCCCCACATCCCCAAGCCGCTGGCGGACATCGTGAAGCGCGCCCTCGAGGTGCGTCCCGAGGATCGCTTCCCCAACGCCGCCGCCATGCGCCGCGAGCTGGAGATGTTCCTCGCCCAGCGCGTGGGCATGTCCTACGAGGCCCTGCTCGTCGGCTTCCTGCGCCACCGCAAGAAGCTCACCGAGACCGAGGCGCTCGCCCACCTCACCCAGAAGGAGCTGGACGTCGTCGACGTCTTCGACGACCAGGCGAAGCTGCTCTCCCGGCCGTGGGCCCGGTGGCTGCTCGCCTTCGCCGCCGTCGCCGGAGCCCTGGGCACCGGCCTGGCCCTCACCCACTCGTATTGGATGGGACTGGTGCGTCAGCTCACCATCCGCTGACGCGCACGTCCCCAGGAGCACATGTCATGGGCAAGATGATCACCGCCATCCTCGCCATCGCCGTCATCTCGGGCGCCGCGTATTACGCGCTCAATCACGCCTCGCGCGGCGCCTCGCCGGAGGGGACGAGCCAGGCGAAGCGGCAGCTCGACAACGTCCGCGGCGCCGCCAGCCGCATCGAGTCCGATGCCGACCAGCGGGCGCGTGACCTGGAGTCGAAGATGGGAGACGGGCAGTAGGCCGCGGGGCTACTTGCGGCGCGCGGGGGCGCTCTTCTTCGCCGTCGGCTTCGCGCCCCGGCCCTTCTTCTCGTGCGTCACCGTGACGAGCGTCCCGATGCCGCCGCGCACGAAGAAGTCGCCCTCCACCGTCAGCTTCCTCGGCTGGATGGCGCGCACGATGTCGTCGGCGATCGTGTTGGTCACCTTCTCGTGGAAGGCGCCCTCGTCCCGGTACGACCACATGTAGAGCTTCAGGCTCTTGAGCTCCACGCACAGCTCGTCCGGGACGTAGCGGATCTTGAACTTCGCGAAGTCCGGCTGCCCGGTCAGCGGGCAGAGGCACGTGAACTCCGGCACGTCGAAGGCGATCTCGTAGTCGCGATCCGCCGCGGGGTTGGGGAAGGTCTTCAGTTCCTTGGTCGGCTGGGAGGACATGGCGGGGTGTCGTCTAACACACACCGGGCGGATTTCAGCCTGTCTGTGGCGGACGCTCCCCCTCCTGCCTGGTCCCCCCTCCTGTCCGCCCCCCAACGTCCTCTCTGTCCAGGGGGGAGCAGCCGGGGCCGGCCCACCTTGTGTCTCCCGTGACAGGGGCGTAACTCAGATCCTCGCCCCGCATGCTGCCCTCCGACTTCCAGGACATTCTCGCGTGCGTCCCCCAGGCCGTGGTCCGGCTCGGACCGGATCTCCGTGTGGAGTGGCTGGAGCCGGACTTCGGCGCCAAGACGGGCATGGCCCTCCAGGTGGGGGACCCGGTGCTCTCGGCCCTCGAGGGCGGCTGGGGCCGGGATGCCCTGGAGCGAGCCCTGCGCGAGGGCCGCTCCCACTCGGGCCACGCCATCACCTCGGGCCTCAAGCAGGTGCGCATCCGCGTGCGTCCCTCGGGCGCGGGCGCGGAGCCCGGCGCCTGGCTCCTCTTCGAGCCCTCCGGGGCCGATGACGACGTGGCCTTCGCCCAGGCCCTCCAGGAGATCGCCCGCGAGGTGGGCGAGACGCTGGACGTGGACAGCGTGTGCAAGGCCGCGGTGCTCGCCGTGGTGCGCTGCGCCCAGGTGCGCCGCGCCGAGGTGTACCTGGCCGAGGAGGGCCAGCCCCTGCGCCGCGTGGCCGTGTCCGACCTGGCCAGCGCGGACTCTCCCGAGGACGCGCTCGAGGACCATGCCGACTCCTTCGAGGCGGCGCTCATCACCCGCCAGCCGCAGATTGGCGTCCAGCGTGGCTACGGGGATGCGGTGGGCTCCATCTTCGCCGCGGTGCCGCTGCTGTCGCAGAAGCGTGCCCTGGGGCTGCTCGTCCTCTACAAGGAGCAGGGCACCTCCTTCTCCCTGCGCGAGCTGGATTTGTGGAGCGCGGCGGCCGGGCAGGTGGCGGTGACGGTGGAGAACGCGCGCCTCTTGCGCGAGGCCCAGGCGGCCCTGCGCGTGCGCGAGGAGTTCATGTCCATCGCCTCGCACGAGCTGAAGACGCCCCTCACCCCGCTCAAGCTCACGCTGCGTGCCATGGAGCGGCGCATCGCCCAGGGCCAGCGCGTGGAGGCCTCCAGCCTCACCAAGTCCAAACGGCAGGTGGAGCGGCTGGAGCGGCTGGTGAACGAGCTGCTGGATGTCTCGCGGCTGGAGGAGCGTCAATTGTCGTTGCAACTCGCGCCGCTGGAGTTGGGCCACCTGGTGGCCGAGGTGGTGGACCAGTTCCGTCACTCCCTGGAGCGCCCCTTCAACCTGGTGGTGCCGCGCGAGCACCTCTGGGTGCAGGCGGACCGGGAGCGGCTGGAGCAGGTGCTCGTCAACCTGCTGGAGAACGCGGACAAGTACAGCCCCAAGGGCGAGCCCATCTCCGTGGAGGTGGAGGCGCTGCTCGGCGAGGCGCGCCTGCACGTGAGGGACCGGGGCATCGGCATCCCCACGCAGGACCAGTCGCGCCTCTTCCAGCGCTTCCACCGGGCGGGTAACTCCTCGCACCGCCACTTCGGCGGGCTGGGGCTGGGGCTCTTCATCAGCCACTCCATCGCCCAGCTGCACCAGGGCGCGCTGTCCATGGCCAGCGCCGAGGGCCAGGGCTCCACCTTCACGCTGGGCCTGCCGCGCATGTCCGCCAACGAGGTGCGCCGCCTGCCGCGCCGGGTGCTGCTGCTGGACGAGGACCCGGTGCAGGAGCTGACCGCCGAGCGCGTGCTGCGCGCCGAGGGCTTCGAGGTGCTCACCGCGCACGGGGGCGTGGAGTCGCTGCGCCGCGCCTCCTCCCTGCCGGTGGACCTGGTGCTGCTGTCCGAGGGCGCCCCTCCCACCCAGCTGGGCGTCTTCCTGTCCGCCTTCGCGGAGTTGCCCCGCGCCCGGCCGATTCCGATCGTCCTGGCCGGGGCCTCTCGGCCCGCCTGGGCCCACCCGGAGCACTCCCTGTGCTCGCGGCCCTACCGGGAGCAGGAGCTGCTCGCCGCCGTACGCGCCACGCTCGGCGTGATCGGCGAGCGCGGGCGCACCGAGGAGCACGCCTCCTGTCTGGAGCGCGTCCCCTTGGAAGCCCTCATGCTGCCGTGAGGGGCCCCACCGGGCCCCCGCTCTCCTGAACGCCCCGGGCTCTTGCGGACGCTCCCGTCGTTTTGCCTGCATACACGGGCTGACGCAGTGCAATAGACTCTGTGCGTCAAACGGGATTATTCCGCCGAGAGGGAGCGCTGATGCCGCATCGAGGCCCGGGCCGCTATGGGTTGTACGAACCGGACACCGAGCACGACGCCTGTGGGGTGGGATTCGTGGCCCACATCCAGGGGGAGAAGTCGCGGGGCATCGTCGAGGACGCGCTAGAGCTGCTCAACCGGTTGAGCCACCGGGCCGCGGCGGGGAGGGATCCCGAGACGGGGGATGGCGCCGGCATCCTCATCCAACTCCCGCACCGCCTCTTCGAGCGCGAGCGGCTGGGCTTCGTGCTGCCGCCCCGCCATCAGTACGGCGTGGCCATGGTGTTCCTCCCCTCGGACGAGGAGGCGCGCATCGCCTGCGAGGCGGCCCTGGAGCAGGTGGCCACCGACGAGGGCCAGCGCGTGCTCGGCTGGCGCGACGTGCCGGTGGAGCCCTCCCACCTGGGGCGGCTGGCCCGTGAGGGGGCCCCCGTCATCCGCCAGCTCTTCGTCGCCCGGCGCCGCGTGGTGCCCAGCGCCTTCGAGCGCAAGCTGTTCCGCATCCGCAAGCTGGCCGAGCGGCGCATCCGCGAGCGTTCCCTGGATCCGGACGGCCAGTTCCACGTGGCCAGCTTCTCGGCCGAGACGCTCATCTACAAGGGCCTGCTCCTGCCCCGGCAGTTGCCGCGCTTCTACGTGGACCTGCAGCACCCCGAGTGCGTGAGCGCGCTGGGCCTGGTGCACTCGCGCTTCTCCACCAATACCTTCCCCACCTGGGAGCTGGCGCAGCCGTTCCGCTACATCGCGCACAACGGCGAAATCAACACGCTGCACGGCAACCGCAACTGGATGAACGCGCGGCGCGAGCTGCTGCAGTCGGCCAGGTTCGGAGGCAGCCTGGCGCCGCTCTTCCCCCTCATCGTCCCCGGCAAGAGCGACTCGGCCCAGTTCGACAACATGGTGGAGCTGCTCTACCTGGGCGGCCGTCCGCTGCCCCACGCCATGATGATGATGATCCCCGAGGCGTGGGAGGGCCACACGCTCATGAGCGACGAGCGGCGCGCCTTCTACGAGTACTCCAGCGCGCTGCTGGAGCCGTGGGACGGGCCGGCCGCCATCGCCTTCACCGACGGGCAGCTCATCGGCGCCACGCTGGACCGCAACGGCCTGCGCCCCGCGCGCTACCTCGTCACCGAGGACGACCGCATCATCCTCGCCTCGGAGACGGGTGTGCTCGACGTGCCCGCCTCGCAGGTGCGCCGCAAGGGCCGACTCACCCCGGGCCGCATGCTGCTGGTGGACATGCTCGAGGGCCGCATCCTCGAGGACGAGGAGGTCAAGCGCGACATCACCGGGCGCTGGCCCTACCGGCGCTGGCTGCAGAACAACGTCTTCACCTTCGACGACCTGCCCACGGTGCCCGCGCCGCAGCGGCTGGGCGGCGAGGAGCTGTGGCGGTTGCAGCGCGCCTTCGGCTACTCGGACGAGGACGTGCGGCTGCTGCTGCGGCCCATGGCCGAGACGGGCAAGGAGCCGGTGGGCTCCATGGGCACCGACACGCCGCTGGCGGTGCTCAGCGATCAGGCGCCCTCGCTCTTCAACTACTTCCACCAGCTCTTCGCGCAGGTGACCAACCCGCCCATCGACCCCATCCGCGAGTCGCTGGTGATGACGCTGGCCACCGGGCTGGGGCCCGAGGGCAACACCTTCGAGGAGACGCCGGAGCAGTGCCACCGGCTATCGCTGCCGGGCCCCATCCTCACCAACGGACAGCTCGCGAAGCTGGCCGCCATCCGCAACGAGGGCATCTTCGAGACGCTCCCGCTCAGCCTGCTCTACCCGGTGGCGGGGGGCGAGGGCGCGCTGGAGGAGGCCGTGGAGCGGCTGTGCACCGCGGCCGTGGAGGCGGTGGACGCGGGCGCCAACATCCTCGTGCTGAGTGACCGGGACGTGGACGCGGCCCATGCCGCCATCCCCGCGCTGCTCGCCGTGTCCGCCGTGCACCAGCGGCTCGTGCGCGACGGCATCCGCATGTACACCGGCCTCGTGCTGGAGACGGCCGAGGCGCGCGAGGTGCACCACTTCGCGTGCCTCTTCGCCTACGGCGTCTCCGCGGTGAATCCGTATCTCGCGCTGGACACGCTGCGCGCCCTCGCGGACTCGGGCGAGCTGCCGGTGGACCAGGAGAAGGCGCAGGAGAACTTCATCCACGCCATCGAAGAGGGGCTGCTCAAGGTGATGTCCAAGATGGGCATCTCCACGCTCCAGTCCTACCGCGGCTCGCAGCTGCTCGAGGCCGTGGGCCTGCAGCGGGGGCTGGTGGAGCGGCACTTCACCGGCACTCCCTCGCGGGTGGAGGGCGTGGGCCTGCCGGAGCTGGGGCGTGAGGTGCGCGAGCGGCACGCGCTCGGCTTCGGCCCGGTGGCCGAGCACGAGGCGGAGCTGCTGCCCGTGGGCGGCCAGTACCAGTGGCGCCGCCGGGGCGAGACGCACAAGTGGAACCCGGCCACCATCGCGAAGCTGCAGCAGGCGGCGCGCACGAATGACGCCGCGCTCTTCGCCGAGTACTCGCAGCTGGCGGACGACGAGTCGCGCGCGTTCTGCAACCTGCGCGGGCTCCTGGAGGTGACGGCCGAGGGCCGTACCCCCGTGCCCCTGGAGGAGGTGGAGCCGGCGGTGGAGATCGTCAAGCGCTTCGTCACCGGCGCCATGTCCTTCGGCTCCATCAGCGCCGAGGCCCACGAGACGCTGGCCATCGCGATGAACCGGCTGGGCGGGCGCTCCAACAGCGGCGAGGGCGGCGAGGAGTCGCGCCGCTACACGCGCGACGAGAACGGGGACCTGCGGCGCAGCGCCATCAAGCAGGTGGCCAGCGCGCGCTTCGGCGTCACCACCGAGTACCTCGTCAACGCGGCCGAGCTTCAAATCAAGATGGCCCAGGGCGCCAAGCCCGGCGAGGGCGGACAGCTCCCGGGCCACAAGGTGGACGAGCGGATTGCCCGCGTGCGCTGGTCCACGCCGGGCGTGACGCTCATCTCCCCGCCGCCGCACCACGACATCTACTCCATCGAGGACCTGGCGCAGCTCATCTATGACCTGCAGGCGGTGAACCCGGCGGCGCGGGTGAGCGTGAAGCTGGTGAGCGAGGTGGGCGTCGGCACCATCGCCGCGGGCGTGGCCAAGGCCGGCGCGGGCGGGGTCGTCATCTCCGGCTACGAGGGCGGCACGGGCGCCTCGCCGCTCTCCAGCATCAAGCACGCGGGCCTGCCGTGGGAGCTGGGGCTGGCGGAGACGCAGCAGGTGCTGGTGCACAACGGCCTGCGCGGGCGCATCCGCGTCCAGGTGGATGGCGGCCTGCGCACTGCCCGGGACGTGCTCGTCGCCACGCTGCTCGGCGCCGAGGAGTTCGGCATGGCCACCGCGAGCCTCATCGCGCTTGGGTGCATCATGCTGCGCAAGTGCCACCTCAATACGTGCTCGGTGGGTATCGCCACCCAGGACGCGGGCCTGCGCGAGCGCTTCCACGGCAAGCCCGAGCACGTGGTGAACTTCTTCTTCCTGGTGGCCGAGGACCTGCGGCGGCAGATGGCGGCCCTCGGGGCGCGCCGGCTGGACGAGCTGGTGGGCCGGGTGGACCTGCTGCGGCAGCGGCTCGCCTCGGACCACTGGAAGGTGAAGCGGGTGGACCTCTCCGGGTTGCTGTCGCTGCCCCGCGCTCCCGCCGAGGAGCCCCGGCGCTGTGACTCGGCCTGGGGCAAGGATGTGTCGGACCACCTGGACCATGAGCTGCTTAAGGACGCCCAGGCGGCGCTGGAGGGCGGAGCGCCCACGCTGCTGGTGCGGCCGGTGAGCAACACGCACCGCGCCGTGGGGGCCATGCTCTCGGGGGAGATCGCCCGGCGCTACGGGGCGCGGGGCCTCCCGGACGGGCAGCTGCGCATCCGCCTGCAGGGCTCGGCGGGGCAGAGCTTCGGGGCGTTCCTCGCCAGCGGCGTGACGCTGGAGCTGGAGGGCGATGCCAACGACTACCTCGGCAAGGGGCTCTCCGGTGGGCGCGTCATCGTCTACCCGCCCGGCGCCAGCCGCTTCGCTCCCGAGGAGAACGTGCTGGTGGGCAACACCGTCCTCTACGGCGCCACGGCCGGCGAGGTGTACCTGCGCGGGCTCGCGGGCGAGCGCTTCGCGGTGCGCAACAGCGGCGCCCAGGCCGTCGTCGAGGGCGTGGGCGACCACGGCTGCGAGTACATGACGGGCGGCGCGGTGGTGGTGCTCGGGCCCACCGGGCGCAACTTCGCCGCGGGCATGAGCGGGGGCATGGCCTTCGTGCTCGACCGCGAGCGCTCCTTCCGTGAGCGCTGCAACCTGGAGATGGTGGAGCTGGAGTCGCTGGTGGACGAGTCCGAAATCTGGCTCGTGCACGGGATGATTGAACGGCACCTGCACCACACGGCCAGCAAGCTGGCGCAGCGGGTGCTCGACAACTGGGAGCGGATGGTGCCGCAGTTCGTGAAGGTGATGCCCACCGACTACAAGCGCGTGCTCCAGGCGCGCCGGGCGGCCCGCAAACCGCCTCCGGCCACGCTGCCGCGGCTCCAGGTCGTGGGAGGGGAGGGCTGAGCCATGGGAAAGACGACTGGCTTCATGGAGTGGCAGCGCGTGCCCGCCCCCAAGCGGGAGAAGTCCGAGCGCGTGGGGGACTCGCGCGAGTTCGTCCTGCCACTGTCCGACGAGGAGGCGAAGCGGCAGGCGGGGCGCTGCATGGATTGTGGCGTGCCCTTCTGTCAGCAGGGGTGCCCGCTGGGCAATCCCATCCCGGACTTCAACGACGCGGTGTACCGGGGCAAGTGGAAGGAGGCCTTCCTCGCGCTGAGCGCCACCAACAACTTCCCCGAGCTCACCGGACGGCTGTGCCCGGCACCCTGCGAGGCCGCGTGCGTCCTCGGCATCAACCAGGACGCGGTGACCATCGAGCAGATGGAGAAGGAGATCATCGAGCGCGCCTTCGCCGAGGGTTGGGTGCGAGCCCGTCCTCCGGCGAGCCGTACGGGCAAGCGCGTGGCGGTGGTGGGCTCGGGGCCCGCGGGGCTGGCAGCGGCGGCGCAGCTCAACCAGGCGGGGCACCGCGTCACCGTATACGAGCGGGATGACCGGCCCGGGGGCTTGCTGCGCTACGGGATTCCGGACTTCAAGCTGGAGAAGTCCGTGCTGGACCGGCGGCTGAAGCTGCTGGAGGCCGAGGGTGTGGAGTTCCGCTGCGGCGTGGACGTGGGCCACGAGCCGGGTTTCGCCGCGCTGCGGGAGCAGTACGACGCGGTGGTGCTGGCCATGGGCGCGAGGAAGGCGCGGGAGCTCGAGGCGCCCGGGCGCGAGCTGTCCGGCGTGGTGCCGGCCATGGAGTACCTGGAGCACCAGAACCGGGTGGTGTCGGGGCTGGCCACGCTCGAGCCCCGGTTGAACGCGGCGGGCCGGCGGGTGCTGATTCTCGGTGGTGGTGACACGGGCTCGGACTGCCTGGGCACGGCGCTGCGCCAGGGTGCGGCGAGCGTGACGCAGGTGGAGCTGATGCCGGCTCCGCCGAAGCTGCGCGCCGAGGGCAACCCGTGGCCGCGCTGGCCGCTCATCTTCCGCACCTCGTCGAGCCAGGAGGAGGGTGGGGCGCGCGAGTTCGGGCTGATGACGAAGCAGCTCGTGGGCGCGGACGGGCGGCTGCAGGCGCTGCACGCGGTGCGGGTGGAGGTGCAGCGGGAGGCAGGAGGCGCGCCCCGGCTGGTGGAGGTGCCCGGCTCCGAGACGATCTACGAGGTGGACCTGCTGGTGCTGGCCATGGGCTTCACGGGGCCGGACACCGGGCTGCTCGCCGAGCAGCTGGGCATGAAGCTCACGCCGCGAGGTAACGTGCAGGTGGATGCGCGCTTCGCCACGTCGGTGGACGGCGTGTTCTGCGCGGGTGACGCGAGCCGCGGGGCGAGCCTCATCGTCTGGGCGCTGGCGGACGGACGCGAGGCAGCGAAGGCCGTCGACACGTACCTCACCCGGGAGGACTCCGCGCTGCCGACGAAGGGCAAGGACTGCGCGTTCGGGTGAGCAGGGATTCTGACCTTTTGGAGCCCGGCGTGCTTTCTGGGACCGGGCCTTTGTTTGCCTCTATGCCCGCGGCGGGTCAGTTGCGTGCCGTCGGAGCCCACTGATGTCTCGTGAGCGTCTCAGCCGGCGTGTCGTGCTCGCGGGCGGCGGCCTCGCGATGGTGCTGGGCGGGCTGGCGCTGTTCCGTGGCGGGCCGCGGGTTGATCCCAACGTGGTGCGTCGCCGCGCGGAGGAGGTCGCCCGCCGCCATGGTGTGCGAATCGTGCTGCATGGCCTGCCGGCTGATGAGGCGAGTGGCCGTGCGGCGCCCTTGCCGGAGATCCCCGATGGCATCGTGACGGCGGTCGAGCCCGCGGTTCTGCCCTGGGCCCTGGACGGCATCGAGCGGGCGCTCGGCGCCTATCCCGAAGGCTTCTACGGACGCCATTGCGCCACGATCTTCGTGTGCGGTTCCCTCACGTTCGAGGGGCGTCCGGCGGGTGGTGCCTACGTTCCAGGTCAGGACTGGATCGTCCTCGCGGCGCCAGCGGAGCGCGGGCAGGCGACCATCGAGCTGACCAGCGAGCTCGGCATCCATCACGAGTTCAGTTCCATCGTCTGGGCCCGCGCGGTCACCCTGCCCGGGCGATGGGCGACGCTGCTGCCGCCCGGACAGGCTTTCGCCGAGTCGACCGGCCGCGCGCTCGACCTCGCCGATGCGCCGCCGCCTCCACCGGAGACGGACTTCCTGTCGGCCTATAGCGCGACCTCCGCCGAGAACGACTTCAACACCTATGCGGAGACGGTCTTCACGCAGCCCGCGCGCCTGGTGGAACTGGCGAACCAGCATCGCACCGTGGCCGCCAAGCTCGCGCTGGTGCTGGATTCCTATGTCGACCTCGAGCCGCGCATGGAGGCCGTCTTCCGCCGTCTCGGATTAGGGGCTCTGATCGGCGCGTCGCGCCAGCTCGTGCCCGGTGGCGCGGGCCCGTCTCCGCTGAAAATCCCGGCGGGCCAGCTCGTCGAGCAGGAATAACCGGTGTTCGAATTGTAAGTCACCAGGCCTGCCTACTTCGTGTCTGGATGACTCAACTCTTCTGGCAGGGGGGCTCGAAGGAATCTCAGTCCCTTTGGGAGTTGAATGACTTGAAAGCCCTGACCGGCGATCTTCACACGTTCGCCATCGGTGGCATTTCCACTGGAGAGCCATCCGTCTGCCTCTTCTTGTGTCGAAAACGAATGAGACACTTTGATTTGGTAGGAGGGATCACGGATGTCTTGGTAATACTTTTGGAAGTCCTTCGTTTTCCCGATGTGGAGGACGTAAAGTAGCGAAATCGCAGCAAGCTGGATTGTCTTTTCCTCTTTTGAGCCCTCTTGGAATTTCTTGCTCGCGGAGTCCAGGGTTCTAAGGGTGTCGTCCAAGTCGAAATCAGGAATGATTGTCATTTCACCACCAGGTCCTTTCCCCGGTTCAGAGCGCGAGGGGTGCCAGAATCAACGCGCCAGAACCGCCAGTTGCAACGACGAAGGCAACACCCGCGACGACGACGACCGTTCCCATTGCGATTTCGGTCTTGTGATTTCCGAGCCAGTCGAGCGCGGCATCAATGTTCGAGAAGTGCAGCTTCTTGCTTTTCTTCTCTCGCTCGGCCTGCTCCTGCTCCTCGATGCACTCCATGTATTGTTCGCGGCAAATCTTCGTGCAGTACTCATTGTGCGGGCCAGAGCCCTTCTTGATGCTCGAAATTGGAGGAGTCCTGTTCCAACACCTGTCGAAGCACTGGATGTGCTCTTCATCGCAATCATGGCCACCAGAGCCGCCGATGCCTCCTCCCTCCTCGGAAATGACGTAGATTCTGCGTTCCGGTTGCCGCGTGTGCGCACACCCGAAGTTGACCAGTGCCATGGTCATCAGCAAAACCACTTGTTTCATTTCTCCCCCTGGCATGCTGCGAGCAGGTGAGAACGGTAGCACTCCGTTGGAGGGCACACCCCATCGAGCCCGACTTCTGTTGAGTGCACTACCGCCGGACGCGCCGCCGCGTCACGGTGATGTCCACGATGGGCGCGGGGCTCCCTTCCGTACCCGCCGCTGATGCCTTGCGCACCCCGAGCACCAACCGGCTGCCCTCGGCGCCACGGATGCTCTGGATGGCGTTCGTGAAGCCGAGCTCCACTACCGGCCGCCCGTCGATGCGCACGATGCCGTCTCCCGTCACCAGCCCCGCCTCCGCCGCGCCTCCTCCCGGAAACACCTGGCCCACCACCAGCGCGTCGTCTCGCGCCGCCAGCACCGCCCCGATGCCCACCATGTCCAACTGTGGCTCCTCGCCTTCCTCCGTCTTCCTCAACTCGAGCAACTGGGGCGGCGTGGTCTCGGGGCTCACGCCGATGCCCGAGATGAGGCGGCTGTGATGCCCCTCGGCGGACACGTACAGCGTCATCTGGCCCGTCGGCAGCCCATCGAGGGTGAACCCGCCCTGGGCGTCCGTCAGGGCGTCGTAGCGCACGGACAGCGCGCCTTGCCCCGTGCCCACGCCCTCGACGGCGACGCGCGCACGCTCCAGCGCAAGGCCCGAGCCCTCCTCCACCACGCGCCCCGTCATCTTCGCCCCCCGTCCGAGCGATACGTCCGCCGTCACCGGCCCCGAGGCTCCTCGCGGCACCTCCACGCTCACCTCCGACGGGGCGTAGCCGTGCGCGGCCACCTCCACCACGTAGCTCCCGGCGGGTACTCCGGCCAGCTCGTAGTGGCCCTGCGCGTCGATGAACGAGAGCTGCGCGAAGCCGTCCCGCTGCAGCGGGCCCCGCTTCTTGAACACCGCCAGGGTGAAGGAGGGCATGGGCTTGCCCGTGGCCGCGTCACGCACCGTGCCCACCAGCCTCGCCCCCTGTCCGAGCGTCAGCACCAGGTCCATCCTCCCCGCCGCCACATCCCTCAGCTCTCCGGGCGCCTGCCCCATCAGCCGCGCCGCGACGTCGTAGCTCCCCGGCTCCAGGCCCTCGACCGCGAAGCGTCCCTCCGCGTCCGTCACCGTCTCGTAGCCGAGCTCGTCTCCGTACCTCTTGGGCCACGCGCTCGCGGCGGACACGACCGACACCAACGCCCCTGCCACCGCCGTCCCGCCTTCGTCCACCACGCGCCCCGCCAGCGACTCGCCCAGGGGCGGCGCGGCTTCGCTGCCCTCGCGCTTGCCCAGCTTCAACACCAGCCGGCGTGCCAGCACGGCCGAGGGTGTCACCTCGGCCCGGGCGGAGGTGTGCGCCGGGTGGCGTGCCTCCACGACGGCTCCCTCGGGCGCGTGGAAGCGGAACTCCCCGCGCGCATCCGACGTGGAGCGCTCAGGCGTGGGGAAGAGCACCGACTCCCCACCGCGGCCCGTCAGCATCCGCACCTGCGCTCCGGCCACGGGCTGCCCGTCCGGGCCCTCCACCCGCCCCACCAGCTCCACCTCGGCCGTCAGGGCGAGCACGATGTCCGAGATGCGCTGGCCCGGCACCGCCGTGAAGCGGATGGGGCTCTGCCCCCACTCGGGACCGAAGGGCAGGTACCCCCGCGCCGTCACCACCGCGAGCTGCCACGTGCCCGCCCTGTACGGAACGAAGCGGAAGCGTCCACTCGCATCCGTGCGCGCGGACGTGGCGCCTCCTGGCCCCGCGAAGGTCAGCTCGGCGCCTTCCACGCCCTCTCCCGTGGTGGCCGAGATGACGCGCCCCTCGAAGGCCCCGTGCGGCTCGGCCGAGTCCTCGGCCCGGGTGGCGGGCACCAGGCGCGTGGGCAGGGCCGTCGCAGCGTGGGCGGGCTCCGGCTTGGGTGACGTGTCCGTCGCGGGGCGGGCGGGCGCGGGCGTCGGTTCCACGGCGGCCGTGGGCCGCGGGGCCTGGGGCTCCCGTTCTCCGCCGCGTCCCCGGAGGAGGAGCAACAGGGCTCCCACCAGCACCAGCACGACGACGAGCCACCCGAGTGTGCGCTTCCGGTCCATGGCACGGAAGGCTAGCGCAACCCCCGGGTGCTTCTTATAGCTTCGCGCCGCTTCAACCCCCAGGAGGCACGTCCATGAAGGTCTACGGTCATCCGTTCAGCACCTGCACCCGCAAGGTGCTCACCACGCTCGCCGAGAAGGGCCACCAGGCCGAGTTCGTGATGGTGGATTTGACGAAGGGCGAGCACAAGGCGCCCCAGTACACGGCGAAGCACCCCTTCGGCGTCATCCCCTTCTTCGAGGATGACGGCTTCACCATGTACGAGTCGCGCGCCATCATCCGCTACCTCGACGCGAAGCTGCCGGGCGAGAAGCTGACCCCGAGTGATCTGCCCTCGCTCGGCCGGATGGAGCAGTGGCTGAGCGTCGAGCAGTCCTATTTCTCTCCCAGCAGCATGGCCATCATCATGGAGATGTTCTTCAAGCCCATGAGCGGGGGGAAGCCCGACATGGACAAGGTGAACAAGGGCCGTGATGGAACGGCCAAGGCGCTCGACGTCGTCGACCGGGCCCTCATGTCCCAGGCCTACCTCGCGGGCGACAGGTTCTCCCTCGCGGACATCTCCTGGATGCCCTACCTGCAGTACCTCTCGGCCACCCCCCACGGCACCCTCATCACCGAGCGCCCGCATGTGAAGTCGTGGTGGCAGCGCCTCAGCACCCGGCCCTCGTGGAAGAAGGTGAACGGCTAGTCCGTAGTCCCCGCGGTACCCGCGCGGGTCCGGAGGAGCGCCTCACGGTGTCCCGGACCCGCCCGGTCCTGGCCGATGGCCGGGACGCAGTGCCTCCTTTCGCTCTCCTGGCCGCATGCCCGGCGTTCGCGAGTCCGCGAACGTGGATGCGGACACGTACGCCTTCCGACGTTATCTTGCAGGTCATGCCGAAGGCATTACCTCGAAAGTCGCCCCCCGCCCTGTCCGGCAAGTGGCTGCGTCACTGGCTCACCCGGGAGCAGCTCCAAGTGCTCGCGGGCGATGACGTCTTCTCCCGGGGAGCGGGGCTGGCCGCCAGGGGGAAGGTGCGCTCCTGGTTCGCCGTACCGGAGGTGCTGCACGGAGAGGTCCGCAGCCGGGGTGGGGGTTGTCTCCCGGTGTCGGTCTCCGCGAACGAGCAGGGGCTGCTCGGCAACTGTCCGTGCTCCCGCTTCGAGTCCACCGTCATCTGTCAGCACGGGGTGGCGCTCGGGCTGGCCGTCCTCGCGGCCCTCCACCCCGCGCAGGAGGTGGATTCTCCCGCCGGTCAGGAGGAGCTCCCACCGGCCACTCCCGAGGAGGTAACGGCCTGGCTGGAGGCACATCATGTCTCCCATCTGCGCTCCGTTCCCGTCTCGGAGCTGGACACGCTCCTGCCGCGGGGGTTCTCCCTGTCCCACCGGCTCTACCTCCTGGAGGGGTGCTCGGTCGCCTCCGTGCTGGACGGCTCGCGGCCGCTGCCCGAGGACTGGTCCGAGAAGGAGCGGGACCTCTACATGCGGGCCGCGTGGCTCCGGGCCCGCGTCGAGGCCCATCGTGTGAGCCTGGGGCTGGAGCAGGAGCGGACCCGCCGCGGGTTTGCGCGCCCCACGGATGCGCGGCTCGAGCCCCTCGTGCAGCTGCTCCAGCGGGAGCGGGCCCGGGTCCGCGAGCACGCCGTTCCCCGCCTCCTGCCCGGCAACGAGCGGATGCTCCGCTTTCCGGAGAATCGTCCGGTCGCGCACGTCCACGAGGCCGGGTATGGGCTCTCCGGCACGTATCACCTTTCGGAGCACGCCCATCACCGGTGTGTGCGGGTGGCGCTTCCCCAGCTCCTCGAAGGCGAGGAGCGCGCCCTCACGTGCTCGACGTGTGCGCCGCGGGGGCCGGCGCGCTGCATTCACGCCCTCACCGCGCTCGACGTGCTGCTCGCCGCGCTCGGGGATTCGCGGCGGGCGGTGGAGAACGCGCGGCTCGCCGAGCGGCTCTTCGTGGCGCCCGGCCGCGAGCTGCTGGCCGCCATGGACAAGGTGGCGCTCGGGCTCCGGGCCCGTCAGGAGTCCGCTTCCACCACCGCCCAGGTCAGCTTCCGCCTGGAGGGTGTCGGCGAGGGGGAGCCTCGCTTGCGGCCCTACCTCCACCGGCCGTTGAAGCGTGGTGGCCTGTCCAAGGGAACGCAGGTGGCCCTGCGCGACGAGGCCGAGGCCCGGGCCGCGCTCGTCTCCCCCGAGGAGGTGGAGGCCTTCGAGCTGTGCCGCCTCGTGTCGCGGATGCATGAGGCGGGAGATCGCCTGCGGGTGCTCGTCCAGACGCTGAAGTTGCTGGAGCACCACCCCCGGCTGGTGCTCGAGACGAAGCCGGAGACGCCGCTGCGGGTGCGCTCCGCGCCGCTCGGCTTCACCATCGAGGAGGGCGAGGAGGGGGAGGGGCTCCGGGTGCGCCCCACCGTCGGAGGAGAGCCGGTGCCCCCGGGCGTCCTGCAGCGGCTGATGGCGGGGCGCGCCCCGCAGCCCTGGCTGTACGTGGAGCAGGAGCAGCCCCGGGTGACGCTGGTGTCCGCCTCGCCCGAGGCGCTGGCGGTGTTGGGGCCGGTGGTGGAGTACGGGGGGCGGTTGCCCGGCTCGGCGCGCGCGGAGCTGCTGCGGCGGCTCGGCGGGGTGGAGTCGGCTGTTCCTGTCTCCCTTCCCCCGTCCATGGAGGCGCGCGAGGTCCCGGCCGTGCCCGGACTGTTGTTGCGCCTGCGGCCCACGGGTGGGGAGACATTGGAAGGCGCGCTGCTCGTCCGGCCCCTGCCCGAGGCTCCGCCGCTGGTGGCGGGCGAGGGCGACGACGTCGTCCGGGGCCTGCGGGGCGGTGAGCGGGTGCGGGCGCGCAGGAAGCTGGAGGCCGAGCGCGCCGAGGCGGCCGCGCTGCTGGAGCGGCTGGGGCTGCCGGTGGAGGCGCACGGCCACTTCACCCTGGAGGGCCCGGAGGCGGCGCTCGGCCTGCTCGAGCGGTTGGAGCCCCTGACGGGCCCCTCGCTGCGCGTGGAGTGGGAGGAGCGGCCGTGGAGCATGGTGCGCTCGCCGGATGCGCGGGGCTTGAAGGTGGAGGTGCACCGGGAGCACGACTGGTTCGGCGTGCGCGGCGGCGTGGAGCTGGAAGGGGAGCGCGTGGAGCTGGCCCTGCTGCTGGACGCGCTGCGGCGCGGGCACCGCTACGTGACGCTGGCGCCGGGGCGGTGGATGCGGCTCACCGAGGCGCTGCGCGAGCAGCTCGCGCCCCTGGCGGACGTGGCGCATCCCTCGCATGGAAAGTGGGAGGTGAGCGCGGCGGCGGCCGCCGCGCTGGACGGGCTGGCCGAAGCCGGGGCCCAGGTGGAGGCCCCACCGGACTGGCGCCAGCTGGCCGGACGCATCCGCGAGGCCCAGCGGATGAAGGTGCCCGTGCCCGCGAGCCTGAAGGCCCGGCTGCGCGACTACCAGCGCGAGGGCTTCGTCTGGATGGCGCGGCTGGCGGCCTGGGGCGGGGGCGGGTGCCTCGCGGACGACATGGGGCTGGGCAAGACGCTGCAGACGCTCGCGCTGCTGCTGCACCGCGCGGAGGCGGGCCCGGCGCTGGTGGTGGCGCCCACCTCGGTATGCTTCAACTGGGTGCGCGAGGCGGCGCGCTTCGCTCCCTCGCTGAAAGTGCACGCCTACGGCGGGGCCGAGCGCGAGGAGCTGCTCTCCGGCCTGGGCGCGGGCGACGTGGTGGTGGTGAGCTACACGCTGCTCATGCGCGAGGCCGCGCGCTTCGCCGAGGTGTCCTTCGCCACGCTGGTGCTGGACGAGGCCCAGGCGGTGAAGAACCCGGACACGGCGCGGGCGAAGGCGGTGCGGGCGCTGAAGGCCGAGGCGCGCATCGCCCTCTCGGGCACGCCGGTGGAGAACCGGCTGTCGGAGCTGTGGAGCCTCTACCGGCTCGTCTTCCCGGGGCTCCTGGGCAGCCGCGAGTCCTTCCGCACGCGCTTCGCCGGGCCCATCGAGCGGACGAAGGACCCGGAGGCACGCGCGGCGCTGGCGCGGGTGGTGCGGCCCTTCCTGCTGCGGCGCACCAAGGGGGAGGTGGCCCGCGAGCTGCCACCCCGCGTGGAGACGGTGGTGCCCATCACCCTCTCCGAGGGCGAGCGGCGGCTGTACGAGGACACGCGGCTGGCGGCGCTGGCACGGCTGGCGGACGCGCGGGGCCCGAAGAAGCGCTTCGAGGTGCTGGCGGCGCTCACCCGGTTGCGGCTGGCGGCCTGCCACCCGAGGCTGGTGGATGCGGACTCGCCGTTGGCGTCCTCGAAGCTGGAGCGCCTCCTGGAGGTGGTGGAGGCCGTGCGCGCCGGGGGCGGCCGGGCGCTCGTCTTCAGCCAGTTCGTCAAGCACCTGGCGCTGGTGCGCGAGGCGCTGGAGGCGCGGGGCGTGACGCTGCGGTACCTGGATGGACAGACGCCCGCGGCCGAGCGGGAGGTGCAGGTGGCGGCCTTCCAGCGGGGCGAGGGGGACGTCTTCCTCATCTCACTCAAGGCGGGGGGCACGGGCCTCAACCTCACGGCGGCGGACCACGTGCTGCACCTGGACCCCTGGTGGAACCCGGCGGTGGAGGACCAGGCCACGGACCGGGCGCACCGCATCGGCCAGACGAAGCCCGTCACGGTGACGCGCCTCATCTCCGAGGGCACCATCGAGGAGGCCATCCTCGCGCTGCACGAGGAGAAGCGCGACCTGGCCAACAGCCTGCTGTCCGAGGCGGACGGGGCGGCGGCGCTCTCCACCGAGCAACTGCTCGGGCTGCTGCGCTACGGGGCCGAGGGCGAGGCGTCCGCCGGGGACGTGCTCGCCGCGCGTCACCGCACCGGGGGAGCGAGGCCTGTCACGGGAATGACACCGGGATGACACGGCCGCGGGATGCGTTTCCGCCAGGCCTACCCGGGCCGCGTGAGGACGCGGAAGTCGGTGGGCTTCACCCCGAGCCGCGTGAGCGTCAGCCGGGCCCGCGGGTGGAGGAAGGTGGCCAGCTCCACCTCGCGCTGCCGGGCATGGCGGCTCCTCACTGTCTCGGGTGGGTAGCCCGGGTGGCACCTCAGCTCGGTGACGCCCTCCTCGGGCAGCGAGGCGAGGTACTCCTCCAGCCGCTCCAGCGTCCACCAGGCCTCCGCGCCCGCGTCCCCGAGGAAGTGGTCGTTGGTGCGCACGCCGTGCACGCGCAGCGCGCTGCGCATGTCCGGGCTGGTGGAGCGCACGGGCAGCCGGAGCGCGCGGGCGGCACGCACCAGGCCCTCGAAGACTCCGGGGTGCTGGTGCAGGTGCTTGTGCACGTCCACGTGCGTGGCCGGCTGGCCGAGCAGCACGTCCAGCCGCTCCAACTGGGCGAGCGCCTCCGCCTCCACCACGTCCGGCGTCAGGCGCGGGACGAGCGGCTCCGAGAAGGCCCCGCCCTGGAGGGCCTCGACGGGGAAGGCGGCCCAGACGGGGAGGCCGCGGGAGAGGTTGAAGTGCAGGCCGATGGACAGGCCCCGGGCCTCGTGGGCGGCGGCCTCGGAGTAGGGCGTGTTCACCATCAACGTGGCCGATGAGACGATGCCCTCGTGCATGGCGCGGAGGATGCCCCGGGTGACGGCCGGGTCGTACCCCAGGTCGTCGGCGTTGATGATGAGGGCGCGCCCCGGAGCGCTCACACCGGAGCCCCGGCTGGCTCGCGGCCCCTCACCACGCTGAGCAGCAGCGCCCCCAGTCCGAAGAGGATGGTGGCCAGCGCGACGAGCGCCCCCAGGATGGGCACACGCCCCGCCAGCGTCAGCAGCACCAGCCCCAGCAGCAGCGCCACGGCGAGGTGGGCCCCCGTCTTGTGGAAGCGCTCGAGCAGCCACCGGCCGAGGAACAGGCCCACCACCGGGAAGGACAGGGCGATGGCGAAGGCGTAGAGGGCGAGGATGAAGAGGCCGAGCCACCAGCCGCCGAGCAGCATGCCCACGAGGAAGACGAGGCCGGCGAGCAGCGGGATGCTCACGAAGAGCGCCGCTCCCCAGCCCAGGCTCGGCAGGGGCCGCTGGCGCAGCATAGCCGTCACCCGGCGCGCGAACCGGGGCGCGAGCAGGGCGAACAGCAGCCCCAGCGCGAACAGCCCCACGAGCGAGCGCAGCCAGAAGTAGACGCCCAGCAAGGGGCCTCGGCCCGCCGCGGCGTGCCGGGCGGCGAGATGCTCCACCGAGCCCGCCACGACGGCGCCCGAGGCGATCTGCGCGTCCTTGTCACTGCGGTAGCTCAGGTTGCCGTTGACGCGGGCCTCGTTGGTGAGCCGCAGCGTGCCCGCCTCCGCGTGCGCGTCCTGGCCCACCGGGGCCGCCAGCGTGAGCGTCCCCGCAGCGGCCCGCAGCTCGCCCAGCACCGGCGCGTAGACGCGGGCATCCCCGGAGGCGAGGTAGAGGTCCCTCCCCACCTGGGCCTCGGGGGTGAGCCGCAGGTTGCCGGCGGCCAGCATCGCGTCCTCGCCCACGGGCGCGCTCACGGACAGCTCGCCGCCCGCGGCCCGGAGGCTGCCGCGCACCGGGCTGGAGATCCGGCTGTTCGAGGCGGCGGACATCACGTCCCCCTCGACGGTGCCGGAGATGTCCACCTGCTCCCCCATGACGACGAGGTCGCCCCGGACGGTGCCCTGGATGTTCACGGTACGGCCGAAGGCATAGAGGTCCTCGTCGATGACCTCCTGGGGGCCCACCTTCACCACGTCTCCGCTGCGGACCTCGGCGGCCGAGGCCATGCCGGGCACCAGGGCCCAGAGCACCAGCAGGGAGGGGAGCCAGGGGAGCCAGGGACTCCGGTACCGCTCGGCCTTCGTGGACATGATGAAGCCCTCCCGCGTGAGACTGTTCATCTCCAACGCTGGAGGTCCCCCATCGGCCGGGCAAGGCACCCGGGGCGGCCAGGCCTTCCGCCGCGGGCACCATCGCCCGGAGTCCGGCGGGCCGTGCTCAGGGCCGCGGGTGGGCCTGGAAGAAGAGCCACATCTGCTCGGTCGCGTCGAGGTCCTGCGTGGTGTTGCCGAGGCCGGCCTCGGGCGGAATGAGGCCCCCGGGCCAGGTGTGGCCACCGCCCTGCACGGTGCAGAGCGTGACGGCGGTGCCCTGGCGGCAGTTGGTGAGCGTGCTGCAGGAGCTGTCGCCCTGGTCGTACGTGGTGATGGCGCCGTCGAGACACACGTTGAGGTTGGCCCAGCGCGCCACCGAGTCCTGCGCGGAGCGGTAGGGCCCGCCGAGGAAGGGGATGGTGCCGCCCTCGTAGCGGATGACCTGGTCATCGGTGCCGTGGAAGTGCATCACCGAGACGGGGCGCACGGGTGAGCACGGCTCGAAGCCCGCCATGCCGGCGACGGGCGCGATGGCGGCGATCTGCCCCGCGCGCTCGCAGGCGAGCCGGTAGGAGAAGAAGCCGCCGTTGGACAGGCCCGTGGCGTAGATGCGCTTGGTGTCCAGGCACAGGCGCGTGTCCAGGTCCGCGAGCATCGCGTCCACGAAGGCCACGTCGTCCACGCGCGGGGTGGAGAGCACCGCCGGGCCACAGCACACGCCCGCGTTCCAACTCCGCGTGTCCTCGGCCTGGGGGTCCGTGGTGCCGGCGAGCTCGTTCTGGTTCAGCCCGCGGGGATACACCGCGATGAAGCCCCGGGCCTCGGCCAGCGAGGACAGCTCGCTCAGGTCCTCCTGCTCCTGCTCGTCGGAGCTGTAGCCATGGAAGGAGAGCACCGCGGGCGTGGGCCTCGCCGGGTCGTAGCTCTGGGGGACGAAGACGTGGAAGAAGCGGGTGCGCCCCTCATGCGTCAGGGTCCAGTTGTAGGTGCCGGGGCCCACGGTGAGCCCGCTGCAGGAGGTGCGCTCGGGAAGCGGCGCGGGGGCGGGCGCGGCGGGTGGACCGGAGTCGGGGACCTGGGGAGGAGGCGTGGGTTCGGGTCCAGCGGTGCGGCCGGGACACGCCGCCGTGAACAGCAGCGCGGCGGCGCCAAGGGCGTTCAGCAGGGAAGGGCGAGGGGTCATGGCGCCAAGCTCTAAGGAGCCGGTGCGCACTCGGCAGCAAGCGACTTCGCCTTCTCCGGGAATCGAGCCGCCAGTGAACGCTTGAGCGCGTCCACATCGTTCACCCGGCCCGCATGGGCGAGCACCTGACAGAGGGCGGCGAGGGCGCGCGGCTCCTGGGGCTCGAGCCGGTCCGCCTCGCGGTAGGCCCGCTCGGCGCCGGAGATGTTGTCCTGCCGGAAGAGGACTGCCCCCAGGTAGTAGTGGGCGAGCGCCAGCTCCTTGTCCTTGCGCAGCGCGCGCCGCAGCAGGGCCGCCGCCTCGTCGAGCTTCTCCTGGCGGTAGCGCACGAAGCCCAGCTCCGCGAGCGCCCGCGCGTCCTCGTTGCGGCGCGTCCATGCGCCGAGCACCTCCGCGGCCTGGTCGAGCTGCCCTTGGTGCGACAGCAGCAGGCCGTAGCGCGGTGCCACCTCGGCATCGCGCGGGTGCTTCTCGTACGCCTGGGCGAGGACGGCGACGGCGCCGGACAGGTCTCCCTGGCGTTCGCGCAACGTGGCGAGGGCCAACTGCGGGCGGACGTCCTCGGGGGCGAGCGCCCGGGCCTGCTCGATGGCGCGCTCGGCGCGGCGGCCCATGCTCAGCCCGGTGCTGGCGCGCGCGGCGAGCAGGTGGGACTCGACGTCCTTGGGGAAGCGCTCGACGAAGGCCTCGGCCACGTCCAGGGCCGCCTGGGGCATGCCCGCGGCGAGCAGCAGCGCACCGGCCTGGGCGAGCTGGGCCGCGTTGGCGCGCTCGTCCTTGCCCAGGCCCTTCAGGGCGGAGACGCGGGCATCGGGGTCCGTGGTGGCCTCGGCGGCGGCGAGCCGCTCGGCGGGAGGCGGGCCCTGGCGCGGGAGCAGCAGCGCGGCGCCACCGCCCAGCACGAGCAGTCCGCCGAGCACGGCCACCACGGGCATGAGGCCGCGCTTCTTCGCGGGAGGGGCCGCGTGGGGCTCCTCGGATGTGCGGGAGGGGGCCGAGGGACGCGCGGGCGCGCTCGGGGCGGCACCGGTGGCGGGCTGGGAAGGATCGGCGAGCCGGGCGCGGCGGAGGGCCTGGCGCTTGGGGTCGCGGTCGAGCGGGAAGAGCGCCTCCACGTAGGCGGCCACCTGCTCGGGGGAGGCGACCTCGGCGGCGCCGCCCACGTGCTCGATGGCCTCGATGAGGACCTGGAGGCTCTCGAAGCGCTCGTGGGGGTCTCTCGCGAGCGCCATGAGGCAGATGCGATCCAGCTCCGGAGGCACGGAGGGGTCGAACGCGGTGGGAGGGCGGGGGTGGCCCTCGGCGATGCGCTGGAGCACGGCGTCGGTGGTGGGGCCGGTGAAGGGGCGGCGGCCGCACAGCTGCTCGTAGAGCATGACGCCGGCGGCGAAGATGTCGGCGCGGTGGTCCACCGAGCCGCCGATGATCATCTCCGGCGACATGTAGAAGAACTTGCCCTTGAGGGTGCCGGGCTCGGTGCCGGAGCCGATGGACTCGGCGCGGGCGATGCCGAAGTCGATGACCTTCACCGTGCCGCTGACGCCGACGTGGATGTTGTCCGGGGTGAAGTCGCGGTGGACGATGCGCAGCGGCCGGCCCTCCTGGTCCACGGCGCGGTGGGCGGCATCGAGTCCCCGGCACGCGTCCACGAGGATGCGCAGGGTGATGCCGAGCGGGACGTGCTGGCCGTGCTCGGCGGCCTCCTGGCGCAGCTCGGCGAAGGAGCGGCCCTCGAGCAGCTCCATGACGATGAAGGGCTCGTTGCCCTCGACGCCGAGCTCCAGGATGGAGATGACGTGGGGGTGGTGGATCTGCTCGGTGATGTGCGCCTCGTTGAGGAACATCTGGACGATGCGGCGGTCCGTGAGCATGTGGGGCAGCAGCCGCTTCACCGCCACCGCCGGACCGCGCGAGCCGTCCTCCTCGATGCGCCGCGCGAGATACACCTCGGCCATGCCACCCGTCGCGATGCGAGAGCTGAGACGGTAACGGCCAAACCAGGACGCGTTGCTGCTGTCGGAGACCACGATGGGGGCAGTCTACGAGGAGCGGCGCCCGGAGGCACCTCCTGGACCGCATTGGAGCGCATTTCGGGCACGGCGGTGAAGGCTCCGGGACGGTGCGTGATGGTGAAGAGGATGGCCTCTCTCAAGGTACTCATGGGCGAGAGACGCAGCTTCTGGCCGCGTGACCTCACTCGATGGTGACCCGTTTTGGTAGGACGGACCCATGGCGTCCAAACAGCCTTCTTCGCTGCAACTGCCGTCCTTCCTGCGTGGCCTTTACTCTTCGGTCCACCAAAATTCGAAGAAGGAGGGCCTGCGGTGCGGCGAGCAATACCGGAAGGACGGCGCCTTTTCCGCCCCCCGTCAGATGTTGGAGGTCTCCCCCGGAGAAGTGGTGCTGACACACGGAGTTGCGGACTTTCAGCACGAGCGCCCGGCCTGGCGGCTGTACATGCTCTCGAACGTCATGAGCGGTATGTATGAGGCCCTCAACTGGCAGAACACGTTCCAGGTGGATGACCCCTACGAGGCGTTCTGCCGCGAGAATGCGTGGGGGGCATTGTACTTCGCGACCTCACAGGATGCTCCGAGGAGCGCGGAGCGAACGGCACTGCGCCTCCAGGCGGTGCTGCGTTTCTGGGAGCCGCTCCAGTCCGCGCGCTACCTCTTCAAGACGCTCGGGGCCGCGCTCACCCTGGAGGAGCTAATGGTGGCCTCCTGCGGCTGGGCCCTGGATGCGTGGTGCCCGGCGGGAGACACCTCGGTGCATGCGCGTTTGAAGACGGCTGCGGAGCGCATGGCGCGAGCGACGCGGGAGGAGTGCCTCGAGGCCATCTTCCGGGAACTGCCCCGTGCTCTTGCGTACGCTCGCAACCTGAAGCACCGCGACGCCTTGGCCGATCCCACATTCCAGCGCGAGCGCCTCGCGAGTCTCGACCCTCTGGCCTTCGAGCGTGTGTCCGGTGCGTGCACGTCGGATCTGCTCGAGAAGCTGTATGACTGGGACCATGAGCTCGGCCTGCACTAGAAGGTGACGCGCAAGCCTCATGACCGGCACCCCGCTCGCCCACGCGACGGCCACCCCTCTACATTGTGGGGCTCATCTGGCTCGTTCAGGTGGTGCACTACTCCCTGTTCTCTCAGATAAGGGTGGATGGGCTCGCTCTTACGGCCAAGTAAATTTTACGGACAACCCGTGAAGTTGAGTGAATTTACAAAACCACTACTTTGGATATCAGCGACTACCTCTAGCTAACTGAAGTTAGGGACGATTTACTTTTTACAGGGTTGAAAAAGCGCATTGACAACCAGCACTGGGGGAGTAAATTGTGCCCTGCGGTTGTGAGGCACCGTTGGTTGCTGTTCAAGAGAGGTGGATAGGGGCACTTCTTCTGGCGCATCTTCATCGGACAGCGGTCGCCTCTCCCGTGCTCCCGCTTTGGGTTTTGTCAGATCGGTAGTTGGCCGGATTTCTACCTAGCCAAGGAGTTTCGTATGGGCGTCATTGACGTTGCAGGGATGGCTTTGTCCATCGTCAAGAGCCTCAAGGAGCCCGCTGCGGTGAATACGTTCCTTGTAGTGGTGTCGTACCTGTCGCTTTTGAAAATGAATCTGCGGACTTGGGAACTGCGGCTCCTCTCTCCCGAATCGACGCTGAAGACCCGGAGCAAGCAGAAGTAGCGACAACTGCTCTCTGTCCTCGCGATTCCCTGTCAATGGAGCCCATTTGGTGCCCTGGGCTACCGTTCAAGGCCTCCCTTGTGGGGAGCGAAAAAACCGGACTCACCGGACCCAACTACAGTCTTGGAGAGACTCCGGATGACCGAGCTGCACAATACAGGCGGCTAAGGATGGGCCTCGATAGGACTTCGGAGCCCTGATGCGTTACCCGCCTACGCGGGTGGAACACGCGGAAGCGAAGCGGAATACGGTGGGGTGTTGCTCAGCCTGCCGGAACTACGAGAACGCGGACTGGGATCTTTGAGGGCGTGCTCTGAATGTCGTGGATGAGTCCGGCCACATTCGATAGCTGTCCCTCTGGGTCGTAGATGAAGCAAACCAGGGTTTTGCAGTTGGGGTGAGCCTGATACCGGGCAATATCCGCAATGAGTTCGTCACATAGGCCCCTGACGGTCTGCGACGGACGGGTCTTCTTCACTTCAATGACGATCTCTTCGTTCCTAAGCAAAAAGTCCAGGCGTGGGCTCGCGCCAGCGAAACTAGGCGCGTGCTCCTCTTCGCGAATGTCGGAGAAGTGCATGAGAAGCAGCGCGTGCAAGAGATCCTGCACGTCGTACTCGTCCTTGATCACCAGTGTCTTGCGGCCGTCATGGCGCTTTCGTAGCTGAGCCGCGACTCGGTGGAACTGACGGAGAATATTCTCCAGGGTCTCAAGACTTGAAGCTACAGCCGGAGCAGGGATCGCTGATAGGCGGGCTGCAACGCGCTTGAGGTCCTTGATGCACTCAGTGACAAGTACGTTCTTCTCGCGAATCTCATAATGCTGGCGCTGGCTCTCGTCGTACTCCTCATGGGGGTAGTACCTCCCCACTGCGCTAATTAGGGACCACCAATTTGCGTCCTCGAATGCCTCCTCCAAGATGCGGCGCAGTGACTCTCGGTAAGCCGCCATTTCTGCGTCGGTAGGCTCTTTCTGAAGCAGGACGTTGCTTCGCTCGAGCAAGTCTTCGAGGTGGTTAATGGACTCTTCGGGAGAACTTACCGGAGAGGGCGCAATGAGTCGGGGCATTGCTTCGGCCATGGATGCATTTTGGATGGGCGTTCTGTAGCCCCCAAAAAATTTGCTACGAGAGTCACCAATCGAGGCTCGCCCTGGCAGGTTGCCGAAAAAGTTCTTCAGGAGCCTGTCCCGTAAGCCCTTGCCCATGCCCAGCACCCCGCTCGTCCTGCTCGCCCATGCGGCGGCCACGCTCTACATGGTGGGGCTCATCTGGTTCGTCCAGGTGGTGCACTACCCCCTGTTCTCCCGGGTAGGCGCGGACGGCTTCGTCCCCTACGCCGCCGCGCACGGGGTCCTCACCACCTGGGTGGTGGGCCCGCCCATGGTGCTGGAGCTCGTCACGGCCGTCTGGCTGGCGCTCCACCCCCCACCCGCCGTGAATCCGCTGGTGCCCTGGGTGGGCCTGGCCCTGGTGGCCGCCCTGTGGCTGTCCACCTTCTTCCTCCAGGTGCCCCTGCACGAGTCCCTCCGGTCGGGCTTCCAGCCGGACGTCTGGCGCCGGCTCGTCGTCACCAACCTGTTGCGCACCGCGTTGTGGACCGGACGCGGGGGGTTGATCCTTTTCGTGCTGTGGCGCGCCATGACGCGGAGGGAGTGCTAACCTGCCGCCCGGTCGGCGTCCGGGGGCGGGGCGCGCTGGCTTCATGGTCTCGGACAAACCGGAGGGACGGGTGGGTACGCTCCTGAAAGGTGGCATCGTCGTCGAGCTCGAACCCGCGTGTGTCGAGCGGGTGGACTTGCGCATCGAGGGTGAGCGCATCGTGGCCCGGGGCCCCGAGCTGCAAGCCGCCCCGGATGACGAGGTCATCGCGCTCTCGGGCAAGCTCGTCTTCCCGGGCCTGGTGAGCGCGCACCAGCGCCTCTCCGCCAGCCTCGGGCGCGGCATGCCCCGGCCCAAGCTGGAGGGCTACGAGGAGCTGCTCGAGAAGGTGCGCTGGCGCTACGAGGACGCGCTGGACCTGGACGCGGTGCAGGTGGCCGCCACCGCCGGGGGCCTCGAGGCCCTCCAGTGCGGCACCACCTCGCTCTTCGATCTGCACTCCTCGCCCAAGGCCGTGCAGGGCTCGCTGCTGCGGGTGGGGCGCGGGCTGCACGAGGTGGGTCTGCGCGCGGTGCTCGCCTACGCGGTGACGGACCGGCGCGGCGCACTGGGGCGCGAGGAGGGCCTGGAGGAGACGGTGGCCTTCACGCGCAAGGCGCGCGGGCGGCTGCGCGGGCAGGTGGGCGCGGCCCCGCTCTTCACCGTGAGCAAGGAAGGCCTGGACGGCATCGCCGAGGCCGTGAAGAGCACCGGCGCGGGGCTGCACGTGCCGTTGGCGGAGGACCCGCTGGACGAGAAGCTGTCGGTGGAGCGCTATGGCTCCTCGCCGGTGATGCGGCTGGTGGACGGCGGGCTGCTGTCGCCGCAGGCGCTGCTGGCGCACGTGGGGCACCTGGCCTGGCCCGAGCTGGCGCAGTTGCTGCCCACGGGCGCGTGGCTGGCGCACACGCCGCGCTCGAACATGGAGGCCGAGGTGGGCTACGCGCCGGCGCTGAAGTTCGGCCACCGGGCCACGCTCGGCGCGGACAGCGTGAGCGCGGACATGTTCGCCGAGGCCCAGGCGGCGTGGTTGCGCTCGCGCGACGCGGGCCAGCCCATCGACGTGTTGCGCTACCTGGCCAACGGGCAGCGCCTGGCCTCGCAGGCCTTCGGGCTGCAGGTGGGGCTGATGCGCGACGGCGCGGTGGCGGACCTGCTCATCATGGACTACCTGCCGGCCACCCCGCTCACGGCGGAGAACCTCGCCTGGCACGTGGTGTTCGGCCTGGGCTCGCGCCACGTCGAGTCGGTGATGGTGGACGGCGTGTGGCGGGTGTGGGCGCGCCGGCCCCTGTCGGTGAACCCCTCGGTGGTGGCGGAGCAGGCGCGCGAGGCCGCCGCGGCGGTCTGGGCCCGCATGAGCGAGAAGTAGGGCCCCCTGGTTGCGCTGGAAACGGCGAAGCCGTTAACTCGGGGGATGCTCATTCCCACGCTCGTAGCGGGCTTCCTCGCGGGAGCCTCCCCCCAGGTGGGGGACGTCGCGCCGGACTTCACGGTGGAAGACACCGCCGGCAAGTCGTACACCCTGTCGGAGATGGTGAAGCAGGGCCCGGTCATCCTGGCCTTCTTCCCCAAAGCCTTCACAGGTGGTTGAACCCGCGAGCTCTCGGCGTACCGCGACCGTTACGCGGAAGTCGAGAAGCTCCACGGCCAGGTCCTGGCCGTCAGTACCGATGACAAGGAGACGTTGGCGAAGTTCAAGGAGTCGCTGAAGGCGCAGTTCCCGTTCATCCCGGACGCCGACGCGAAGCTGACGAACCTCTATGACGTGAAGACGCCGGTGTTGAAGCTGGCGAACCGCTACACGTTCGTGATTGGCGAGGACCGCAAGGTGCTCAAGGTGGAGTCCGGCAAGGACGCCATCGATCCGAACGGGGCGATCGTGTCCTGTCCCATCCGCAAGCCGAAGGCGGACGCGGGCGCGGACGCGGCGGTGAAGGAAGCCGGCAAGGACGCGAAGAAGTAGCGCCCTGGACGTCACGCGCCGGTGAGAGGGTGCCGGAGCCCCCGGGTTCCGGCCCCTCTCATGCGTCCTGCGTCTGCGCGCTGCTACTCGGGCCGTGTGCTCGGCAGGCACACCCACGGCTGGCCAGGTTGGTCGCGCCCACACCCGAAGCCCGGCTCACAGACCGGTGGTCCCTCTGGGTTGCACGCCTGGCGGCACTGGAACAAGACGCAGGCCGAGTCCTCGGGGCAGGGCGGTGTACTCCGGCCACACCGGCGCAGGCACTGCATCCAGATTCTGCCCGGGGTCGTCGGGTAGGTACTCCGGGTGCAGTACATCCCCTGGGGACAGGGATTCAGCTCACAGTCCTGGCCGTAGACCGTCATGCAGACGGAGCCATACCCTCCCATCAGGGACACGCACCTCTGGCCCGCGGGGCAGGCGCGGCCCTCGCAGGTGGGCACGCAGGAGGGGGCGTGGTCCCCCTCCTTGCAGACGTACCCCTCGGGACAACTGGACGGCTCCTCCAGACGGCAGGGCCGACCACAGAAGCCCGAGCAGATGAGGCCCTTCTCACAACCGTCCACGAGAAGGGCGGGAAGCTCGTCGCAGAGCTCGCCCTCCTTGCGGCTGCCTTGCAGCGAGCAGGCGCGGAGGAAGTCCTCATTGCCTCTGCCTGGGAGGCCGACACTGCTGCGGACAGTCTTGCTGCTCGAGGTCCGGTCTGCTCCAGAAATCCTCGCCGCATTGCTCCCACCACGCCTCCTCCTCGAACGTGCAGCCCCGATCCGACGGTAGTCCCGCATGTCCTTGGCCAGGGCCTCGTCGATGGTTCCCCCTCGCCCCCAGGCATGCGGGCAACCCGTCTCCCTCACGAGCAGCGGAACCAGCAGCAGCATCCTTCGTGGCATCGTCTCCTGCCAGAGCCGAGGGTGGCATCGGAACACCCTGAGCAGCAGGCGTGACGCGCGCGCGCGGCGCCTCCGCCTGCTGGAGCCCGCGGTGGGATGACCCCGGAAGTCACGGAGGCCGGGCTACTTCCCCGGTCATCTTCTGTGATAGGCCATGGGGCATGCTCTCCCTGCTCTGGCTGCTGTTCATGGCGCCCCCGCCTCCCTCCAGCATGTCCTCCCCCGTCGACCCGGCCTTCCTGTCGTTGGCCCGGGAGGTGGAAGCCGCACTTCGTGACGGAAACCCGGCCGCCCTGGATGCGCGGCTCGATGGAGAGCAGTTGCTCCAGCGTGTGACGCGGGGCCTGCCGGTCTCGAGGGCCTTCCTCGAGGACCTGGCCAGCGACGCGCGCGCGAACGGATGGCCTCTGGGCCGCCGGTTGTTGGGCACGGGCGGGCAGGGCCTTCATGTCCGGCTGCTCCAGGTCCGCATGAGCGGGCGCACGCCGCTCGCGCTCTTCCGCGTCCTGTCCGACTCCGGGTTGAACTACCTCGAGTTCGAATTGGGCCGCGATGCCCGGAACGAGGCCGTCATCGTCGACCTCTTCCCATACCGGGAAGGAGAGCGCCTCAGCGAGTTGATGTGGCGGGTGTACCTGCTGGCCGCGGCCGAGCGGGGGCAGTGTCTCACCCGGAGGCTGCGCGGCCCGGAGCGGGATTGGGTGGAGGAGCTGCCGCGGCTGCGGCGCATCGAGCGCCTGCTCGGAGCGGACCAGGGGCGGGAGGCCGTGGAGGAGATGGACCGGCTCGCGCCACGGGTGCGCGGGGAGCGGTTCATTCAGCGCCTGCGCCTGGAGGTGCTCGCGTCGCTGGACGAGGCGGAGTACGCGCTGGGGCTGGTGGTCTTCGAGAAGGCCTTCCCCAAGGATCCGCTGCTGGACCTGTTCGCGCTGGACAACCCGCTGCTGCTCGGAGACAGCGCGGCGATGATGGCGGCGATCGACCGGCTCGACGCGAGGGTTGGGGACCCCTACCTGCACCACGTCAGGGGACAGGTGATGTTGGACCAGGACGATCTGGAGGGGGCGAAGCGCTCCTTCCAGAAGGTGCTCGAGGCGGAGCCGGCGCTGCTGGAGCCCCATGTGGAATTGTTGAGACTGGCCCTCGAGGAGGCGGACCACGCGGGCGCGGTGCGCCTGCTCGAGTCGATGGAGCGCCAGGCGGGAGGGAGTCTGATGCGGGTACGCATCGAGGACGGACCCGAGGCCAGGGCCTTCCTGGAGTCGGCGGAGTACAAGGGCTGGCTCGAGCGGCAGCGCACGCCCGAGGGCCGGGACGGCGGGTCCGAGGTCGCGGGTCCCGCCGTTCCCTAGGAAACCGCGGGAGTCTAATCCTCGAAGACGAAGCGCCTGACGGCCACCACGGGCATCTGGCGCGGCAGCCGGGCGTAGCCGGGTGGCCCCACCTCGGACTCATAGGTGCCATCCGGGTTCATGAGGTTGAAGCACACGGGCACCTCCCGTCCATCCGGCAGCTTCGCCTTGTCCCAGCGGCCGAAGACCTGCTTGCGCCCTTCGTTGTCCGTCCCGTTGCCGGTCACCCACAGTCGCAATCGCGAGTCCAGGCCGCACGGACGATGGGGCCTTCCACGGTGCCGCCGCCTGTCCGGTAGGGCAACTTCGACAGATCGAAGCTGCTCAAGGGCTCCCATGAATGGGTGACCTGCCCGTCCGGCGTCTTCTCGAGGACGAGCACGGAGCGGGAAAGCTCCTGGGCGCTCGTGGTGGTGGGAAGCGAGGCGCGGGTCGCACTGCAAGAGACGAGGAGGATGCCGAGGCTTGTCGCCATGCGCCTCCAGGCTGATGTCGTTTTCACGTGGCGACTCTCCGTGCCGCACAGCAGCCCGTCCAACCGTTTCCTCTGTTGCTCGCTGGTAGAGCGGGGATGTCACGGCCCCGTCCGACCCGGGGGCTGCTCACGAATCCGCTGGCACGTCTCCACCGTGGAGTGACGTTTCCACGTGGAGCCTTCCCGATGCCTTCTCTCGACATGTCCACCCTTCGATCTTCCACCACGCCCCGGGAGCTGCGCCTGGAGTCGCGTGGCCCGGAGGTCGCCGGCCTGCAACGCAAGCTCCTGGAGGCCGGCTTCGATCCCGGCGTGGCGGACGGTGTCTTCGGCCCGAGGACCGAGACCGCGGTGAAGCTCTTCCAGCAGTCCAGGGGCCTGACGGCCGATGGCATCGTCGGACCGCGAACGTGGACCGCGCTCGGCGTCCATGTCGAGGGCGAGCCGCCCGAGGTTCCCATCAGCTCGCGGCTCAACGAGAAGCAGCTCCAGGCCATCATGCCCAGGCTGCTCCCAGGGCGGGCCGCCGAGTGTCTGCCCCACCTCGACGCGGCGATGGTCGAGGCCGACATCCTCACCCCCCAGCGCCAGGCGGCCTTCCTCGCCCAGCTCGCCCATGAGAGCGCCGAGCTGCGCTTCTTCGAGGAGCTCGCCACCGGTGAGGCGTACGAGGGACGCCATGACCTGGGCAACACGAAGCCGGGAGATGGCAGGCGCTACAAGGGCCGGGGCCCCATCCAGCTCACGGGCCGCACCAACTACCGGGCCGCCAGCCGGGCGTTGGGCATCGACCTGGAGGCCGACCCCCAGCGGGCCGCCGATGTCGACGTGGGCTTCCGCGTCGCCGCCTGGTTCTGGACCAGCCGGGGCCTCAACGCGCTCGCGGACGTGGGCGACTTCCGGGAGATCACCCGCCGCATCAACGGAGGCTTCAACGGGCTCGCGCAGCGCGAGGTCTACTACCGGCGCGCCCTGGAGGTCCTCTCCCACTGAGCGAGCCCCCGGGGCGAGGGCTTTGCTTGGGCTCCCTGGCGCGGGCTGTTACCCTCCGCGCCCGTTTCGATGAGCCCGCCCCCTCAGTCACCGCCAGTCCTGGAGGACGGCGTCCGGAATCGGCCCTGGTCGTGGACGCTGGCCCTGCTGGCGGTGGGCGCGTGGGTGCTCCGCGTCCTGCCCTTCTTCAACCGGCACGGCGCCTTCGGCTACCCGGTGGACTACGACGAGGGCGTCTACTTCACCGCCTCGGCGCTGCTCTTCCAGGGCGTGCTGCCGTACCGGGACTTCATCTTCGTCCACCCTCCGGGCTCGCTGCTGCTGTGGAGCCCGGCGGCCGCGCTCGCCTCCGGGGTGGACGCCGCCACCTGCTTCGTTCTCGCCCGGTGGTTGGCCGCCGCGGTGGGGGCCCTCAATGTCTTCCTGGTGGGACGGCTCGCCCTGCGCGCCTGGGGGCCCGTGGCCGGTGTCGTGGCGGCGCTCGTCTACGCCACCTATCCGGAGCTCGTCGTCGTCGAGCGCGGCCCCTTCCTGGAGCCCGTGCTCAACCTCGCCTGTCTGGCCATGGCGAATGTCTGGCTCGGCTCACCCGAGGACGGCCGTGCGTCCCGCGCGTGGCTCTGGGCCGGGGCGCTCTGCGGCCTCGCCATCTCGGTGAAGGTGCTGGGCGGAATCTGGCTCGCCGCCGCGTTGCTGTCCCGCTCCCCGCGCGCCGCGTGGCGCTCCCAGCTCGGGCTCGCGCTCGTGGCCGGCGCCACCGTGCTGCTCCTGGTGGGGCCCTTCGTCGCGGCCGCTCCCTCTCGCTTCCTCCAGGACGTCTTCCTCTTCCAGTCCCTGCGCCCCGGGGACGGTGAGCCCCACCGGCTTGCCCGGCTGCACGACATGCTCCACGAGCGGCGGCTGGTGGGCGTGGGGCTCGCGCTGCTGGGGCTGGCGGTGGCCATGGTGCGCTCCATGCGCGCCTCCCATCCGTCCCGCCCCACCGAGCGCTTCTTCGCCGTGGCCTACGGCCTCACCGTGGCCGCGTTCCTCGCCTCGCCGAGCTACTGGAACCAGTACAACGCCCACCTCGCCGCCTCCGAGGCGGTGCTGGCGGGGCTCGGCGCCTCGGCGCTCCACGGGTGGCTCTCGTCCCGGGGCTGGCGGTGGGCGCGCGCCGTGCCCGTCCTGCTGGCCGTGGCCGTGCCGCTCGTCTCCGCGAGGCACCTGCGCGAGGGACTCCGGGCGCGCGCGCCAGATCTGCCGGCGCTCGGCAGGTACCTGCGCCAGTCGGTGCCCGCGGACGCGCCCGTCTGCGCCTTCGAGCCCGCCTGGGGCCTCACCGCGGGACGGCTGCCCCCGCGGCTTCCCGGCGCGCCCCTGCTGGTGGATGCCTACGCGCTGATGCTCCAGGACGCGCTCGGCTCGGGCGAGCACTTCGCGAGCACGCAGGCCGCCTTCTCCGCGAGCGCCTCCCAGCGCACCATCCTCCCGCTGCTGGAGCGCTGCCGTTACGTGGTGGTGGGGTGGCGCGGCGCCTGGCAGCTCTCCGCGCGGAGCCAGCAGTGGTTGCGCGAGCGGTTCGTCCGCCGCTTCCCCGCGGAGGGACAGGGCGGTCCGGACGTCTGGGAGCGGGTGCCGCGAGCCGATCCGTGAGCCACGCGGAGGGGTGACAAGGACGTTTTCATGGCACTGGATCCCCTGTCTGGTTTCGCACGGCGCATCCGTTGACCCGGCGGCATTGGGGGGGGCGATCCGTTCAGCGGCGGGGACTCATGAGGGGGGGGCCGTCTGGCAGGACGTCACAGGTGTGTTACCGCATATACCCATGCGCGAACTTTCCTCGCTGCCTGCCCCCGTGTCCGCGCGCCCGAGCGCCTCCGGGGAGGTGCGCCGCGTGCTCATGACGGCCGGCACCACGGGCCGCGTGTGGACGTACGCGCTGGAGCTGTGCCGTGCGCTGGGCCGCCGGGGCGTGGAGGTGACGCTGGCCGTCCAGGGCGCACCCCTCACCGCGCTCCAGTGGGCCCACGTGCGGGGCGTGCCGGGGCTCACCATCGAGCAGAGCACCTGGCGGTCCGAAGGGCCGGAGGATGCCTGGGAGGACGTGGCGGCGGCGGGCGAGTGGCTGCTGGAGCTGGAGTCCCGCCTGCAGCCGGACGCGGTGCACCTCAACGGCTACTGCCACGGCGCGCTGCCCTGGCGCCACAAGCCGCTGGTGGTGGCGCACGAGTGTCCCCTCTCGTGGTGGGAGGCGGTGAAGGGCGAGCCGGCGCTGGAGCGCGACGTGCGCTACCGCTGGGCGGTGACGCGGGGGCTGCGTGCCGCGGGCCATGTGGTGGCGCCCACCGCGGATCTGCTGGCGTCCCTGTCGCGGCACTACGGGCCGCTGCGCTCCTCCAGCGTCATCCCCCATGCGCGCCGTCACGAGGACTTCCCGCCCGGCCCGGTGCGCGAGCCCTTCATCCTCGCCACGGGCCGGCTGTGGGACGAGGCGCGCAACCTGGAGGTGCTGGAGACGGCGGCACCCCGGCTGGACTGGCCGGTGCTCGTGGCCGGACACTCCCAGCACCCCGATGGCGGTGAGGTGCGCGCCCGCTATGTGCGCACGCTGGGGCGGCTGCCCCACGCGGAGCTCGCCGGTTACATGGGCCGGGCCTCCATCTACGTGCTGCCCGCGCGCTACGAGCCCTTTGGCCTGCCGGCGCTGGAGGCCGCGCTCGCCGGGTGTGCGCTGGTGTTGGGGGACATCCCCTCCCTGCGCGAGGTGTGGGAGGACGCGGCTGTCTTCGTTCCACCCGACGACACGGACATGCTCGCGCGCGCCCTGCGCCGGCTGGTGTCGGAGCCGGTGCTGTGCAGCCGGATGTCCACCCTTGCACGGACACGTGCATTGGAGTTCTCCCCAGAGCGCATGGCGGATGCCTACCTTGCGGTCTATGCCGACCTGGACCGCGCGTCCGGGGTGGCGCCGTGCGTCCAGCCCCAGCTGGCGCGGGCGACCTGAGCGGCGACTGTTGGATGGGCGTCGGAAAGGATTTCGCATGAGCAGCCACGGACTTCGGATCGCCTTCTTCGGCGCGAGCCTCGTCTCCGCCTGGTGGAACGGAGCCGCCATGTACTACCGCGGCCTGCTGCGGGCCCTCCACGCGCGGGGCCACCAGATTACGTTCTACGAGCCGGCGCTCCCCGAGCGTCAGCGCCGCCGCGACCTGCCGGTGGCCCCGGACTGGGCGACGGTGGTGGTGTACTCGGTGGAGGGCACCGGCGGCCTGGAGCGCTGTCTGGAGGAGGCCCGGGACGCCGACGTGGTGGTGAAGGCCAGCAACGTGGGCTTCCGCGACGACTGGCTCGACGCCCGCGTGCTGGAGCTCAAGTCCGGCCGCACCCAGGTGGTGTATTGGGACCTGGACGCTCCCGTCACCCTGGAGCGCATGGCGGGCAACCCGGAGGATGCGTTCCGGGCGCTCGTGCCGCGCTATGACCGCGTCTTCACGCAGGGCGGGGGAGACCCGGTGGTGCTGGCCTACCGGGACCTCGGGGCCCGCGAGTGTGTGCCCATCTACAGCGCGGTGGACCCGGACGTGCACCAGCCGGTGCTGGCCGAGCAGCGCTTGGACTGTGACCTGGCGCTGCTGGAGGACCGGCTGCCGGACCTGGAGCGGCGCGTGGAGTCCTTCTTCCTGCGCGCCGCGGACCTGCTGCCCGACAAGCGTTTCCTGCTGGGCGGGGAGGGGTGGGGAGACCGGCCGCGGCCCTCCAACGTGCGCTACGTGGGCTGCGTGCCGCCCAGGGATTGCAACGCGCTGCGCTGCTCGGCGCGCTCGGTGCTCGACATCAGCCGCGATGGCATGGCGCGCTTCGGCTTCTCGCCGGCCCCCCGGCTCTTCGAGGCCGCGGGCGCGGGTGCCTGTCTGATAACGGACGCGTGGGAGGGCATCGAGCTCTTCCTGGAGCCGGGGCGCGAGTGCCTGGTGGCGCAGGACGGCCTGGAGGTGGCCGAGGCGGTGCTGTGTCTCACGGACGACGGGGTGCGGGAGCTGGGGCAGGCGGCGCGCCGCCGCGTCCTGGCCGAGCACACCTACGCGCACCGGGCGCTGCAGGTGGAGCGGGCGTTGGGCCTGGGCTGAGCCCGGCGCCCCGCGCTGTCCGGTAGTGATACCTCCGGGCGAATTCCGGTGTCCCCCCGGGGGTTGCGCCTAGCATGCGCGCCTTCGTTGCACCACGTGGCGGGGCTGTCCGGTAACCCATGCCCAAGGCACCCAGGAAGAGCCCCGAGGGGCGTCGGGGCGCTCGCTCCGGTGACGAGCGGGCGGCCCTCCTGCGCCGGCTCGCCGAGCTGGAGGAGCGCGAGGCCCACGCCCGTCACATCGTCCAGACGGTGGGGGTCTCCATCTGGGAGGAGGACTTCTCGGGGGTGCAGGAGCTGCTGCGCGAGCTGTGGCGCCAGGGGGAGCGGGACGTGCGCGCCTGGTGCGCCGCGCACCCGGAGTTCGTCCTCGAGGCGGTGCGGCGGGTGCGCGTGGTGGGCGTCAACGACGCCGCGCTGCGGATGGTCGGCGCCTCCAGCCAGCAGGAGCTGCTCGGCTCGCTGGAGCGCATCTTCCTGCCGGAGTCGCTGGAGGTGTTCGTCGAGCAGATGGTCGCGTTGGATGAGGGCTGCTCCTTCATTCAGGCGGAGTCGGTGGTGCGGGCGCTGGACGGCCGGCGCATGGAGGTGCTCTTCACCTTCACCTGGGACGCGGTGGTGGGGCGGGCGGACCGGGTGCTGGTGACGCTCATGGACATCGGGGAGCGCAAGGCCGCCGAGCGCGCCCTCCAGGAGAGCGAGGCGCGCTTCCGCAACATGGCGGACCACGCGCCGGTGATGATGTGGATGACGGACCCGCGGGGGGGGTGCACCTACCTCAACCGGCAGTGGTACGAGTTCACCGGCCAGACGGAGCAGACGGGGCTGGGCTTCGGGTGGCTGAAGGCCCTCCACCCGGAGGATGCCGTGTCGGTGGAGGCCGTCTTCGTGGAAGCCAATGCGCGGCGCGCGCCCTTCCAACTGGACTACCGGCTGCGCCGCGCGGACGGCGAGTACCGCTGGGCCATCGACGCGGCGGCTCCGCGCTTCGGGCCGGGCGGAGAGTTCCTCGGCTACATCGGCTCGGTCATCGACATCACCGAGCGGCGCCGGCGCGAGGAGCTCCAGCGCTTCCTGGCGGAGGCGGGCACGGCGCTGGCGTCCTCCCTGGACTACGCCACGACGCTGGCCACCCTGGCGCGGCTCGCCGTCCCTACGCTGGCGGACTGGTGCATGGTGGACCTGCTGGAGGAGGACGGCTCGGTGCGCCGGATGGAGGTGACGGCGGCGGAGCCCTCCGAGGCGCCCCTGGCCGAGCGGTTGCGCCGCTTCCCGGCCCGGCTGGATGGCAACCCCCATCACCCGCCCACCCAGGCGATCCTCGAGGGGCGGCCGGTGCTGCTGCCGGAGATGCCCCCCGAGCGACTCTCCTCCCATGCGCACGACGAGGAGCATGCCCGGGCGATCGCCGCCACCGGCCCCATCTCCTTGTTGTCCGTTCCGCTGTTGACCCGCGGGCGCACCCTGGGCGCGCTCACCTTCATCACCACCGTGCGCTCGGGCCGGCACTACGGCGCGGTGGAGCTCGAGGCGGCGGAGGACCTGGCCCGGCGCGCCGCGCTCTCGGTGGACAACGCCCGGCTCTACCGGGATGCGCAGCGCGCGGTGCGGCTGCGCGACGAGTTCCTCTCCATCGCCAGCCACGAGCTGAAGACGCCCCTGACGCCCCTGATGCTCAAGCTGCGGGTGCTCACGCGCGAGCTGGAGTCGCGGCTGGAGCCCACGCTGGGCCAGCGCCTGCTCGGGCACCTGGAGGTGTGCCGGCGCCAGGTGAAGCGGCTGTCGGAGCTGGTGGATGGCCTGCTGGACGTGTCACACCTCAGCGCGGGACGGCTGCGCATCGAGCGGGAGGCGGTGGACCTGTCCGAGCTGGTGCGGGAGGTGGCCGCGAGCTTCCAGCCGGAGGCGGAGCGGAGCGGGTGTCCCCTCCGGCTGGAGGCGGAGGGGCCGGTGGTGGGGCAGTGGGACCGGTTGCGGCTGGAGCAGGTGGTCTCGCACCTGCTCTCCAATGCGCTCAAGTACGGGGCCGGCCATCCCGTGTCCATCCGCGTCCAGGCCGAGGGAGTCCAGGCCCGGCTGGTGGTGCGGGACGAGGGCATCGGCATCGAGCCGGACGTGCTGCCCCGCATCTTCCACAAGTTCGAGCGGGGCGTGTCGGAGCGGCACTACGGCGGGCTGGGGCTGGGGCTGTACGTGACGCAGCAAGTGCTCCACGCCATGGGGGGCACCATCTCCGCCGAGAGCACGCCCGGGCACGGGGCCACCTTCACGGTGGAGCTGCCCCTGGCCCCGCCGGCACCCGAAGCACCGTGAGGTGAGGGGCCACGACGTCACGGGGCGAAGCTGAAGGCCCGCTCGCGCACCAGCGCCACCGTCACCAACGCGTCGATGTCCATGGGCACGGCGCGGGCCTCCACCCGGACGAGGCCCTCTCCCTCCGCGCCCGTGGCGTCGAAGGTGTACGAGCGCGCGCCCTCCTCGGCCAGGGTGCTGCCCCCCGCGGTGCTGGAGGAGAAGCCCACATAGTACTCGGTGGCTCCGAGGGAGGACGTCCACCGCAGCTCCAGCGGCTGGCTCGCGTCCACCGGCTCGTTCGCGGCGGGGGTGGTGATGTCGAAGCCACCGGGCACCTGGAACGTGTGGCGCACCGACTCGCCTCCGGCCTGCGCTACGAGCTCGAAGTCGCGGCCGGGCGCCAGCAGCACCGTGTCCTCCTCCTCGAGGACATAGGCCTCGCGTGCCGCGTCATAGGGGAGGGTGCGGCCCGCGAGCTTCACCGTCGCGTCCTGGAGCGGCACGTTCTCGGAGGAGACCGTCAGCTCGACCACCGCCTTCGTGCCCTCGAGCGCCACCCGGCCCTGCACGGCGAGCGTGCTCGGCTCGAAGACATCACCCCCGTCCAGGCCGCACACCTTGGTGAACAGGAAGGTGAGCCACCCGGCCTCGCAGACGAAGGCGTCGAAAATGGGGCCCCCCTCGGTGAGGCTGAGCGGCAGGCGGGTGTTGAGCGGCACCACCGTGCCGGACTCGCCATTCACCGCCTGGATGATGTTGATGCCGGGCTTCAGGCCCGTGTTCGCGGGCTGCGCCGTGTCGGCGTAGACGAGCGCGAAGTTGGAGCGCGCGTCACCCAGGAGCGAGGAGCCGATGACCCGGTCCGCCGGGGTGCCATCGGTGGCGATGAGGTCGAGCTTCGCGTTGCCGTTGCCGTCCTGGTACGCCAGGAGGATGCCGAAGGCGCCCTTGCCCTGGAGGTCCCCGCCGAGTGGCGCGAGCGCCTCCGCCGGCGGGGGGCGGTAGATGTGGAAGCTGTAGTTGGCCGGGAAGCTGCCCTGGTAGACGACGTCCTCGGTGACGATCTCCAGCGGCCCCTCCTGGGTGGCGTCCGAGTCCTCCGCGGCCATCCACTGCGGGTACCACACCAGCGCCAGCCGCACCTGCCCGTCGATGCGGGCGTCCGGCGTGGGATTCATCTGCCCCTCGAGCGTGACGAGGGGCTGTCCCTCGTGCTCGGGAGTCACCACGCCGTCGCAGCCAGCGAGGGTGAGCAGCAGGGAGAGCAGGAGGACGGGAAGGCCGAGAAGTCGCTGAAGCATGTATCCCCTCCGGGGAAGCAAGGTGAGCGGCCCGGAATGGGCGCTCATGGAAGGGAGACCGGCCAGGCCCCGGAAAATGGGAACCGCCTTCAGTCACATGGCAGCATGAGGGTGAACGTCGCGCCCGCTCCGGGACGGCTGACGAGCGTCACGCTGCCCTGGTGGGCCTCGGTCACCTGCTTCACGATCCACAGCCCCAGGCCGAAGCCGCCCGCGAACTGCTCGCTTCCCGCCTGGGCGAAGCGCTCGAAGATTCGAGCGTGGTCCTTCTCGGCGATGCCCGGCCCGCCGTCCCGGACGACGATTCGCGCCCAGGGGCCCTCGCTCTGGACCCGGACGTGGACGGGAGCGCCTGGAGCGTAGCGGGCCGCGTTCTGCAGCAGGTTGGTGACCGCCTGCTCCAGCCGCATCCTGTCCCAGCAGCCCACGACGGGTTCCCGTGCATCGACCGTGACCTGGCACCCGGCACGTGCGAGCTCTTCGGCGAAGCGCTCCGTGGCATCCGCCACGAGCTCCGACATGTCGAAGGACTCCCGCTGGAGCACCGGCTCCCTGGCCTCGGCCCGGGAGACGTCGAGCAGGTTGTTGATGAGCCGCTCGAGCCGGCCGCACTGCTCCTGCACCCGGTTCAGCCGCGCGTTGAGCTGCTCCGCCGTCAGCGTTCCCTTCGCCTGGGCGCGGACCATCCCCTGCACATAGAGCTGGAGCGAGGTGATGGGGGTCTTCAACTCGTGCGACGCGACGGAGAGGAACTCATCGCGCGAGCGGACCGCCTGCTCCAGCGCCGCGGTGCGCTCGAGCACCCGGTGCTCGAGCTCCGCGTTGAGGCGGTGCAGCTCATTCTTCGCCATGCTCAGCGCGGCGCTTTCGATCACCTGCCAGTCGCCCCCCCTGCGCGTGAGGGCGAACTGGTGGTTGGCGACCACGTCCAGGATGTCGTGGGGCTGGCACCGCCCCAGGCAATAGCTGCACAGGCCGATGATGTGGCGGCCTTGGAAGGTCTTCGAGACGCGGGCCTCGTAATCGACGAAGCCGGCCCAATCCGAGCGCTCGACCCAGTAGGTGTTGCCCGTCAGCCGGAGCCCGGCGAAGCCATCCGCCCGGGCCCGCTCTTCCCGCTCCACCCAGCCTCGCAGGGTGGAGTCCGGGTCGGGCTTGCCCGTCGACATGTACCAGTCGTGGTGGTCGATGATCTCGATCTGGTTGCTGCGCTCGCGCTCCGCGAGGTCCGGGACGGCCTGGCGAAGGGCCGTCCGCGCGTCCTTGGCCGGAAGCGGCTCGGAGGTCACCCAGAGGCACTTCTCATGGCTGTCGAGGCCCGCCTTGAAGAACGGAACGAGCGAGTCCACGAGGTCCTCTTGCTCGCCGTAGAACTGGCAGAAATGCGCGCCCCAGGGCAGGGAGCCCACGGCCTGAAGTCCACTGGGTCGAAGTTGTTCGGGCATGGAGTCCTCTAGGTCGGCTGGGGTCCGCCTACAACACCGCAGTCCAGCCTGCGTCGAGAACCGTTCGCTTCAGCACCAGTGTGGCAGGCAATGGAGCAGGCGCTCCATACGTCACCTGCCCAGCTAGGACGGGACGGCCTAGAAGCGCCAGCCCGCTCCCACCGAGACGAGCCCGGCGGGGCGCAGGAGGGGCTGCTCCGTGCTCGGCAGGTAGCGCAGGAGCAGCTGCCCCTGGACGAGCGCGAAGGCCCGCCCGGGCAGGGGCACTTCGACACCAGCGATCGGACCGAGGCCCATGCCGAGCGTCCGGCGGGGCGGCAGCGGCGGGACATCGAAGGTGTCCTCGATCTCCTCCTCCCGCTCGCGCCGCAATTGCTGCTCCAGGATGGTGAGCTCGACCCCGAGCCCCACGTACGGCACCAGCGCCCATTCCAGCCATCGGTAGCCCACGGCCACGCCGGCCCCGAGCGCGCGCTCGCGGATGTCGAGCGCCACGCCCGGGTAGGACGCCTGGCTGAAGCCGAGGGTGCCCAGCGCCCACCAGGGGCCCCAGCTGTGCCGGTAGCCGAGCCCGCCCACGAGGCGAGTCCCCGTGCCGCGCACCGCCGCGCTCTCCATCCGGACGAGTCCCAGCAGCGCCGAGCCGCGCAGCTCCACGTGGCCGCCCTTGAGCGCCACCTCCGTGTAGCGGCGCCACGTCAGCTCCTCCTCGCGCACCTGCCGCTCGCCGCCATAGGGCAGCTCCAGCTCCAGCAGGCCGGTGCTCGCGCCCGCGCGCTTGCGCAGGAGGTAGCGGCCCGGGGGCACCGCGAGCCGCAACGGTCGCCCCGGTGCCTTCTCCACCTCGGCCACCACGTCCGGGCGGGGCTGGCTCGCCACCACGTAGCGCCCGGCGAGCGCCGCGGGGAAGACGAGCGCGCTGCGGGCGGCCCGGGGCTCGGTGAGGAGGAACTCCCCGGTGCCCGCGAGCTCCCACGCATAGGCCGGGTGCTGGCCCGCGCCGGCGGCGCCCGCCACCGTGCGGCGGTAGGCATAGGCGTAGGCCTCGGCGAGCGACACCCGCCCGTCGTCCTCCACGTCCGCGTCCCCTCGCAGGCCCGTGAGCAGGTGGTGGGTGAAGAGCGAGCCCTTGAGCGAGTCCCACTCCTCGGAGCTCTCTCCCGGGCCGCTGGAGGAGATGACCACCTGGCCGTGCAGGGGAATCTGCTCGAGCGACACCGCGAACTCGGGGCCCGCGCTGCCGCCCTTGCGCCGCGCGAGGGTGCCGCTCTCGCACGCGTCCACCAGGAGCACGCTGAGCCGGGCCCCGGCCTGGCGCGCGCTGTCCCGCAGCTCGGCGAGGGGCAGGTGGGTGCCGCCCAGGTGCAGCACGCCGCCCTTGGCGTGGGCCGAGACGTACACGATGAGCACCGCGTCGTCCCCCGCCGCGCGCAGCTCGGCGATGCGGCCCGTCACCTCGGCGAGCCGCTGGCGCACCACGGAGGCGGGCTGATCCACCACCAGATAGGAGCGATCGGCGCGCACCCCGCCCAGCTCGACGAAGAGCTGCCGCACGCGCGCGGCGTCGTCGTCCGCGAAGCTGAGGACGGCGTCGTCGGGGTCCCCCACGTTGGCGCCGATGGCCACCAGCAGGCGGGCGGTGGCGGCGTCGGCCCGTGGGGGGCACAGCAGCAGCGGCAGGGCGGCGAGGAGCAGCCAGAGGAGGCGGGGCGGAGTCATGGGCGCTTCTGGAGGCGGAGCGTACTCACACCGCAGCCGGAGCAGGAGAGGCCAGGCTCGGCGCGTCCCGCCTGGGAGCGCAGGGCCTCGAGCAGGGGGGCGGCCTCGAGCGGGCGGAGGGAGAAGACGGCGACGAGCCACTCGGGGCCGGGCGCGTCGTCGAGCACCACGCTGCCGGGGAGGAAGTCGCGCTGGGCGGCGGGCAGGGGCGCGGAGGTGGCCGAGCCGTAGGGGTAGAAGACGCTCGCGGCGCCCCGTCCATCCAGCTCGAGCACGAGCAGGTGGCCGGCCTCGGGGGACTCGTAGGCGAAGCGCAGCGCGTCCCCCGGCCGCACCTGGGCATCGGGGCCGAGCAGCTCCGGGGCGCCGCCCTCGCGGGAGACCACCACGCGGAAGGCCCCGCCCTTCAGGTGCACGCCGTCCTCCGGTGTCAGCCGGGGCACGAGCACCAGCAGGGCCAGCAGCGGCACGCAGGCGCCGAGCACGGGCAGCAACCAGCGCAGGCCCCGCCGGGGCTGGGAGGCGGCGCGCCGCTCCAGCTGGCGCAGGAAGAGCTCGGGAGGCTTCGCGCGGACGAAGGCCTCGCGGGCGGTGGTGAGCGCCTGGAGCTGGCCGTGGCAGTCGGGGCAGACCTCCACGTGGGTGCGCGTGGCCTCGGGCGTGGCCTCTCCGGCGCTCATCGCCTCGAGCACGGCGGCCGGCGGGCAGTGGGGTCCGCGGGGGGAGGGGGGCAGGGGAGTGGGGCTCATCGTGTCTCCTCGAGGCTGGCGCGCGACTGCCACAGCTGACGGATGCGGTGCTCGAACTCCTGGAGCTTCTTGCCGATGGTGCGGCGCGAGTAGCCGGTCTGCGCGGCCACCTCCTCCTGGGTGTAGCCGTCCAGGAAGTGCAGCACGCCGATGGTGCGCGTCTTGCCGTCGAGCTGGCGCAGCGCGAGGCCGAGCATCGCCCGGCGGTCGGCGTCCTCGGGGGAGCCCTCGCCCCGCTGCTCCAGGGCGGCCAGCTGCGACTCCTCGGCGGGGGGCTCGCGGCCGCCGCGCTCCATCAGATCGAAGCAGCAGCGCTGGGCGATGGTGTAGAGCCAGGCCAGGGTGGCGCCGCCCTCGCGGGGCGCGCCGTAGCGCTTCACCCGCAGGAAGGTCTCCTGGAGCGCGTCCTCCGCGTCCTCGGGGCGGCGCAGCAGCTGCTGGCAGCGGCGGTGCACGAGGAAGCCGTATTGCGCGTACAGCTGCGCCAGCCAGGCGTCATCCATGCCGGGGGCCTCCACGTGCGCGGCGCTGGGGGGGTGTCGGGCTCAGGGTGCGCTCCTTCCTGGAAGAGACCGGCCAGGGGGCGGGAAATGGGAACCGGAAAGCGCGGCGGACCATACCCGCTCTCCCGGGGGGATACCGGGCGCTTGCTTGCCTTGCCGCCCCTCTGGGCCCCCATCTCGCCAACCCCGGGGGCGGTGATGACGTTTGACGGGTGAACAGCACAGGAGCGAGCCATGAGCATCCGTGACGACAAGAAGGACCCGAACATGGCCGGAGCGTCCGTTCCCGCGGACACCTACGGCGGTGTGCAGCGGCAGGAGCGGGTGGCGGAGGCGGAGGACCAGGACACGAAGAAGGCGGGCAAGAAGCTCACCGACGAGCCGGGGCCGGACTTCCGGGTGGCCTCGGGAGGCGAGTCGGAGGATGAGCACGCCTTGACCACGGACTCGCCGCGCTGGGGCGGGGAGGGCGAGTCACGCGAGGAGCGCGGCTACCCGCGTGAGGGCGGCGAGGAGCCCATCCCGCGCAAGTGACCACTGTCCCCTCTCCCCTCCGGGAGAGGGGACAGATTCAGTTATGGGCCTCGGTGGGCGCCACCAGGTGCTCACCGAGGGCGTGCTGGCGGGCGTGGTGCGAGGAGAGGAACCGGCGCACGAGCGAGCGCGTCAGCAGCCCGCACCGCTCCCCTTCCGCCATCGCCTGGACGGGCAGCGCGTCCACGTCCTCCTGGTCCATCAGGTGGAGCGCCTGGGCCAGGTCCGTCTCCGGGGTGAGCAGGGGCACCTTGCGCGCCAGGTCACTGGCCACGAGCATGGAGTGCAGCTCCTCGTCGCGCCAGATGTCGCGGAACTGGTCCACCTGCACGATGCCGTAGAGCTTCCCGCTCCCATCCAGCACGGGCAGGGTGCCGCTCTCGGTGGTGAGCACCTGGTCCATGAGGGGGCGCAGGTGCATGTCGGCGGGCACGGGGGCCAGCTCGCGCATCAGCGCGCGCACGGGGGTGGTGGACAGCAGCTCCGCGTCGGACTGCGGCTTGGGCGCCTTGCGCTCGGAGAGGTAGTGGCAGAGCGCGGAGGCGATGGTGCACGTCACCATGAGCGGCAGGATGATGGCGTGGTTCCCGCTCAGCTCGTAGAGCATCATCATCCCCGTGAGGGGCCCGCGGGTGAGCGCGGCCACGGCGCCGCCCATGCCGACAATCGCGTAGGCGCCACTGGGCCCGGTGCTGGCGGGGAAGAAGTAGTGCACCAGGGTGCCGAAGGCGCCGCCGGCCATGGCCCCCATCACCGCCGAGGGGAAGAACGTGCCTCCCGAGCCTCCCGAGCCCAGGGTGAGGGCGGTGGCCACCAGCTTCACGACGCACGCGGTGACGAGGAAGATGAAGCTGAGCTGCCCGATGGCCGCGAGGTTGATGTAGGCGTGCCCGCTGCCCCACACGGTGGGGTTGAGCAGGGCGAGCACGCCCGCGCACAGGCCGCCACACGCCGCGCGCAGCGGCAGGGAGCGCTGCCCGAACCACACCGACAGCCGCTCGCCCGTCATCCGCCCGCCGAAGAAGTCCTCCGCGTGGTGCATCAGCCGCACGAAGGCGTACGCGAGCAGCCCGCAGATGAGCCCCAGCCCGCCGTAGAAGACGACCTCGAAGCTGCTCACCAGCTGGTAGTCGAGCCGGTTGAGCATGGGCGCCGCGTCCATGGTGCCGCGGCTCACCAGCGAGCCCGCCACGCTGGCGAGGATGATGGGCGAGAAGACGCGCAGCTCGAACTCGCGCAGGATGATCTCCATCGCGAAGACGGCGCCGGCGATGGGGGCGTTGAAGGAGGCGGAGATGCCGGCCCCGGCGCCGCAGGCCAGCAGGATGGCCAGCTCCCGGCGCGAGAAGCCCAGCGTGCGGCCCACGGTGGAGGCGAAGGCGGCGCCTCCGTAGACGATGGGGCCCTCGCGCCCGGCCGAGCCTCCGCTGCCGATGGTGATGGCGCTGGCCACCAGCTTGAGCAGGCCGAACTGGCCGGGCAGCTCCTGGTTGCCCTTCACCGCGCGCACCACCTCGGGCACGCCATGGCCGTGGGTGTTGGGGTAGTCGCGCAGCAGCCGCCCCACCACCCAGCCGCCCAGCGGCGGTGCCAGCACGAAGACCCACCAGGGCAGGTGCGGGAGGATCTCCGTCACCTCGTGGGCCTGGCCGAAGACGCGGTTGAGCGCGGTGAGGGCCACCAGCGGGTAGTAGAGGGCGAGCGCGCCCAGCACCAGCAGGGACAGCAGGCGCAGCCGGCGCTTCACCTCGTCGCGCGGGCCTCCGGGCTCGATGACTCGCGCCAGCAACAGGGCCCCGAAGGCCATGGGCACGCCGATGATGGCGAGCTCGAGGTGCCAGTTGGTGGTGCCCAACGTCTGCCACGCCGACACCAGCGTGCGCGAGCCGGGACGGCGCAGGGCCTCGCCGAGCCACGCGCTGCTGAAGGTGATGCCGCTCACCAGTCCAATGAGGTTGACGAAGATGCCCGCCGCCAGGCCGCTGTAGAGGCCCACGATGGCCCCCGCGATCGGCAGGACCGATGGACCCGGGAGGTGGATCCGGTTGGAGGCCTGCAGGCACGCATGGATGAAGCGCCGCAGGGCCTCGCGAAGCGAAGCGCGGCTGGGGGGCGGGGGCTCGGACTTCATTTGGTGCCCCTACTATTCACCCGGGGGCGGAGAAACTTCAAGGTGCTTGAAGATTCAACAATCGGGCTGGTGGCGAGGGAGGGAGGGGGCGGAGGCGTGCTAGGCCAGGGGGCCTCGGAGGAGCGGGACACGACGGGCCGGGCGGGGCTCCGAGCCGCCGGCCAGCACAGAGGAGGCTCCATGCTGAAGGCAGGGGACGTGGCACCGGACTTCACGGTGCGCGATCACACCGGCAGGACGCACCGGCTGTCGGACTACAAGGGGAAGACGGTGGTGCTCTGGTTCTACCCCAAGGCGGACACCCCGGGTTGAACGGCCCAGGGTTGCGGGTTCCGCGACCAGAGCAGGCAGTACGAGGAGAAGAACGCGGTCATCCTGGGAGTCAGCTTCGACACGCCGGAGGAGAACAAGGCATTCGCGGAGAAGTTCAGCTTCAACTTCCCCCTGTTGTGCGACACGGACAGGAAGATGGGGCTCGCCTACGGGGCCTGTGACGACGCGAGCGCGCCCAACGCGCGGCGGGTGGGCGTCCTCATCGGTCCGGACGGACGGGTGATGGCCTGGTATCCGAAGGTGGATGCCCGGGCGTTCCCGTCGCAGGCCCTGCAGCAGATATAGACGGGGGCGGATTCGGGAGGACCGCGGGGCGTGCCCGGGCGGCGAGTCCGGGCGCGCCCTGCGTGTTTCAGGGCGCGTGGTTGGACGTGGGCATGCGCGAGCGCACCAGGAGGGCCAGTCCGCCCAGCAGCAGCCAGGGCCCCACGTGCGAGGCCGCCAGGTGCGCGGCGCTCCCGTCCGGGCAGTGCACGTGCAGCAGCAGCAGGCCCACGGCGCCCGCTGACAGCCCCGCGGCCACGGCCCGCGCCGGGTGGTAGGCCGAGCGCCGCAGCATCACCAGCGCCGCGAGCAGGGGCAGGGCCGACAGCAGCATGTGCGTCCGCATGCACCCGATGGCGCCCGCGAGGAAGCTCTTCACCGCCAGCCCCGAGCCTCCCAGCACCACCGACAGCGCCACCACGGCCGTGCACGTGCCCATGAGGCTCCAGGCCACGTGCCGCACGGGCGCCAGGGCCACCACGGCCCCGCCCACCATCGCCAGCAGCACGAGCACGGCCAGCCCCGCCACCACCCCGGGCGGCGCCGAGTTGAGCATCAACCCCAGCGGCGTGAGCGCCAGCGCCCCGAGCGCCGTCAGGCCCACGTACACGCCCACCAGCACCAGCACCTCGCGCCACCAGGGCGTCGGCTTGGGGTGGGCGGCCAGTTCCTCCTGGGTGAGGGTCCGCACCCGCTGCACCGCCGGCTCCGCCATCGTCGGGGCGGGGGCCACGTCCTCCAGCGCGCCGAAGCCCTCCACCAGGGCGCGACACTCCGCGCACGAGGCCACGTGCGCGGCCAGCTCCGGCGGGAGGGCCTGGCCCAGACTGTCCAGCACGCGCGAGCATTCGGGGCTCATCCGTTCGTCTCCTCCCTCAGGGTGGCCAGCAGCTCGCGCAGCCGCGCGTAGCCCCGGTGCGCCCGCACCTTCACCGCGCTCTCCGTCAGCCCCATCGACTCGGCGATCTCCGCGAAGCCCATCCCCTCGAAGCGGTGCAGGACGATGGGGATGCGCTGGCCCTCGGGCAGCTGCTCCAGGGCCCGCTGCACCGCGCGCTCGAGCCCCGCGTCCCGGGGGCCGGGCTCCTCCATCGGCACGCTGGTGGGCAGCTCGCCCTCGTCCGTGAGGTCCTCGGGGCGCTTGCGCCGCTGCCAGTCACGCGCCGCGTTGGTGGCGATGGCGTACAGCCACGGCTTCACCCGCGCGCCCTCCTGGAAGCGGCCGCGCCCGCGCACCAGCGACAGGAAGGTCTGCTGGGAAAGGTCCTCGGCCGCGGCGGGGCTGCCCGTCAACCGCGCCAGGTAGCGGTGGATGGGCCTCGCGTAGCGCTGGAAGAGGGCATCGAAGGCCCGGGCATCCCCCTGACAGAAGCGCGTCATCAATACCTCGTCCGACTCACCGGCGGCCGGAGAAGGCGCCGGGTCATCAGCGGTACGCGCGGGGGCGGGTCCTGGTTTCAGCGAAGGAGGCGTCACGGGCGGGGCGGGAGGAAAACCCTACCCCAGCCCGGAGCCTTCCGGTGCTTCCTTGCTTGCCCTACTGGCGCTTGAGCAGCGCCTGGGGAGCGGGCGCGGAGGAGGGCAGGCTGTCGGCCGCGTTGGCCAGGGCCTCGCGCACCTTCCCCTCGGCCGCCTTCATCTTCTCCTCGGCGGCCTTGCGCTGGGCGGCCAGGGGGGCGAACCAGCGGCTCGGCGGGTTGAGTGCCGCCTGGTCCTCGGCCGAGTACTTCAGGTACGAGTACTTCGTCTGCTCGGACGGGAGCCGCAGGTCACTCACCAGGCCCACCCAGGAGAGCGCCTTGAGGGAGTAGTAGCTGAGGTCCACCTCCCACCAGAACCAGCCCTGGTTGGCGGTGTTCTGGTGGAAGTGGTGGTTGTTGTGCCACCCCTCGCCCAGGGTGATGAGCGCCAGCAGCCAGTTGTTCTTGCTGGTGTCGGTCGTCTTGTAGCGGCGCTTGCCGAACACGTGGCTGAGCGAGTTGATGGTGAAGGTGCCGTGGTAGAGCAGGGTGGTGCTCACGAAGAAGCCCCACACCAGCATCGAGAAGCCGCCGATGAAGTAGAGGGCCACGGCCAGCAGGACGGGCGGCACCATGGAGAAGCGGTTGAGCCACACCAGCTCCGGGAAGCGCGCGAAGTCCTTGATGCTGTCGTAGCGGGTCTCGTTGTACTTGTCGCAGAGGATCCACCCGGCGTGGCTCCACCAGAAGCCCTTCTGCAGGGGCGAGTGGATGTCCTGCTCCTGGTCCGAGTAGCGGTGGTGGTGCCGGTGGTGGGCCGCCCACCAGAGCACGCCCTTCTGCGTCGCCAGGGTGCCCGCCAGCGCGAGGAAGAACTGGAAGCCACGGCCGGCCTTGTAGGCGCGGTGGCTGAAGTAGCGGTGGTAGCCGGCGGTGATGCCCCACATGCGGAAGACGTAGAGGCCCAGGCACACCGCGACGTCCACCGGCTTGGCCCCCGTGTAGAACACGAAGAGGCACATCAGGTGCACGCCGACGAAGGGGATGGACGACAGCCAGTTGATCTTCTCTTGCTGGGCTGGCGCGGAGGTTTGTGCGGTCACGGGAGCCTCGGCTGAAAGCTGACCGAGCGCCAAGGTGCTCAGTCTCGCCCCGCATCAACACCCCCCCGTGTCATGGCTCTGTCAGGCCGATGCAGATTTCTGGAGGCCGCCCAGCCACTGCTCGAAGTCCGGGAGGCCATGCAGCGGAGCGAGGTCCTCGTCGGATGCCGCGTAGGGGACATCCTGGAAGCCCAGCTCCGTGGCGCGCCGCAGCATGCGCATCGCGTCATTCAGGTGACGCGCCCGGGCATGGGCGCACGCGGCGTCGTAGGCCAGCCGGGAGGACGGTGCGTGGGCGAGGCCCGCCTCGCAGATGGCCGCCGCCTCCGAGTAGGCACCGCGGATGAAGAGGGGGCGCTGGGCACACAGGAAGGCGGCCTCGGGCTCCACCCCGGGCAGCCGCAGCGCCTGCTGCACCCGCTCCGAGCGGATGAGCGAGCCCGCGTACTCGTGCAGGACGGTGCGATCGTGCGTCTCGTGCCAGGCCAGCTCCCACAGGGCGAGCGCCCGGAGCTCGTCCCCCAGCAGGGAGAAGGCCGCGGCGAGGGCGTGGGTCTCCACGGGTCGGCGCCGCACCTGGGAGAAGTGGTCGAGCGACGCGCGGCCCTGGCCGTTCTTGAGGGCGGCCCAGCCCAGCAGGTGGTGGGCGCGCGAGGCGAGGTCCGGGGTGCACGCCTCCGAGTCCAGGACGGCGAGGGTCCGCTGGCGCGCCTCGTCCAGCCGGCCCGTGGCCAGGGCCGCCTCGGCCTGCTGCAGCTCCTCCAGGAGGGGCGGGGGCGCCACGCCCGAGGACACCTTCATGTCCCCGCGCAGCACGGCGTGCAACAGCCGCAGCGCGTGCAGCCCGTACATCCCGAAGAGCACGGCTAGCAGGGGGATGGGTTTCTCCAGCGCGAAGGCGAAGGCCACCACGGCCAGGCACAGCACGAGGGCCAGCAGCTGCGCGCCGATGAAGCCCGCCTGTCCGAAGAAGCGGGTGGCCAGGGTGCTCACGATGGTGCCCCCATCCAACGTCGGCACGGGCAGCAGGTTGAAGAGGGCCCAGAAGAGGTTGGCCACGCAGAACCAGGAGAGCACCAGGCGCGGGGCGTGCGCGTCCTCCGGGAACGCGTACCTGTGGAGGGCCAGTCCCGTCAGGGCCAGCAGGAAGCCGCACAGGGGCCCCGCGGCGGCGATCATCACCCGCTGGTGCCAGGGGATGGGGGTGGAGGCGTTGGGCTGGGTGGTGCCCCCCAGCCAGAGCAGGGAGATGCTGGGCCGGTAGCCGAAGGCCCGCAGCATCAGCGCATGGCCCGTCTCGTGGCCGAGCGCCGACACGAAGGTGATGAACATCCACGCCCCGACGATGATGAGGGCGGTTCGGGTGGACTCGGGGCCTCCGGGGGCCCGGAGCTGCTGGTAGGGCCAGGTGTCCGGCTGCAGCGCCGCCATCTCCCGCACCATCAGCACCATCAGGACGCCGAGCAGCGAGGAGAAGAGGAGGTGCGAGAGGTGGACCTCGACGGGGATGCCCCCGAGCCGGAAGCGCAACATGGAGCGGACCTTAACCAAAGGAGGGCGGCCGTGCAGGCCATCGCCTGAACCCTGGAACAATCCCCCTGATTGGCTAGGTTCCCCCGCCGCATGCTGCGCATTGGTCCCTACACGCTGCCCAACCCCTTCATCCTCGCGCCCATGGCGGGGGTGAGTGAGAAGCCCTTCCGCGTCATCGCCTTCGGCATGGGGGCCGCTCTCTGCCCCACCGAGCTGGTGAGCTCACAGGGCCTCATGCGCACCAACCAGCGCACCCTGAAGTACCTCCGCTACGACGCCGAGGTGGAGCGGCCCTACAGCCTGCAGATTTTCGGGGGGGAGCCGGAGTCCATGGCCCGTGCCGCCGTCATCGGCAAGCAGTACGGGGCGCAGATGATCGACATCAACATGGGCTGCCCGGTGAAGAAGGTGACGAAGAACGGCGCCGGCAGCGCCCTGCTGTGCGAGCCGGACCGGGGCGCCGCCCTGGTGCGGGAGATTCACGCCGCCACCGGCTTGCCCGTCACCTGTAAAATCCGCTCGGGCTGGGACGAGCACCACCGCAACTACCTCGAGGTGGCCGGCAAGCTCTTCGAGGCCGGGTGTGCCGCGCTCGCCATCCACCCGCGCACGCGCGCCCAGGGCTACTCGGGCAAGGCGGACTGGAGCGTCATCGCGGACCTCAAGCGTCACTTCCCCGACAGGCCCATCATCGGCAACGGCGACGTGAAGACGCCGGAGGACGCCCGCCGGATGCTGGAGACGACCGGCTGCGACTTCGTGATGATTGGCCGCGGTGCGCTGGGCAACCCGTGGATCTTCCGCGAGCTGCTCGGTGGCCCGCCTCCCACGCCGCAGGAGCGCTGCGAGCTGGTGCTGCGCCACCTCGCCGCCCACATCGAGTTCGTGGGCGAGGAGCTCGCCGCGGTGCGCTCCTTCCGCAAGCACCTGGCCTGGTACGGCCACGGCCTGCACGGCGCCGCCCTCTTCCGCGCCGAGGTGAATCAGCTCGACACGGCCGAGGCGGTGCGCGACGCGGTGAGGCGCTTCTTCGTCTCCGCCGACGCCGACCCGAATGCCTCCGAGGGCGAGCAGGACGTCGACTACCGGGCCGCGCTCGGCTGAGTGCTCGCTCTCGCACCCCTGCCACACCCCTGTAGCGCCCGCCGTTTCGCGCGTGCGCACCGCGGAATGTCATCGGAAGGTCATCTCGTGAGCACTCCTCGAGCGCATGCGCGTGGAGGCGGTGCGGAGGCGCGCGCGGAGCGCCGGGGCGTGCGTCCGCGCGGTGCCGGGTGCGCGTGAGCGGACAGTCGTTTTCCCTCTGAGCGGCGCGCAACGCGGCGGAGGCCGAGAATTCGGCTCGCGCGAGGTCGGTGCAGGTGTGCGTGGAGGCCCGAGGGGGCACTTCGAACGCGCGCGATGCCGAAAAATCGGCGCGCCACGCGTTGCACTACATCACCATGCGTTGACACACTGGCAAGGCATCTCTACCATTCACCACAAGCACTCCTCATGCGAGTGCAGGCCCCACTCTCGATGAGTGGTGGTGGAGTTGAACCAACCGGAGGGTTTAGATGGCCGCGAAGAAGAAGACCGCGAAGAAGGCGCCGGCGAAGAAGGCCGCTGCGAAGAAGACCACCCGCAAGACCGCTGCTCCGCGCACCGCGAAGAAGGCGGCGGCGAAGAAGGGCGCGGCGAAGAAGGCCCCGGCCCGCAAGAGCACCCGCCGCAAGAGCGCGGCGAAGGCCCCCGAGGCCACCCCGTCTGAGGGCTAGACGTAGGCCAGTAACTTCGCGCAGTTTGAACGGCTCGGCGGATATCCGCCGGGCCGTTCGCTTTTTTCGAGCCAGGAGGACTGGGGTGTCACTGCGATCCTCGGAGTTGGAGCAGGTGGTGGCGGAGGTGTCCGCGCAGCTCTCGGGCGCGGTGGTGCAGAAGGCGTGGTGCCCGCTGTCGCGCCTGGCCTACCTGGAGCTGCGGGTGCCCGGGCGCTCCGTCCTCTTGTGCCTGTGCGCGGAAGGCGAGCTGTCGCGGCTCTCGGTGGCGGAGGAGCGCTTTCCCACGCCGGGAGAGCCGGCGCCCTTCCAGCGCTGGCTGCGCCAGGAGCTCATTGGCTTCAAGCTGGCCGGGGCCGCGTGGAGGGAGGCGGAGCGGGTGGTGACGCTCGACTTCCAGAGCGAGGACACCCGGCGCCGGCTGGTGCTGGAGCTGGGCTCGCCCGGCGGGCTGATGCTGCTGACGGAGGCGGGCCGGGTGCTGATGCTCTCCGGGGAGGGGCTGGCGCAGCGGCGCTCGCTGCACCCGGGCGCGCAGTGGACGCCTCCGGAGCCGTTGCCCGCGGACGCCCTCGCCCGCGCCCGGGCCGCCACCTCTCGCCTGCTGCCCTTCCCCGGGGACGTCCTCGTGTACGCGGAAGCGGCCGAGCGGCTGATCGGCCCGAAGGACAAGACGAGCCGCGCCGAGGCCATCCGCCGGAGGCTGGCACTGCCGTACCGGGCGCGGCTCAAGCGCTCCGGACGCACGCTGGAGAAAGTGCGCGCGGAGGCGGCGCGGGGCCCCGAGGCCGAGCGTCACCGGCAACTGGGGGAGCTGCTCACCCAGAACCTCTATCGCCTGAAGCGGGGCGTCACCGAGGTGACGCTCACGGCGTACACCGAGTCGGGGATGGAGGAGGTGCAGGTGACGCTGGACCCGAAGCGGACGCCGAAGGAGGAGGCGGACTGGCACTTCCACCAGTACCGGCGGCTGCTGAGGGGCGTGGAGCACGCGCGGCAGCGCGAGGCGGAGCTGGCGCGCGAGGTGGCGCACGCGGAGGCGGCGCTGAAGCAGCTCGAGGCGCTGGACGAGGCCTCGTTGCTGGCGCAGGCGGAGGTGCTGCAGCTGACGGCGGCCGAGGAAGGCCCCCCGGAGGCGAGGCCCTTCAAGGAGTACGTGGGGCACGGAGGCCAGCGCATCTGGGTGGGCAAGGGGGGCGAGGACAACGACACGCTCACCTTCAAGGTGGCGAGGCCCTACCACCTGTGGCTGCACGCGAGGGGGCTGCCGGGCAGCCACGTGGTGGTGCCGTTGGAGAAGGGGGTGGAGGTGGCGCAGGAGGTGCTATTGGATGCGGCGCACCTGGCGCTGCACCACTCGGGGGCCAAGGGCGAGCCGCGGGGCGAGGTGAGCTGGGTGCCGGTGAAGTTCGTGAAGAAGGTGAAGGGCGGGGCGCCGGGCCGGGTGCAGTACACGCGGGAGAAGACGCTGGTGGTGCGCCTGGAGCAGGAGCGGTTGGATCGGCTGTTGAAGACGCGCGGAGGCGAGGCGCCGCCCGTGCCATGAGCGTGAAGCCCCCCAGAGGCCCGGTATGCGCCCGCTGTCCGGTGGTGCTGGGGGCCTCGTGCTGCGAGGTGAAGGAGGACGAGCGATTGGCCACGCTCACGCGGGCGGACGTGGAGCGGATGGTGGCGCACACGCGGCTGGCGCCCCGGCGCTTCGTCGCCGAGGAGTACCTCACGGAAGAAGAGGCGGCGCGGTACGAGGCGCGCCGTCCGCTCTACCGGGGCTACTTCCGGAAAGGGCCGGTGCGGCTGACGCTGGCCACGCGTGACGGCGCCTGCGTCTTTCACGAGAAGGGGAGGGGATGTGGCCTGCCCTCCGACGTACGGCCGGTGGCCTGCCGGCTCTATCCCTTCGAGCGCTGGCCGGACGGGAGCTGGAGCGTGCAGATGAGCCGCTACGGTGACCTGGCCGAGGCGCGAGCAGGCGGCGGAGCGTGCCTGGGCGTGGAGGAGGCCGAGCGCATGGAGGACGTGCTGGCGGCTTTTGGCACGACGCGGGAGTCGGTGGAGTCGCTTGGAGAGCAACTGGCGGAGGAGACGCGGGCGCACGGTCGGGGTTGACGGGCAGACGGTGGGCAGGCGAGCGGCTTGCGCCGGCCTTGAGTCCCGGAGGCCGCTGGGTACGATGCCGTCCGCGTGTCGTCGCTCCCGCCCCACCATCAGATGCACCTCTTCCCGCGCCCTCCCCTTCGTGAGGGGGGCACGTCCCTGCCCACGCGCACTCGCGCGGTGGAGTCCTCCAACCGTCTGGCCACCGCCCTCCACGAGGAGGAGGTGCCGCTCGCGGAGAACTTCCACCGGGAGAGCGCCGAGCGGAACCCGTACCCCAACGTCCCGGCGGCCACCCGGGAGGAGTTGTGGGCCCGGGCCGAGGCGTTGGCCTTCCGGCTGTCGGCGGAGCTGCGGATGCCGGTGCGGCTGGCGGTGACGGACAACCGCTCCACCATGGTGTCCTTCCGGCGCAGCGCCAACGCGCTGCAGCTGCGGCTGCACCACATGTTCCTCGACGCGCCGGAGCCGGTGGTGCGCGCGGTGGCGGACTACGCCGGCCGGGGCAACCGCCTGGCGGGCGGCGTGCTGGACGACTACATCCGGGGCCAGCAGCCGCGCATCCGCCAGGAGCGCCACGCGGCCGAGGCGGACCTGGATCCCCGGGGCCGCTGCTTCGATCTGCAGGTGCTCTTCGATCAGCTCAACCGGGTCTACTTCCACGGGAGCATCCAGGCGCGCATTGGCTGGGGCCGCATGCCTCCCCGGCGGCGGCGCAAGTCCATCCGCCTGGGCGTCTACGACCATCAGACGCGGGAGATCCGCATCCATCCCGGGTTGGATCGCCCCGAGGTCCCCTCGTACTTCGTGGAATTCATCATCTTCCACGAGATGCTCCACCAGCTCTTCCCCAGCTCGAACGGGACGGGCCGCCGGGTGCACCACCCGCGGGCCTTCCGGGACAGGGAGAAGGCTTTCCCGCTCTACGCCGCCGCACTGCGTTGGGAGCGGGAGAACCTGAACCTGCTGTTGCGGGGCTGAGACGCGGTCCCCTGCTCGCTGCTTTACCAATTTACCAATCGAAGGCCGTGTGCGGACGCTGCTTGACCCTGCACGTGGCCCGACCCAATCCTGTTTTGCCCATGCGACGCGCGAAGATTGTCTGCACCCTTGGTCCGGCCTCCCAGAGCCAGGAAATGCTCGAGGCCCTCATCGAAGCCGGAATGGATGTGGCCCGGCTCAACTTCTCTCACGGCAGCCACGAGAACCACGCCGAGAACATCGAAAAGCTGCGGAAGGCCTCGCTGAAGGTCCGCAAGGCGGTCGGTATCCTGGGAGATCTCCAGGGCCCGAAGATCCGCACCGGCCGCTTCATCACCGGCAGCACCGAGCTGAAGCCGGGGGGTGAGTTCCTCATCACCACGGACGAGACGGTGAAGGGCACGGATGAGATCGTGTCCACCACGTACCCGTTCCTGGCGGCGGACGTGAACCCGGGAGACCGCATCCTGCTGGATGACGGCCTGCTGGAGCTGAAGGTCCTCGAGACGGACAAGAAGCAGCTCATCCGCACGCAGGTGGTGCACGGCGGCATCCTGAAGAACAACAAGGGCATCAACCTGCCGGGAGTGGCGGTGCGCGCGGACGCGCTGACGCCGAAGGACCGGGAGGACCTGGTGTTCGGCATCAAGGCGGGGGTGGACTTCCTCGCGCTGTCGTTCGTGCGCCACCCGGCGGACATCGACATGGCGCGCTCGGCGATGGCCGAGGTGGGCCGCACGGTGCCCATCATCGCCAAGCTGGAGAAGCCGGAGGCGATCGCCCGGCTGGACGCCATCCTGGACAAGACGGACGGCGTGATGGTGGCGCGCGGAGACCTCGGCGTGGAGATTCCGCCCGAGGAAGTGCCCTCGGTGCAGAAGGACATCATCCGCCGCTGCAACATGCGGGGCCTGCCGGTCATCGTGGCCACGCAGATGCTCAACTCGATGATCGACAACCCGCGGCCCACGCGAGCGGAGGCCAGCGACGTGGCCAACGCGGTGTTCGACGGGGCGGACGCGGTGATGCTGTCGGGCGAGACGGCGAGCGGCAAGTTCCCGCGCGAGTCGGTGGAGATGATGGAGCGCATCGTGCTGGCGGCCGAGTCGACGATGAGGGCGCAGGGGCTCAATGCGCCGACGGAGTCGCCGGTGGGGTTGCCGTCGCACTTCCCGGACGTGATCGCCGCGAGCGCGTGCTACGCGGCGAAGCAGGCGGGGGCGTCGTTGATCGCGGCGTTCACGCTGTCGGGCGTGACGGCGCGGCTGCTGGCGCACTACCGGCCGCCGGTGCCCATCGTGGCCTTCAGCCCGAACCAGGAAGTGCGCCGCCGGCTGGCGCTGCTGTGGGGCGTGGTGCCGCGGATTCTGGAGCCCATCCAGGAGACGGAGGCGATGGTGCGCCGCGTGGAGGAGGAGCTGGTGGCGCGGGGCCTGGCGCAGAAGGGTGACCGCGTGGTCATCGTGTACGGCGCGCCAGTGGGACAGCCGGGCAAGATCAACAGCCTGCGGCTGCACACCATCGGCAGCTGACGCTGGCTGAGTGCAGCCGACGTCCTCTCTCTCCTACTCTCCCTCTCCCTTCGGGAGAGGGTCGGGGTGAGGGTGCATGGGTCCGTTCTTGAACCCGTGAACCAGAGAGGGTGCACGGGTTCCCAACCCGGTTTCACCAGATACCCTCACCCTGTCCCTCTCCCGGGGGGAGAGGGGCTGTGTCCGCTGGGAAGTGCTCGCGGAGAAGTGCTCGCGGGCAGCTACCCGCGGAAGTCCTTGAGGGCGCGCTTGGGGACCTCGGCCTCGACGAAGATGCGGAACAGCTCCATGTCGAGCTGGCCGCTCTGGGCCTCGCGCTTGAGGATGTCGAGCGCGAGCTGATGGGGAACGGCCTTCTTGTAGGGCCGGTCGCTGGCGGTGAGGGCGTCGTAGATGTCCGCGATGGACATCATCCGGGACTGCACGGGGATGGTGGTGTCGGGGATGGCGCGCGGGTAGCCGGTGCCGTCGAGCTTCTCGTGGTGCGCGTAGGCGATCTCCGGCACGCGGCGCAGGGTGCGCGTCCACGGAATCTGCGACAGGAAGCGGTAGGTGTGCTCGACGTGGCTCTCGATCTCCCGGCGCTCCTCCTCGGAGAGGGTGCCCTTGGCGATGGAGAGCGAGTGGATCTCCTTGTCGAGCAGCAGGGGGCGCTCCTGGTCGAAGGAGTCCTGGAATCGCAGGTGACGCAACTCCTTCAGGCGCTCGAAATTACCCTGGGCGAGCACCGTGGGCCGGTTGCAGGTGAGGACGAACTCGAGCACCTCGTCCAGGTACTTCAGCTCCTTGAGGAGCCGCTCGTCCTCCTCGGCGTCGATCTCCACCATGTGGTGCACGCCGCGCAGCTTCACGGCGGCGAGCCGGCGGCGGTAGCTCTGCAGCTGCAGGTCCTTGCGAGCCAGCTGGAAGCGCGAGCGCAGCCCCTCCATCTCATGGGGGTAGAGCTTCTCGGCCTTGACGAGCACCGGCTCGCGCACGCCCACCTTGCCGAAGTCGTGCAGCAGCGAGGCGTAGCGCACCTCCTGGAGCTCGGTGGCGGTGAAGCGCGTGTGGGCGTAGGGCCCGGTGTGCACGTGCTCCAGGGCGCGGGCCATGGACACGGTGAGGTCGGCCACGCGGCCCGAGTGACCCGCGGTGGTGGGATCTCTGGACTCGATGGCCACCACCGAGGCGGAGACGAAGCCCTCGAAGAGGCGGTTGATCTCCTCGTGGAGGAGGGCGTTCTCGATGGCGCCGGCGGCCTGGGCGCCCAGGGCGAGCAGCAGCTCCTCGTCCTCGGAGTCGAAGGGGCGCCCACTGAGCTTGTTGAGCGACTGGATGACGCCGGTGACCTCGCCGTTGGCGTCGCGCATGGGCACGCAGAGCACGCTCTGGGTGCGGTAGCCGCTCAGGTTGTCGAAGGTGCGGTTGAAGCGCTCATCGGCGTAGGCGTCCGGGAGGTTGATGATCTCCCCCGTCTGGGCCACCTGGCCGGCGATGCCGCTGCCCACCGGCAGCCGGATTTCGTTCTTGGAGCCCTGGGCCACCTTGCTCCACAGCTCGTTGCGCTCGCGGTCCAGCACGAAGAGCGAGCAGCGGTCGGCCTCCACCACCTTGCTGGCCTCGTAGAGGATGAGGGGCAGCAGCAGGTCCAGGTCGCGCTCGGCGCTCATGGCCTTGGTGACGTCCAGGATGGACGTGAGCTTCTTGAGGCGCCGGGTAAGGTCGGGAGGATCGGGCGGGGTCTGTGGAAGCACCGGTTATGGCTCCGAAGGAGGACGGCGCACGGCCTGGGAGGAATCTTCTTAGCACGGAAGATGCACGGCCCGCCCCTCCCCCCCTGCCCGCTCCCCCTGCAAGCGGGTACCACCCGGGGGCGGAAGTGGCTATGTAGCGCCCATGAACCGCCGCGTCCTCGTGTCCCCCTCGCTGCTGTCCTCCGACTTCGGCCGCCTCGCCGAGGAGGTGCGCGCGGTGGAAGCCGCCGGGGCGGACTGGGTCCATGTGGACGTCATGGACGGGCGGTTCGTCCCCAACATCACGATGGGTCCCCCGGTGGTGGCGGCCATCAAGAAGGCGGCCACCCGTCCCCTGGACGTGCACCTGATGATCGTCGAGCCCGAGAAGTACATCGACGCCTTCGTGAAGGCGGGGGCGGACATCCTCACGGTGCACGTGGAGGCGTGCACGCACCTGCACCGGGTGCTGCAGCAGATCCGCCACGCGGGGGCGAAGCCGGCGGTGGTGCTCAACCCGGCCACGCCGCTCTCGGCGGTGGAGGAGGTGCTGGGGGACGTGGAGATGGTGCTGTTGATGAGCGTGAACCCCGGCTTCGGGGGACAGGGCTTCATCGAGTCCACGGTGGACAAGGTGCGCCGGCTGCGCGCCATGCTGGACGCGCGGGGGCTGTCCACGGACATCGAGGTGGACGGGGGTATCAACGCCGAGACGGCCCGGCGGGTGGTGGAGGCCGGGGCCACCGTGCTGGTGGCGGGCTCGTACGTGTTCGGCTCGAAGGACTACGCCGCGGCCATCCGCTCGCTGCGGCCCTGAGGGGGTGCCTCAGAGCGCGGCGGCGGCCGGCACGCCGGCCATCCGCGCCACCCGCGTCATGAAGGTGTGGTCGAAGGGCTTCACCTCGTAGGCGTCGGCACCGAGCTCGAAGCACACGTGGCGGGTGAACTGGTCCTCCACGCCGCTGAGGATGATGACTTTGCAGTCGCGCGTGTCGGGGTCCTGCTTGAGCTGGGCGAGCAGGTCGCGGCCGTCCTGGTGCTGGTGGATGTCCAGGATGATGACCGCGGGCCGGTGCCGGCGGGCCAGGGAGAGGACATGCTCGGAAGTGGTATCCGCCACCGAGGCGAGACCCGAACGCCGGGCCTCCCGGGTAAGCGCGGACACAACGAGCGGCTCGTCATCGGAGATCAGTACGACCGGAGGAAGCATGGGACCCCGGGGTGCCTGCGCTGTTCGGGGAGGAGCCAAGCAAGCCATGTTCCCGAGGCCCTCCCCCTGTGAAATGGGCAGGTTACGAGCGAGGAGGCCGGGTCCCGGGAGCCCTACGGGTCATTGAAAACCCCCGGAGGGCCGTCGGAATGAAAAGCTGATCCAAGGACGTTGACTAGGCCGGGCGGGTCTTGTACATCCCCGCCCACTTCGACGGCCCGAGAGCAGTTCCGGCGAAGCGCAGAACGGTATCGGGGAGTGGCTCAGCCTGGTAGAGCACTTGGTTCGGGACCAAGGGGTCGCAGGTTCGAATCCTGTCTCCCCGACCATCAGAAGGGCGCGGAATCCTTGGAGAAATCCTCGGGTCCGCGCCCTTCGTCTTTCTGAGGGTCCCGGGCCATCCACGTCCATGCCCGCTCCCTTTCCGAGCGAGAAGGGGGTTCTGTCAGAACCGGCGGGGGGGTCGCGGTCTTGGGAGGCAAAAACCAACCCGAAACCACTGACCCGCAGGCTCCTTTCAAATGACGATGGCTCCCCCCAATGGCGGCAGGATGCAGGCTTGGCTTGGCTTCCTCCTCGCTCCACCCCAAGGCCTCCAGCTCCACCGCCTCGGATACCAAACCCGTCGGGTATGCTCCGCTCATGAGAGAGCCGGTATCTGAAACTCCTCTGCGTGACGTCCTGCGCGCGCTGAGGGAGGCCTCGACCTCTCTCGGCCAGTGTGCCGCTCGCTCCCGCCTCGTCGAGCTGCTCAGCGGACCAGTCCACGCGCTCACGCGCAAGAAGATGGGCCCGGTCGAGGAAGCCAAGGAGATTGCCCAGGATGCGCTGCTGGCCTTGCTCGACAAGGCGCACCAGTGCAGGGCGATTGACCACGCTTCGCCGGAGTACGCCGAGCGTGCCGCGTGGGCCTGGGCCTTCACGGTGGTCTACCGGAAGATGGCGGACTTCTTCCGCGCGCAAGCCCGGGCCCGGCAGGCACTGGCGGAGTTGTCCCAGACGGACGACGAGGCCGTCGCGACCGGGGAGGATGCGCAGAGCGTCTTCGAGGAGCTCGTCGACATCGCGGAAGAGGCGGCCAGGAAGCTGATCGAGACGCGTGAGCCGGTGGACCTCTACCGGGATGCGCGGGCGGACGAGGTGGCGGCGACGGTGGATAAGGTGGCCAGGGATATCGACTCCTTCCGGCAGGTCAAGCTGCATGGCCGTCGCTGCCTGGACGTGGCCAAGGAGCGCGGCTGCGAAGGCCCGGATCCTCGCCTCCAGAATTTGGTGTCCAAGCAGGTGGAGAGGGGCAAGAAGGCGTTGCACTATGGCTCGCTGGCCGCGGCTCGGACTACTGGCCCATTGGAGCGCGAGCGGCTCGAGGGACTCGCCCGTGGCCTGCTCCAGGTAGGGAAGACGTCATGAAGATCCGGTTCGTGGAACTGCTCCCCGAGCAGCACGCGCTCCGGCTGTTGGGGAAGAAGACGCCCGTGGCCCGGTTCGAGGTCGAGGATGGGTTCGCCCAGGTGCTGGCTGGCAGCGTCCATGCCTTCACGGACCTCCAGTTCTTCCAATGGAGCGCTCCGCTCCGGGAGAAGGTGCTGACGGCCCTGTGCGCTGGTGTCGAGGAAGCACAGTGGGAGAACGAGGAGGCGAGGACCTTGAGCTTGGCCGGTCGTTTCGCCGTCAGCGTGGAGAGCGATGCTAGACCCTGGCGGGTGCAAGGCTTTACGCACCTGCAGACCTGTGACTTGAAAATCATCAAACACGTGCTGGGGGTGGGGAGCTGGGACCCCGAGGCCAGCGTGGTGTGGTGGGCGAAGACCCTGGGACGGAACATCGAGCCAGGGGAGTTCTTGTCTGCCTTGGAGAAGGTGGGCTGTGGCGAATGGAAGCAGTTGCTCCAGGATCGGGATCCCAATGCAAACCCACCCATCCGCCTCTATCAGGCCCTCTCCGCGCCTGCGCGGGCCGAGTGCGTGCGGATTCTGGCCCCACTGCGTGAGGGGTTCCAGCGAGCGGTCTACGAGGCCCTCCTCCAGACTTCTTCTGGTCCGGGCGCTCGCCATGCCCACTCGCGAGAAGCAGGCGAGGATGTGATGCATTTTCTGGATGACCGTGGCCTGTTGGTGGTGGCTCGTGGTCAGGCAAATAACCTGTCTCTCGTCACTGCCTATGACGCACACGCCGAGGGAGAGCATCAGCTTGGGCCGAAGACGCTCACTCGCTGGTTCAATCACCTCCAAATCCGGCAACGAGTGACGCGAGAAGGGCAAGCCTCGATGCTCTTCCATACACCAGACAACTGGCGCTCCCTCGCACGAACTCACGGAAAAGAATCGCCATGAACTGGGTCATGACGCTTGCAATGTTCCTCCAGAGGGAGCCGCTGTCTTTGGACGACCTCTCCACCGCGCTGTTCGTTCGCGGCCGGTATGCTGTCGAGACGCGGGGAGAGTTGGCCGAGGACGCACGGCTGCGCCTGCTGGAGCGCGAGTTCCTGCTCAAGGCCGCGCTTCAGCCCGAGCTTGACATCCTCGTCCTGCGCTTGGAACAAGCAGAGGCTGCGCTCGAGGATGTCGACGATGAACTCGCGCTCCAGGCCGAACGTGCCCTGGCGGATGTCCTCAATGACAGGGATTGCTGGCAGGTTCGCGCGGTGGGGCTGCGCGCTTTGCATCTCGAGAGCGTGGCGGGCGCCGTGGAAGCGGAACTTGCTCGGTTCGACGAGCGGCTCCGGTCTCACGCGCGGAGTCTTGGCGCCATCGCTTGGATGAGGGACGAGGCCCTGGCCTCCGCCTGGAATGCGGCGGACACGGCTTGGAGTCTGGTTCCGCCCGCCGAGGATACCGAACCTCGGCGGCATTCCGAGGTTCATGGTCCACCCGCCTTGAAGAATGAACAATTGCTGCGGGTGAGCCAGGGACTTGCCGACCCTACACTGGAGCGCCGCGTCCTCCGCGAGTTGGAGGAGGACGAGGAGCTGCGGAAGCACTACGAGGAACTCTTGGAGGATTTCGAGGTCTTCCAAGAGGCACCTCGCAATGTCGTCCACCTCTTCGTTCATAAACACGTTCCCAATGTTACAGTGGCGAAGCGTCTGCCCACGCGTGCCGTCGCCGCTACGACGAGCTCTCTTCGTTACGAGACGCCGGGCATCGATGCGCTCATCTATACCTTCCAAGATAGCTCGGAGCTCTACGTGCAGCGCGATGGCCCACGATGGGTGCTCTTCCTCTCGCGTGAGCACCCCGGAGCACACGATGGTTTCCAGGGCCCCGTGGTGGAATCCATCCAACACGGGCAGGTGCTGATTGCTGTCTCGGAACCTGGCGAAGTTCAGGTTCGCTATGGCGATGCGCGTGTTCAATTGACGTTGGAGCAACTCCAGACATGATTCTCATGGAAGAGCTGCGGCAACGGCTGGCGGAGGCTGTGGAACGCTATTCCGCGGATCCTCGCTCCATCATCAAGCAGCACATTCGTGACGTCATTCCCCAGGGAGTCCCTTTCTGGGCGCCGCCGGACCTACGCGAGAAGTTGCTGGAGTGGGGGCTGGCGCCCCAAGCGGGCGCGTTGGGGCATGCGCTGGGGGTGGTCGCTTGGAAGGAGAGTGCCTTCCTCGTCTCCATCGTCGTCTCCATCGAGCACAACGACTCCATGCAGGAGGTTCCGTTGCCCACCTGTCTGTCTGCGGGCACGGCGACCAGCCTTCGAGAGGCCGCCTACGCGGCACTCCTGCATTACCCGCATGTGCGCTCCCTGGACATTCCCTGCCAGCTCCGGTTCCGCATCCTGGACTTGAGCGGCAATGAGCTGGACCTGCCCGAGAAGGTGGAGGGCCGCTCACTGGGGCTGGCCGCCGCCGTGGCCACCTGGTCCGTCCTCGCCCAGGCCCCCGTGCCTCCTGGACTCGCCTTCACGGGCGCCCTGGAGTCGCCTCTTCCTGGCGGGCAGACCCGGGTGGGACGGGTCGAGCATGTGCTGACGAAGCGCCAAGTGGTCCTGTCCGCGGCAGCATCGCTGGTCCTTCCCGCCGCCAATGCCGCCGAGCTCGAGCCCTCCCAGCGGTGTGCCCCGGTGCGCAGCGTGGCGGATGCGCTGGCCCGGGCCTTCGGCCCTGATTGGCTCTCGCCTCGCGTCTGCCGCCCACCACCGGCCCAGGATGTCATGGCGGACCTCGCCTGGTTGGACATGCGCTACAAGCGCAACAGCGAAGGGAGCAGGTGGCCTGAGTTCGCGGAGCGTTTCGAACTGTTCGTGCGTTCCTCAGCCCTGCCCAGCACGCGACGCATCTTCGCCGTGGCTCGGGCCGCCGCGTGCTGGACGCACTGCGACAGGCTGGAGCTGGCCGGGCTGGACCGGCTGCGCCTCGCGGTGGAGCAGCTCAACCCCGAGGAGGTGGATGCCACGGACGAGGTGGCCGCCCGCACGCATCTCGCCAATGCCTATCGCGACAGCTACCTCTTCGAGAAGGCCCGGGAACAGGCAGAGCTCGCCTGGAAGCTGGGCCAGCAGCTGCGCGTCCATGACGAGAAGGTGAAGGCACTCAGTACCCTCGGGCAGATCCTCGTGGCGATGGGACGGGTCGAGGAGGGATTCCCCCATCTTCGGACCGCACTGGAGTACTTCGAACGGTCGAACCCCTTGGAATGCGCGCGCAACCACTGCTACCTCATCGAAGCGCTGGGCCGGGCTGGCCGGTTCGCTGACGCCGAGCAGGAGTATGAGCGGGGCCTTCAGCACTGCGAGTACCGGATGGAGGACGGTCCGAAGCGTGCCCAGCGGGCGTTCCTGGACTACGCTCGGCTGAATGCGTGGCTGCGCCAGTCGAGGGCCTCCCCGGGCAGCCTCGTCCTCTGGAAGCAGCTCCACGCGGAGGCGCTCCGAGCCCTGGAGGGACTCGAATCCCCCTGGCCGCGCTTCGGCCTGGAGCGCATCCGTGATGCCGCCGCGCTCCGCTGTCTCACCCGTGTGAACGAGCGCGAGGCGGTGCTCCACCGGGCAGCCGAGCGGTTCTGCGCCCGGCCAGGCAAGCTGTTCGGCTGGCATAGCGGGTTGGTCTTCCTGGAGGCGGCCCTCGCGGAGCTGGAGGGGGGAGGGGAGCTCTCGAAGGCGACGCAATGGCTTCGGACGGGATTGAGGGCCGTACCCTACCGGAGCGCCCGGAGGTTCCTGCGCACCGGGCGGGCCCTTCGGGCAAACTCGCCTTCCGCCCTCCAAGAGGTCATTCTGTCCGTCGTTTCGGCCGAGCAGTACTGAACGGGGAGACGGACAGGAACCATGACCACTGCGAACAATCCGCGCGCGGTCACCCAGGATGCCCAGCAGGTGCCGCCCGAGGAGGAGCCGCTGGACAACCTCTCTCCCATATCGCGGCTGAATCGGCTCTACCGGCGCTGGGAGAAGGCTGTCTGCAAGCTGCTCCAAGCGCTGCCCGACGCGGACCTCATATCGATTGTCGCCGAGTCCGATGCCCACGCGATTAACTGGGTGATGGATGCTCTGGGCCTGGAGCAGCAGTGGAGGCAGCTGACGAAGGTGAAGCTCACCCGGCGGGCCGCCTTCACTCCGCTGACGGCGCGGTTCCGGGTTCAGCTCGATGCCTACACGGGAAAGTATTGTCCAGCGACGGCGCTTCTCTTCTCGTGGTGGGGACGGCGCGCGGAAACCCTGTTCCCTCCTTCCCTCCTGCGGGAGCACCTAGCTTCCAAACAGCTTCGCGAGCGAATCACCTACTATCACGAGTGGACGGTCTCGAAGGGCGGTGAGCCCCCCGAGCTTCAGCAGGTCCTTCAGGACCTGAAGGGCTCCTCCCACTTGCTCGACCACATCTTCGCGGACCTAGCGTCCTGCTTCGCCCAGGGCATGACGGGGGAGTCCTTCGAAGAGACGGTCAAGAGCTGGCTGTCTCGCTCGGGCCGGGGCACACAGAACCTCAATACGCCGCCCTCCGCTTCTCCCTCGACGCCCAAGACGAGCCCTCGGCAATCCAGTCCGAAGCCACCCGAGGCGGTACAGCCACCCCAGGTGAGCCCTGCTCCCAGGGTCCCGCCTACGCCAGCGACCGTGGGGGCGCCAGTGCCCGCGCGTACCGAAGCGCCTCCTGTGGAACCGGTGGCCCCAGTGGTCGAGGCGCCCAAGGTCTCCTTGCCCGTCGCTCCGACGAAGAGCCCGGACGTGGAGGCCCCTTCTCCGAGGACCCAGGCCCTGCTCCCCGAGGTCGAGGCACTTCGGGGGCTGGTGGAGCAGATCCAGAGCGCGACGCGGGAGAGCACAGCGCTTCTGGCTCGTGGGCGCATCGAGCAGATGGTGGAGATGGCGCCTCGTCTCCTCTCGCTCAAGGACCTCATTGCTCAGCATGTCCGCGCGGTGGAGGAGAAGCTGGCGGCCCATGAGGTTGCTTCCCCTGGGCCCTTCCCGGAAGCAGCCGTCTCGGAGCTTCTCCTGGGCGAGGCCTATCTCTCGGCCCTCAATGACTGCCTCCAGCAGGCCGAGAGCCGCGGCACGCTCAAGCTGCAGCAGCAACGGGCGGAGCTGATCGCGGAGTTCGAGCGGCTCGAGCTCAAGCCTCCCGAGGACTTGCCGGGGATCAAGACGCTCCGGGAGCTGCGGGCGCGGCAGGATGAGCTGAAGCCCCTCCTCGACGAGCAACGCGCGTTCCGCCAGCTCCTCTCCAGCGACGAGAAGCTTGCCCGCCAGGCACGTGAGTCGCTCTCCCTGCTCAAGCGGCTGGAGTTCTACGAGAACAAGGCCCGGGAGGAGCGAAGCTCCCAGACGTCACGTGCCCTGCGGCGTCCGAAGGACTTGCTCGAGGCCCTCAAGTGGGACGGCGTGGCCCTGGCGCACGAGCCCGCCAGGGGGCGGCGACTGCTCGACTCGGCCCTCATCGCGGTGCTCGACCAAGAACTCCCGATTCCTCAGGGCACATGGCGGCTCTTTAGCAGCCTGTGCGAGGCGGGGGGCGTGGTGGAGCGCCTCAAGGAACTGGATGTCCTGCCCTACCTGACGATCGTTCCGGAGGCCCTCTATGACGCGGAGGGGCTCTATGACGTGGTGGGGTCGGCGCGTGAGCGCCTGCCGGCGGACCTGCGCGGCGTTCTCGCTCGGATCGAGATCTCGCGCCTGCCGCTCTCCGAGCGGATCCCCCGGCTGGCCGCGATGGCCTTGGATGGCCAGCTCGCGGAGCCCCTGCTCACCGAGCTGCTGAGCGCCCTGGTCCAGATGGAGCGCCACGCGGACGCGGTGTTGCTCGCCAGCATGGCGGTGCATGCTTCCCGTCGTCTCCAGGTGGGCCCCGCGTACGAGTCGTTGCTGGTCTTCCTCGTGGAACTGGCGGACCGGAGCACCGCGGCCCACGAATTCATTGGCCAGAACTTCCTCCAGGATGCGAGCTGGCTGCACGAGCGCACCGATGAGGTGGTGGTGCTGCTCTACCTCGCCATCCGCACCGGCAACCGGGGGCCTTTCGAGAACCTCCAGTTCCTCAAGTCGGAGCTGCTGCGCGAGGCGGAGCGGTTCCGCCCGGCGCTGGTCGGTCGGTGGCTCATGCCCGAGCTCAAGTCCGGGGCCCCGGTGGACCATGTGGCGCGCCAACAGGCCCTGAGCTCGGCCCGACAGGCGCTGAAGGAATGGGACCACGACCTGCGCAAGGAGTCGTGCTACCGCAGCTGGGACTACGCCTCGGACTACCAGCGGCTGTTCAAGGATCGTCTCACGCAGCTGTTCGAGGAGCTGGAGAAGTCGGGGAGCTTCCAGGAACTCGACCCGCTGGTGTTCATCGAGGAGGTCGGGCGTGAGCAGCGTCTGCCCGAGGCGAGGCATCCCGCGCTGCCTCCCATGAAGAAGTACCTTGTCGATCAGATGTACCGCCTCAAGCGTATCGAGGACGCGCTCCCCTACCTGGGGGGCTTGCCCATTCGCGAGGGGCTCTCCCGTAATGAGCCGGACCTGCACTCCGAGTTGAAGCAGGAACTCCAGCGGCTCCCCGGGAATTCCGCGCTCCGCTACATCTACCAGCGGGCGATGGAGAGACTGTGATGTCGACCGAGATTTTCTACCTCATCCCCCCGCAGGAGATGGTGCGCCACGCGGGCATCGACCCCCTCCTGCTCCAGCCCACGCACGAGCCCGATGCGGAGGGGTGGCTGCGCGGCTACCTGGAGCTGCTCGCCGGCAGGCGCACCTTCGAGGTGCTCGTCTCCCGTGCGATCGAGGCGGGTGAGCGCGCTCCCGCGCTGCGCCTCGCGACGAAGGTGCAGGGCACCGGTGCGGTGCTCTCCGAGCCCCTCATCCACAAGCTCGACGAGTTGTACCAGCAGCTCCGCCTGCATTGTCGCAAGCAGATGGATGAGCTCCAGGGGTACCTCTCGGACCTGGAGCCGGACGTGCCCGAGCTCACCGCGATCGCCGATGACCTCCGGCTGCAGATGATGGACCTCGAGCTGCCCGAGAGCCGCCCCTCCGAGGTCTCCGCCATGGAGAAGGTGCTGGGGACGTCCGAGCGGCTTCAGCAGCTCAAGCGGGAGGTGACCACCCTGCGGGAGATGGCACAGCAGGAGGCTCGGGCGAGACGCTCCCGGCTGTTCGCGCTCGCCCGCACGGCGTTCGATCGTGCCCTCTCCTTCGTGGAGAACTCCCGCTCCTCCGAAGGGCCTGAGGCCAACCTGCTGAGACTGCTCCCCGGTCTGGTCCTGGGGCGCCGGGAGTCGCTGGTGGAGGCGGTCGTCCAGGCGGAGTGGCCGCTGCGGGATGCGGCGCTTCAGGCCGAACTGGCCGCGTTCGCCGCAGTCGCCGCGCCCCTGCCCACGAAGCTGCCCGCGCGGGTCTCGAACCCACAGGTGACCCGGTCCTCTCCCGTTGCGCTCTCGATCATGTCGGGCATCGTCTTCCGCGCGGTACGTCCCGCGCTCTTCGGCATGAAGAACGCGGAGGAGTTCAAGCGACTCGCCACTCGCCCCGATAGGGTGCGCAGTGACAAGGAGTCCTCGGTACTCTGGATCAGCATCGCGCATTCCACGGAGGACGCGGTGCTGCAGCACGGGGCCATGGGGTATGGGTTCCTCCACGAGGGCCGCAGCCTGCTGGCGCAGCGCCAGTATCGCATCGCCACCGAGCTGTTCCGCGACGCGCTCCAGTGCTTCTTCGAGGCCCGCCAGGTTGTCGATGAGGAGTCGTTCGAGCAAGCTGCGTGTGGTCTCATCACCACCCGCGCATGGCCCCGCTTGTTGGCCACACAGCCGACTCGTGAGACGGGCCCCCAGGCCCTGGATTGGCTAGATCGTCCCCAGCAGATGTTCGCCTGGCTGCGCGATAACGGACATGCGCAGCTCATCGCCTCCCTGGCGGCAGATCTCCCGCGCTTGGCCGTGGGTGAGGCCTTCCTCGACATTGCGCGCTCGCTCTTCGGGGCCGAGCGCGAGCTGCTGAGGGCCTATGTCTCTGCCCTCCTCAAGCCCCAGCGGGTCGCCAGCGAGCCGGAGAGCACCCTAGAGCGCATCGCCGCGTTGCTCGCCCCGGCGTCGCCACCGCAGGAACTCACGTCCGCGTTGGACTCCGTCGCACAGGAGCTGGTGGGCCTGGACAAGCGCTCCGTCTCTCCGGCAACGCGCAGCGTGGTGCTTCAGCATGCCGAGCGCATCAAGGCGCTGCTGGCCGAGCTGCCGCGTGACTCGCTGGCCCCCGTGGACGAGGTGCTGGAGTTGCTGCCCGCGCTGCTGACGAGCAGGGTCGAGGGAGGCGAGGCTCGCTCCACGCACCACCTGATGGTTCAGCCGCTGGTGCAGATCCTCCGGCCACGTGAGCGCTCCGACGAGGTGCTCATCCCCTTGCTGGTGAAGAACCTCGGAGACTCGGCTTCCGAGGACGTGTCCGTGCAGCTGTCGTTGGCGACGGGGTTCAAGAGCCTGCTGGGCAAGGGGATTGAGTTCTACAACGGAGGCAGCCAGGTCGAGTTGGGTGTAGGGAGCCTGGAGCCGGGCGCCAACCAGCAGGTGAACTTGCTGGTCAAGCTGGACGAGAACCTCGCGGACGAACACTCGGAGTGCCGCTTTCGGGCCGTCCTCCTGGCGGGCAGGGAGATCGCCGCCAAGGAGACCTTCCCCGTCGCCTTCCACCCCAATGACCGGCGTCGGCGGAAGAGTCCCTACACCATGGGTGAGGCCGTCACGGGCGAGCACTTCATCGGGCGAGACAAGGAGCTCAAGCAGATCCGCGATGCGATCGTGGGAGGCGACCAGGACCGCACCCCGCTGGTGGTGGGCATCCGCCGCATCGGGAAGACGAGCATCCTCAAGAAGACGATGCAGGACCCCGAGGTGCTGCGGCACTATCACCCGGTGTACGTGAGCGTCGAGGATCGCCCTAGGTCCGAGACGACCGTCAGCTTCTTCATCTACCTGTGCGAGAAAATCCTCGAGGCCGTTCCCAAGGAGTACCAGCAGCAGGTCGTGTTCCATCGCCCCGAGTTGGATCGGGAGCCCTATGGGGCCTTCGAGCGTTTCACCACGTCCCTGGCCGCGCTGCCGATGAAGAAGCGAATCCTGCTGGTGATGGACGAGTTGGACTGGCTGCTCAAGCTGGTCTCCGTCTCCGAGGAGCGGCAGGCGCGGCAGGTGCAACCGCTCAAGCCCCAGGAGGCGTTCCAACCGGAGGTCCTGGGCGCCCTCCGCAAGGCGCTGCTCCACTGCAAGGCGCTCCGGATGATCTTCGCTGGGCTTCCCGTGCTGCTCCAGTCCAACTACCAGACCCGGCTCTTCGGGTTGTTGGACCCGGTGCGGGTGGACCGGTTCTCGGAGGCCGAGGCCATCAAGGTGGTGGAGTACGCGCGCAACTCGTTCTCCCTCCCTCCGGTCACGCGCGATTTGCTCTTCCGGATGACGGGGCTTCAGCCCTATTTGCTCCAGGTCGTCTGCCACTATCTCTTTGCCCGGATGATCGAAGCGGGACGCGACATCGTCACACCCCTGGACGTGCAGGAGGTCATCGAGGATGAAATCCTCGCGAACGAGACCTACTTCACCGACTACTTGGCGCTCATCGGCCAGAACGGTCCGGTGATGCACGGGCTGGCGCTTGCGCACCGCGCCGTCGCCCGCACCCGGGACTTCGTCTCGGTGAAGGAAGTGGTCCATCAGATGGCGGGGCTCGGGGAGGAAGTGACCGTCGAGCAGGTGCAGGTTCAACTGGATGCGCTGTGCTCCAGTGACCGCCCCCTGGTCCGCCGTGCCGCCAACAACGCTACTCGTTTTCAGATCGTCATCGGGATGCTGGGCGAGTGTCTCATCAGGAGGGCGTCGGCATGACTGCGCCACAGCGCAAGCAGGTTCTCGAGCAGCTCGCGGTCCGCAACGGGATGCAGCGGTTCAACTACTTCGTGGGCCGCACACGGGCGTTGAACCGATTGATGGGCGTCGTCAGTCAGGAGCAAACCACGGCGGGGTGGATTCATGGGCCCCGGCGCGGAGGGAAGTCCTCGCTGGCCCGCAATCTCGCATCCGAGGCTCAGCAGCAGGGAAGCACCGTGGTCTATCTGGACGCCTCGGACCTGGTGCCCACCGATTTTGATGGGTTGTTGGAGCGCGTATTGGCCAGGATTCCGCCCGAGCTCCGTCCGTCCGGCTCGGCCCCGGTTCGCCAGCGCTTCGAGATGCTGGCCGGCAGGAGTGCGGACAACTCCATCCTGCTCGTCTTCGACGAGTTCGATCAGATCGCGCTCAACCTGGGAACGGACGAGCAGGCGCTACTGCGGAGGTTGAAGGAGGAGCACAAGCGCTTCTGTTACCTCTTCGCGACCCGGCTCAAGCCGAGCCTCATCGTCGAGGAGGTGTCCGATGAGCGCTCGCGCCTGCTCGGGGTTTGTACGCCCGAGAAGCTGGGGATGATGGAGCGGCGTGACGTTCACGAGCTGTGCAAGCGGGTGGGGCGTGACCTGGGGAGTGCGAGCTTCGAGCGCTGGCACGAGCCGATCTGGAGGGCAGTGGGAGGGTTGGGGGCCGCGGTCATGGCGCTGACCCACGCGCTGGCCGTGGAGCAGTTGGAGGTGGAGGGAGAGCTGGACGCGGCTCAGGTCGAGGATGTGCTGGAGCAGCGGCGGGAGGACGTCAACGGGTTCCTCTCCGGGTTCTGGCGCGACCTGCAGCCCGGGACGCGGGAGTTCCTCCTGGAGGCGGGTCCGGCCGTCTCTAACGAACACAGAAGTTCGGCGAAGCAGGAGGGCTTCATCGACGCGGCGGGCAGTGTCATCCGGCCTGCCTGGCTCATCGAGGTCAGCAATCGACTGGGCCGTATTCCGCCCGAGATGCAGGTGGGGGAGGGGCCGAACCGCGTGGCGAAGACAGAGCGCCTGCACATGCTCATGGCTGCGCTCAACAGCAACATCAAGCGGCTCGGCTATGTGCAGATGTTCCTGCACACCGATGAATCGCTGCACTACTACCCCCTCAACCGTCCCGTCAGGGACCAGGCGGGGTTGAAGGCCGCAGTGGATCACCTCTTCAAGGTTCTCTGCGAAGGGGCGCGAAACAGCGCGGGCACCTGGCGAATCCCCGAGCCGCTGCTGACCGAGTTCAAGGCGAGCGCTCCGTACAAGGAGCTAGTCGCCTTGCGGCACTTTTACGATCACGACCCGGATCAACGGGACGATGCGGAACGCCCGAGCGAGCGGTACCAGAACCAGGGGGAGGTGTTCCGGCGCCACTGTGGTCAGCCGAACCCGGATCACTCCGACCAGTGGGAGCGCGTGCGGGATGGGCTCGTCGATGGATTGGTGGATCTCCTGGCGCGACTGGAGGTGCGCTCACGTGACCTGCCTGCTTCTCCCACCCGACGCTGAGCTCCCATCGGAGGCGCTCCACCATCGTGTGCAGGAGATGCTCAGCTCCAGGAGAACTCGCACTCCCAGTCGAGTGGGCCCGTCTGGGACATCCAGCGCGAAAGTAAGGCGCAGCAGCCCCGCCCAATCCAATCGCGGCGTGCGCTCCTTCGTTGACTCCACCGTCGCAGCCAGGGCCGGGCTCTCCTCCTCCGGCCCCGGCTCCGCCTCCGATTGAGAGAGCAGAAATGGCCGCACTTTCGCGCCTGGAGCGAAGACGCCGTGGAACCTTGTGAGGTTTGCCCGAGGTGGAGGCACCAGCGACGCCAGACGACGAAGGAGCTCCAGCCCGGTGAAGAAGAGGCGCGTGGTGCCGTCGGGCAGCGGGCGCTTCATCCGGTACGCCAAGCGGCCATCCTCCATTCGCGACAGGCGCTCCAGCGCCAGCGCGCCGCGCGCCCCATAGCGGCACAGCCGCTCCAGCCCCTGCCTGTCGTTGGCATGGAGGTGCGTATTGGCGACCAGGACAGCGCATCAAGAGGAGCGAACCGGGTACCAAACGGGTACCCAATCCAGCGAACGCGCCTGAACGTCACTGAACGCCACGGGGACTTGGGAAGCAGGGCGAGTGGCCCCGGCTGGAATCGAACCAGCGGCCTGCGGTAGGCGGTACACCGTGGCCTGGCACACGCCCAGCCGCTCCGCGACTTCCCGGGCTGTCAGCAGCCGCCCAAGATCGTTGGCTGACGGCGCCTGGGTGGAGCCCAGCAGCAAGATAGCAGCAAAATCTTGGTGTCCTCGCGTACCGGATGGGACGGCTGGACAGGCCCAGCTTCAGAAACCCGAGTAGTTACCATGGGTTGTGAACCGCTGGTAACGCCTGGACGGCCCTTCGCCTTGGTTCGGGACCAAGGGGGTCGCAGGTTCGAATCCTGTCTCCCTGACCATCTAAAAGCCCTGGAGTTTCACGGACATCCGTTGAACCTCCAGGGCTTTTGTTTTTCCCGGCCCCGCGTCTTTGCGACGCACCGGGTTCACTTTTTCCGAGCCTCGCTCAGCCGCCGATGCGCGTGCGCGGGTCGCCATTGGGCGACTGACTGGCTTCCGCCGGCTTCTCCTCCCGCCGCTGGTACTTCGGCTTGCGCACCTCGGCGGGGTCGGGCGGCTGGGTGTGCGCGCACTGCAGGAGCGACGGCGGATCGAAGCACTCAATCCGGAAGTCGTTCTTCTCGCACCGGCCGCGCGGAGTCGCCGCGCACTTCACGTCCGTGCGGTTGTTCTTGCAGTCGTAGCCGCACTCGATGGCCGTCGACGCCGTGAGGCAGCCGGGCCGCGGCGTCTCCGCGCCCATCTCATGGATGGTGGTCTCCGACGGGTCCCAGCACTTCAGCTCGCCGAAGTGCTCCCGGCACACGCCATAGGGCGTCTTCGCACAGGCGATCTTCCCTTGCGCCACCACGCAGTTGAAGCCGCAGGCCGCCTCGGTCCCCAGCCCCTTGCACTCGGGGCGCAGGCCCTCGTCGGGCGGGTGGTGGATGGCCGCCAGCGAGGGATCGAAGCAGTACACCTCGCCGTTGAACATGCCGCACGTCCCATAGGGCGTGCTGGCGCAGCGGACGTCATCGGCGCTGCGGCGGCAGGAGTAGCCACAGGCCGTCTTCCCGTTGGCGGACAGACACGAGACGGGCGGAGCCGAGGGCGTGGAGGTGAGCAGGGTGAGGGCGAGAATCGTGACGAGCATGGGGCGCACCGGGATGCAGGAGACGGAACCCCGACGCAGGCGGAGCCCGTCTATTCAATCCGCATGTGCACCCCACCGGCTCAGCGCGAGGGCCGCTCGATGCGGCCGTCCGCGTGGCGGGCGAAGCGCCCCTCGTCCCGCGCGTGGACCGGATCCCCGGACTTCCACGGCCAGCCCCCGAATCCCGTGCGCTGGTAGTCGTTGAAGGCCTGTTGGATTTCCGCGCGGCTGTTCATCACGAACGGGCCGTACTGCACCACCGGCTCGCCAATGGGGCGCCCTTGCAGCATCAGCAGCTCGCACGCGCTGCCCAGGGCCTCGAGCCGCACCGCCGCGTCGCTCCGGACCACGAGCGCCTGGTGCGCGCGGATGACGTGGTCCGCCACCTTCAGCGCATCGCCGTCGAAGAAGTAGAGCGTGCGGTTGGCGCGAGGGTTCGCGGCGGGCGGCAGCGTCCACACCGCACCCGCATCGAGGCGGACGGTCCAGATGGCCACGTCCGTGTCGGGGCGCGAGGCCCACGAGCGGGGCGGAGGCGGCGGCGCACGGCGGCCCTCCAGTTGCCCCGCGGCCACCGTCACCTCGGTGCGGCGGCCCGCCTCATCCGTGAAGGCCACACGCGGAATGTCCTGGTCCCAGAGCATCGCGAAGTGCGGCGGCGCGAGCTTGTCCTCGGCGGGCAGGTTGAGCCAGATCTGGAACAGCTCGGTGGGGTTGGGGCGGCCCTTGTCCACCAGCGGGAACATCTCCGAGTGCACGACGCCCGCCCCCGCGGTCAGCCACTGCACGTCGCCGTGGCCGAAGCGCGCCGCGGCCCCCAGCGAGTCCGAGTGGTCGATGAGGCCCTTGCGCACCAGCGTCACCGTCTCGAAGCCGCGGTGCGGGTGCCCGGGAAAGCCGGGGACGACCTCCCCGTGGTACATGTTCCAGCCGTCCTTGCCGTCGAAGTCCTGGCCCAGGTTGCGGCCCGTGAGCGCGGCTGCGGGCCCGAGGTGCTCGTTGCCGGCGGGGTACTTGTCGTCGTGGTGCACGCAGAACAGGAAGGGATCCGCGGTCACCCAGGGGAAGCCAAGCGGACGGGTCTCGAGGAGGGGGCTCTTCATGATGGCTCCAGAAGTAACGCGCTCGTCTCTATTGCGCACGCAGCGTGAGCACCGAGGACCCTGCTCATCCCTCGGTTCCCTCCGGGAGTGCCTGCAGGTCCCGGGTGAGCCGCTTGAGGGCGTCCCGCAGCTCCTCCGCCTGCTCGAGCGGAAGCGGAAGCTTGCAGAGCAGCTCCTTGGGAATGGACGCCGCGCGGGCGCGCAGCTTCTGACCGGCGGACGTCAGCTCGACCAGCACCCGGCGCTCGTCCTCCGGCGCGCGCCTGCGGGCCACGAAGCCGTTCGCCTCCAGCCGCTTGAGCAGCGGCGTGAGCGTGCCGGAGTCGAGCCCCAACGCCTCGCCCAATTCACCCACCGTGCGCGGGGCGTGCTCCCAGAGCGCCAGCAGGGCCAGGTACTGCGGATAGGTGATTCCCAGCGGCTCGAGCAGGGGCCGGTACAGCCGGGTGATCAGATTGCTCGCCGTGTAGACGGCGAAGCAGAGCTGGCGATCCAGCCGGCACAGCTCCTCCGGACCTTCCGCGCGTGCCGCCCCGCCTTTCTTCTTCTCAGCCATGCTGCCCCTCGCACCCTGTGCACTTCTCGTAGTGCACCATTATATGGGGTGCAATGGAATCGCTCGTCTTTCTTCCCGCTCCCCTGGTCTCCTTGCGAGGGACACCTCCATGCCAGTGACGATCCCCTTCTCCGTCCTCGACCTCTCGCCCATCATCGAAGGGGGCAACGCCTCCCTGGCCTTGCGCAACACGCTGGACCTCGCCCGCCATGCCGAGCGGCTGGGTTACCGCCGCTACTGGCTGGCCGAGCACCACAACATGACTGGCGTGGCGAGCGCCGCGACCTCGGTGGTGATCGGCTACGTGGCCGGTGGCACCTCGACGATTCGCGTCGGCGCCGGAGGCATCATGCTGCCCAACCATGCGCCGCTGGTGATCGCCGAGCAGTTCGGCACGCTGGAGTCGCTCTATCCGGGGCGCATCGAGCTGGGCCTGGGGCGCGCTCCGGGCACCGACCCGGTCACCTCCCACGCGCTCCGGCGCACCCTGGACAGCGACGCCGATTCCTTCCCGCAGGACGTCGTCGAGCTCATGAACTACTTCCGCCCCGCCGAGCCCGGCCAGCGGGTCCGGGCCGTGCCCGGCGCCGGCTTGAACGTCCCCATCTGGATCCTCGGCTCCAGCCTCTTCGGCGCGCAGCTCGCCGCGGCGCTGGGCCTGCCCTACGCCTTCGCCTCGCACTTCGCGCCGGGCCACATGATGCAGGCCATCGACGTCTACCGCAGCCGCTTCCGTCCCTCGGAGCAGCTCGCGCGGCCCCATGTGATGCTCGGCATCAACGTCTTCGCGGCCGAGACGGACGAGGAGGGCCGCCGGTTGATGACCTCCATCCAGCAGGCCTTCCTCAACCTGCGCCGCGGCCAGCCCGGTCCCCTGCAGCCACCCGTCGACGGTTTCGAGCAACGGCTGTCCCCCATGGAGCAGGCGGGCCTCGAGCAGGCCCTGTCATGCTCGGTTGTCGGCTCGCCCGAGACCGTCCGCCGCGGACTGGAGTCCTTCATCGCCCGCACCGGCGCTGACGAGCTCATGGTGACGTCCCAGATCTTCGACCATGCCGCGCGCCTGCGCTCGTACGAGATTGCGGCGCACGCTCGCGACGCGCTCGCCCGCGCGAGCTGAGGCGTTTCCTCGGAGGATGAGAGGAGGCCGGACCGCCCCGGCTTCCGCCAGCTCCCGGGCAATATGTATTGCGCACAATTTAATTGTGACCTATCTATCTCCCGCGACCACAAGACGTCGGCACAAGGAGATTCGGATGAGCACCACCCCCACGATCCTCGAGAAGCGCCTCTACACCGCGACGGCCACCGCTACGGCGGGGCGTGACGGCCGGGTGAAGAGTGACGATGGCAACCTGGATGTCGCGCTCGTTCCGCCCCGGGCGCTCGGCGGCAACGGCGCCCCCGGCACCAACCCGGAGCAGCTCTTCGCGGGCGGCTACGCCGCATGCTTCGGGAGCGCCCTGATGCATGTGGCTCGCGCCCAGAAGATCACCACGGGGCCGGTCTCCATCACGGCGCAGGTGACCATCGGGCCCGTGGGCAAGGCGTTCGGCCTCGCCGTGGAGCTCGTGGCGGCCATTCCCGAGCTGCCGCGCGAGCAGGCCGAGGCGCTGCTGCGCGCCGCTCACGAGGTCTGCCCCTACTCCAACGCCACCCGCGGCAACATCGTCGTGGACCTGCGCCTGGCCTGAGGCCGGGTGGGTCCGGGCCCCCGCGTGAGGGGCCCGTGTCCTGCTCGCGGCCGGGTCAGACCTTGATGACGACCTTGCCGAAGTGGGCGCCGTCCTGCAGGTAGCGCAGGGCCTCGCGCGCCTGCTCGAAGGGGAAGGTCCGGTCGATGACGGGCTTCACCTTGTGCTGGGTGATGGCCCGGTTCATGTCCTCGAACATGGCGCGGCTGCCCACGTAGATGGGATCGAAGTGGACGGGCTTGGACCCGGCGAGGGTGGGGTCGGGCTTGCCGAACGAGCCGCTGAGCAGCCCGATGAGGTAGATGTGCCCGCCGGGAGCCGCGGCGCGGGCGGACTGCGGGAGCGTCTTCTCGCCGCCCACCTCGATGACGTGCTCCACGCCCTTGCCGCCGGTCAGCTCCAGGACCTTCTGCTCCCAGTCCGGGACCTTCTTGTAATTGATGAGGCTCTCCGCGCCGAGCACCCGTGCGCGCTCCAGCTTCTCGTCCTGGCTGGAGGTGATGATGACGCGCGCGCCCAGCATGCGGGCGAACTGGAGCGCGAAGATGGAGACGCCGCCCGTGCCCTGGGCCAGCACCGTCTGGCCTTTCTGGAGGTGCCCCGTGGACACCAGCGCATTCCACACCGTGAGGGCCGCGCAGGGCAGGGTGGCGCCCTCCTCGAAGGTGTAGCCCTCCGGCAGGTGCACGAGCGCCTCCGCGTCCACGGCGACGTACTCGGCCAGCACGCCGTCGATCTCCCCCGCACCGAGCGCCCGGAGCTGCTCCCGCTTCGCCTCTCCGTCCGTCCAGTTCTGGAAGAAGGTCGGGGCCACGCGGTCGCCGGGCTTCACGCGGGTGACGCCCGTGCCCACCGCCACCACCTCACCGGCCCCATCCGATACGGGGAGGATGGGACGCGAGGGGGGCTTCATATAGCCGCCCTTGGCGATCATCAGGTCCCGGTAGTTCAGCGACACCGCCCGGATGCGCACCAGGGCCTGGCCGGGGCCGGGCTTGGGCTCGGGCCGCTCCACCTGCACCCAGGCCTCGGGGCCGCCCGTCTTGTGCAACTCATAAGCCTTCATGGGAAGAGACTCCTCCTGTCACGGGGATGAGCCGCACGTCCTAACGAGGAGCGCTGGCCATCTCCACCCCATCCGCGCGGGGCGTCAGGTGGTGGGCAACAGCACGCGGAAGCAGGTGCCCTGGCCCACGGTGCTCTCCACGGTGAGCTCGCCCTGCATCGCGATGATGATGCTGTGGCAGATGGCCAGCCCCAGGCCCGTCCCCACGCCCGCGGGCCGGGTGGTGAAGAAGGGCTCGAAGATGCGCTTGAGGTTCTCGGGAGGGATGCCCTGGCCGGTGTCCCGGATCTCCACCACCACCTTGCCGTCCTCGGCCCGCAGGCGGGCCTCCACGGTGTTCTTCTCCGGTGCGCCCTCGGGGATGGCCTGGGCGGCGTTGAGCAGCAGGTTGAGGAACACCTGTCCCAGGCGCGACTCGCTGCCCCGCACCAGGGGGACCTCCTCCGGGTGCCAGACCATGCGGGCCCGGTGCCGGAGCTCGGGCATGGCCATGTTGATGGACATCTCCATCGCCCGCCGCACATCCGCCCGCTCGTCCCCCGGGCGCGTGTCCTCTCCCCTCGCGAACGTCTTCAAGTCGCCCACCACGTTGCGGATGCGCGTGGTGCCCTGCCGCGCCTCGTCGAGCGCCTCCTCGCACTCCTCCAGCGTGTGCGCCAGCCGCTCGAGCCCGGGCGCTTCCCCCAGGGCCCGCCGCAGCTCGGCCAGCCCCTCCTCGATGAAGTGGAGGTTGGAGGAGATGTAGCCCAGGGGGTTGCTCACCTCGTGCGCCACCCCCGCGGCCAACGTCCCCAGGGCCGCCAGGCGGTCCGCCTGCAGCAGGCTCAACTCGAGCGTCTTCTGCCGGGTGATGTCCCGGACCATGAAGGCCACGCCCGGACGGTGGGGCACCAGCGTCGCATCGGCGCTGAACCAACGGCGCCCGCCCTCCACCTCCACCGAGTACTCGAAGCGGTCGGGCTGCCCCCGGGCCAGCACGCGCTGGATGCTCTCCAGGGTCAGCGCGGCTGTCTGGGGGTCCATCGTCTGGGAGATGTGCCGTCCCAGGAACGCCTCCCGGGGCATCACCAGCAGCGAGTCGGAATGGGTCCACGCCGAGAGGTAGTGGCCCTCGGCGTCGAACTCGAAGACGAGGCTCTCGGTGAGGCCGAGCACCACGCGCAGCAGCTCCGCGACCGATTCCTGTTGGCTCGGCACCGCATCACCGGGCGGTGAAGGGGGCGGGGGCGCTCCGGGGGGCGGCACTTCACTCGCGGACATCTCGTGGGAACTCCCGTCAAGTCAACGTCTCCCCCACGGGACGATGATACCAGGGCCGGGTCCTTCCTGGCCACGAGGCCCTGCGGCGCCACCTCGCCTGCTCCACGGCTCAGTCCTCGCGAGGGCTCTTCCCGGCTGGAGCCCCCAGCACCCCCTGGGCGAGTGCTCCTCCAGCGGGCAAGACCTCGGTGGGCTCGTCTCCCCTGGTGCGCAGGGGGGTGGGCTCCCTCCGGGTCTCCTGCTCCGTGCTCCGTGCCGGCGCGTGGCTCCCCTTGCGGGCGAGGGCCTGCTGGACGAGGCGGCCCAGCTCCCGCTGCCCGTGGGGATGGGGCGCGAGCGCTCCCGTGATGGCACAGAGCTGCTCGCGCAACCGCTGACCCCGGGGCGTACGCTCCTCCACCCGCCATTGGAGCAGCTCCATGATGGCCGCATCCAGCTCGGGAGGGACGTCGGGGCGGTGGACCGAGGGCGGGACGAGGAAGGGAGGCGGAGCGCCGCGCACCAGGTCGGAGGCATCCTCCCCCGGGAAGACGCGCCGTCCCGTGAGCGCCTCGTGAAGCGTGAGGCCGAGCGCGAAGAGGTCCGCCCGCCCGTCGAAGGGCTGGCCCCGGGCCTGCTCAGGGGAGAGGTACCCCAGCTTGCCGCGCACCTGGTCCACCTGGGTGAGCCGGACGTGGATGGCCGCCCGGGCCACCCCGAAGTCGCCCAGCTTCACCTCGCCACTGCGTGACAGGAGGATGTTGGGCGGATTCACGTCCCGGTGGACGAGGTTGAGCGGGAGGCCCTCGCTCGAGGTGCGCCGGTGCACGTAGTCGAGCGCCTCGCCCAGCTCGGCCCCGAGGTAGGCCACCACCGCGGGCGGGAGCGGCCCGTGGCTCTTGAGCAGCTCGCGCAGGGACACGCCCTCGATGTGCTCCATGGCCATGAAGTAGGTGTCCCCGAAGCGGCCCACGTCGAGCACCTGGACGATGTTGGGGTGGTTGAGCAGCGAGCCCAGCTCCGCCTCGCGGCGGAACATCGTCACGAACTCCTCGTCCTCCGCGTAAGCCGGGAGGATGCGCTTGATGGCCACCCCCTTCTCGAAGCCGCCCTCGGGGCTGTAGGTGGCGCGGAACACCTCGGCCATGCCGCCCACCCCCAGCCGCTCGTGGAGGAAGTACTTGCCCAGCAGCTCCTTGGCGCGGATGGCGTGCAGCGCCTCCTCGGCCCGGTGCGTGAGGTAGGTGGCCACGAGCGCCGCCAGCCACCCGATGACGAAGTAGTAGACGGCCCGCAGCAGGACGAGCGGCGGGGTGAACATCAGCGGAACGGGCTCGGCCAGCCGGGGCCAGGCCAGCAGGAAGTAGAGCAGCACCGTCTGCGCGGCCACGAGACCACCGGCGAAGAGGGCCATGCCGCGGCTGCCGCGCAGGGCCGCGAGCACGATGGCCGCGGTCCACAGGACGGCCATGGGATTGGTCAGCGCCTGCTCGGCATTCCCGAAGAGGACGTCGCAGACGAAGAGGAACGCGCCAGTGGTGGTCTCCAGGCCGATGTTGACCCAGCGGACGGCGGGGTGGAACCAGCCGCGCCGCAGCCGCCAGGAGATCCACCCGTAGTAGACGGCGAAGAAGGCACACAGCCCCGCGACGGACAGGGCGCGGGGCCAGCCGATCATCGCCCCGAACCCGAGCGTGGAGGCGGTGAAGAGGCAGGCCACCAGGCTGATGAACCGCGTCACGGTGGCCTCGCGGGCGGAGGCGTCCGCCCGGAAGTGCTCGGCGAGCAGCTGCGCGCCGACGGGGGCCGCGCTACCTGGAGGGTCGGAGTGAGGCATGGGCACCCTCATTCTCTTGCAGCCGTGGCCGCAAGGCGACTCCCGTGTCAGGGCTCGCGGGGCAGCTGCCGCACCTGGAAGCCCTTGCGGGCCAGCAGCGAGAGGAGGCCTTCCTCTCCCACCAGGTGACCGGCGCCCACCACCACGAAGTGCGTCTCGGGCTGGTCGATCAGCTCGGCCACCCGGTCCGCCATCTGCCGGTTGCGGGTGAAGAAGAGGGCCTCGTAGAAGGGCTTGTAGGTGGGGTCGTCCACCCGCTCGAAGAGGACATGGGCCAGGGCGTCGGGGTTGCCGCCCTCCCAGGCGGTGGCCACGGCCGCCATGCTGACCGCCGTCTGCGAGGACTGCTGGAGCTGATCTCGCAGCATGAGATCCTGCACCGCGTCGGGAAGGCCGGCGAGCATGCGCAGCTGCGAGCCGATCGACTCCAGCTCCACGATGCGCTGGGTGCCGCGCGCCTTCGTCAGCAGCATCCGGTCGATACCGCCCCCCTCCGAATAGCCGGCCTTCTGCATCTCCAGGACGGAGAGGGTGACGGACAGCAGCCAGGGCCGCATGCGCTCGACGCCAGCCAGGGGGATGCCCACCTGCTCGAGCGCCTTGGGCAGCAGCGCCTTCGTCTCGGCGCTCAGGTGCGCGCTCAGCCCGTCGGGAGGCGCGTAGGTGCCCAGGCTCAGGATGAGCTGCTGCGTCTGCCCCTTGTCCGCCTTGTCCGGGTCCAGCTCCACCACCAGCGCCTGCGAGCGCGCGAACGCGGCCTCCAGGGACGGCGGGAAGACGAACTGGCCGGGCCTGCCCAGGTGGACCGAGCCCGTGAGGTAGAGCCGCTTGTCCGGAGCGCCGGGACGCGTCACCTCCCAGAGGAAGGCGCGGCGCTCGGCCACGGCGGCGGAGCTCGGCGTGGCGGCGGGACGCTCCGCGGTGGTCGTGGCGCAGGCGGTGCCGAGGAGGGAGAGAAAGAGCAGGAGCAGTCGGGTCGGGCGCATGTTCGGTCCGTTGAGGTTCGCGCGCATCATGACTGGACCGGAGCGGCCGCGCACGCGGCATCCCGCGCCAGGAACTCGCGTGCCTCCTCCATGGTAGCGCCCCGGCTCGCGCGACAACTCGCTCCAGCCGCCCGTGGAGCAGGGGAACTCGCTGGCCTCGCGCCGGTAACCTCGCGGGGCCGCTCGGTGCCGCGCCGTGCTATACCCGCGCGCCCACCCGGCATTCCCCGAGGAATTCCCGATGCGCTTCGTGTTGCCCCTGGCCGCGCTGCTGTTCGTGGCCGGCCCCGCCCTCGCCGCCCGCCAGTCCGACGTCACCCCTGATGCGGGGACTCCCGCGGTTGCCCCCGCGTCGGCGTTGCGCTTCGCCTGGCCCGTGCCGTCGCGGGTGACGGTGACCGAGCGCATCCTCAAGAAGGGCAAGCGCGCGGTGATGCGCTACGACGCGGTGCTGTCGGCGCGCAAGGAGGGCGGGTACGAGCTGAAGCTCGACAAGTTCCAGTTCCTGGAGCGGGAGGGGCAGGATCTCACGAAGGGCCCTCTGCCCCCGGGGATCAAGGAGGCCACGGCGATGGCGAGCGCCATCCCCACGCTGGTGCTCTCGGCCGAGGGCGAGCTGGTGGACATGGTGGGGGTGGAGGAGATGCTGGAGCGCATCTACAAGATGATGCCCGAGGAGCGGCGCGAGCAGATGCGCGCGGTGTTCGAGCGGCCGGGGATGAAGGAGATGTTCAAGCAGAGCGGGGGCGAATTCTGGAACGCGTGGGTGGGGGCGTGGGTGGGCCTGAAGCTGGCCGCTGGCGAGGAGGGTCTGGTCACGGGGCAGTCGCAGTTGCCCTCGGGGCCGGTGGAGAGCGTGGTGACGGTGCGCCACCGCGGCCCGGACGCGGAGCACCAGGGCGCGGTGCGCCTGGAGCTGGAGTCGGTGCTCGAGGGCGAGCCCTTCCGCAAGACGGTGGTGGCCACCATGACGCAGCTATTCCAGGGCGCGACCCCGCCGGGCAAGGAGCCGCCGGATGTCGACGCGATGGTCAAGTCGGCGCGCCGCGTCTCCAGGGCGGAGGTGGTGATGGACTCCGCCACGATGCGCCCCTACAGCGCGCGCAGGTACGATGTGTCGAAGGTGGTGGTGGGGGACAAGGAGAGCGAGACGATCGAGGAGCACGAGTACAGCTTCGCGTGGCCCGCGCCGAAGAAGGCCGGCAAGCGCCGCTGAACCGGCTGAGGGGGGAGTCATCATGCGCATCGCCTACCACCGGTGGCGCCACGCACTCGCCGCCGGGCTGCTGCTGGCCGGTTGTACGTCGACCCGGAACGCGAAGCCCTCGCGCACCCCGGCTGTCTCCGTGCCTTCCGGCTTCCACCTCCACGAGGGCCTCCCCGCCGGCTTCAAGGTCGACGGGAAGCTCGCGGAGTGGAAGCTGTCTCCCTCGGTGCTCCTCGGCGCCTCCACCCAGGTGGCCGGAGAGTCCAAGGTCACCTCGCCGGACGACCTGTCCGCGACCCTCTGGCTCGCCCTTGGCACCGAGGGGCTCGCCGTGGCTGGCGAGGTCCGCGACGACCACGTCCAACTCGCCACGGAGCTCGAGCAACGCGATGGCGATCACGTGGAGCTCTGGCTCGCCCTACCGCGGCCGAAGATGCCGCCCATGGCCACCGCGGACCAGTTCGGTGAACACGAGATCACCGCCTGGACATGCGCGGAGGAGCTTGCCTCCTGTGAGGACTGCCTCGCGTGGAGGGAGGCCCAGGCGGAGCACCGCGAGGCGCTCATGGCCGCCTTCACCGTGCAGTACGGGCTGCTGTCCGGGAGCGTGGTGCGCTACGGCCCGAAGGACACGGCCGGCTCCATCCACTTCGAGCGCATAGACGGCGGCTACCGCTTCGAGGCCCTCATCCCCACGAGCGCCTTGCCGCGCACCTCCGAGGCACCGCTGCGCAACCTGAAGCTGCGCGTGGATCTGATCGACAACGACGAGGGCCAGGACGAGCTGGAGACGCGCCTGTCCTCCGCCTCCCACGCGGTGATGCTCGCCACGCCCCTGCGGTTCGGCGCCTGGCCGGAGCTCCTCGAGCGTGCCCTGAAGGAGAATGAGGGCGACTCGTACCAGCCCGGCCCGGCCGTGCGGACCCTCCAGGCCTGGGTCAATGTGCCCCACCACACGGGCGTCTGTCCGTCCGTACCCGAGGACATGAGCCCCGAGGTGCTGGACATCGACCTGTCCCAGGTGAAGCCGGTGGGCAGGTTCGGGGACGTGGAGCTGCTCTCCCTGCCGGAGCAGGGCTGGCTGGTGTCGCGCCGCGGCCAGGCCGTCCTGGACACGCAGGTCACCAGCAATCGGGTGTGGCGCCGCGTCGAGGCCGCTCTGGAGCTGGGAGAGGACATCGGCGATGACGAGTTCCGGATCGCTCCGCGCGCCCCCGGGCTGTCCATCCTCCGGACGAAAAGGGACATCGCCTCCCCCCCTCTGGGCACGGGCGCCTGCGGCGTGTGCCCCAGCCTGGAGATGTCCCTCGTGAAGATGGACGCCCGGGGCCGGTTCTCCCAGCCGGAGGAGCTCAAGCGCACCTTCACCTATGGCGAGAGCATCGCCTGGGAGGCCAGTCCCGACCTGTCGCGCATCGAGGTCTTCGTCGATTACGACAAGGCTCCGCACAAGCTCGTCCTCCGCTACACGCTCGATCCCCAGACCGGCGGCTACACGAAGGAGTCCTTCGAACGTCCCTCCGAGGAGTAGGGGGGTTCAGAGGGCCTGGCTCTTCGGGCCGGGGAGGACCTCGCGCAGGCAGCGGGAGATGTCGCCGCGCCAGCTCCACTGCTGGGGATAGCCGAGCGAGGCCTCCTCGAAGCGCACCCCGTCGCGCCACAGCGTGGCGGGCATGTGCAGGTGGCCGGAGACGACGATCTCGGCCCGGAAGCGCACGTGCCAGTCCTCCGTCTTCTTCGTGCCGCACCAGATGGAGAAGCGGGGGATGCGCGGCAGGCGCACGTGCTCGTAGCGCAGCGGGAAATGGTTGATGAGGATGGTGGAGCAGTCCGCCGGCAGCTCCCTCTCCAGCCGGGCGAGCGTCTGCTCCACGCGCGCCGCGCACCACGCGGACCGGCTCGGGTACGGGTCCGGGTGCAGCACCGCCTCGTCGGTGCACAGGATGTGGTGCTCCATCGCCCACGCGATGGCGTCCTGCTCGGCCACGTGGTCCGGGCGGAACGAGTAGTCGTAGAGCAGGAACATCGGCACCAGCACCCGGTGCGGCCCCTCGCCCGGCCAGCGAGGGTACGGGTCCTCGGGCGTGAGCACGCCGTACGAGCGGCAGTGCTCCACCACCTGCTGGTAGCGGGCCTCGCCTCGGAGGGCGGGCTGCTCGCGCGTCAGCGTCCACAGCTCGTGGTTGCCGGGCACCCAGATCACCTTCTGGAAGCGCGCCGTCAGCGTGCGCCAGGCGAAGTCCATGTGCTCCAGCGTCTCGCCCACGTCTCCGGCGACGATGAGCCAGTCCTCCGGATGGGGAGCGAGCGACTCGAGCGCCTTGCGGTTGTGCTCGTAGCGCACGTGGAGATCACTGAGGGCGTAGAGCTTCATGGTGGGGGGCACGGACCGTCCACATTACTGGACTCTCCAGCGGCGTTGCCGTTTCGCATGAAGGAAGAATAGAAGCGGGGGCGCTCCCTTGCCCGAGCAGGCGTGATGGCGGGACGCCCCCTGGCTTTTCCTTCGCGCGTCCTCAGGGCACCATGGGGCTTCCGCTCCGGCCTTCCGAATGGCGAACGAGTCAGCCCAGGCACGTCATGCCCGGAAGCCTGCTTCCCAGGCTCCCCAGTCCCCGGCTCTCACCGCCGAGCCCGCCGATCTCATCGTGCGCTCGGTGCTGCCGGAGGATCTGCTGTCGGCGTTGGAGAGCGAGCGCGCCCTGTACCGGTGGGTGATGCTCAAGGGGGCCGAGGACGTGCGGCTGGAGGACGAGTCGATGCTCGGCCTCACCCCCCGGCCCGCCGCGGATGCGAGCTGGGGTGGAGGCCAGCTCATCGGCTTCCTCCCGGACGAGCGCAAGTTCGTGGGGGAGATCGTCCACGTGGACCCCACGAATGGGCGGGTCTTCCTCTCCACGCGCTCGCTGAGCCACATCCCGCCCGAGGTGATCTCCGCGGAGCGGTGGGCCTTCCAGCCCTATGACTTCTCCGAGGCGCTGCTCGCGGCCTCGCGGGCCTACGACTCGCGCGGGCCCCGGGTGCGCGAGGCGCTGGAGCGCGTGCGCGGCCTCATCCCCGATGATGGGGCCGGCCCCTCGCCCGGGCCCGAGTACCTCTGGGAGAAGCCCTGGGCGCTCCTCTGGGGGCCTCCGGGCACGGGCAAGACGGAGACGGTGGCGCGGCTGCTCGCGCAGGCGATTCAACGCAACCCCAAGGAGCGCATCCTCGCGGTGGCGCCCACCAACCGCGCCGCCGACACGCTCGCGCTGCGCGTGGCCCGCATGCTGTCCAAGGCCGGGGCCCTGCACGCGCCAGACACCACGTGCCGCATCTTCCGGGGCGGCATCGGCGTGGGCCCGGAGCTGACGAACGCCTTTCCCGCCGTCCTCCAGGACTCGCGCTACCAGAAGCAGGCGGCGCGCATCGAGTACATGGAGGACCGGGTGCGGCGCGAGTACCTCGAGGGGGCCTCGCCCTCGCGGCTGGCCACCGTGAAGGCGGAGCTGCGCAAGGTGCGCGACGGCCTCACGGACGAGACGCTCTTCGTCGCCCGGGAGGGGCACGCCACCCTCATGGTGCTCACCGTGCACCGCGCGCTGCGGCTCGTGTCGGAGCTGGAGGGCGCCGAGCGATTCGACCGGCTGGTGGTGGACGAGGCGGGCATGGTGTCGCGCGCCGCCGTGGGGCTGCTGGCGCCGATGGCGCGCCAGGTGCTGCTGGGAGGAGACCCGAAGCAGATCGGCCCGGTGAGCCAGGCGCTGGAGGGCGTGGAGCGGCCGGTGCAGACGTGGATGCGCAGCTCACCGCTGTCGCACCTGGAGGACGCGAAGGCGGCGACGGAGTCCTCGCACGTGCTGCTGTTGCGGACGCAGCACCGCATGCACCCGCAGATCGGCTCCGTGGTGAGCCACTTCAGCTACGCGGGGATGCTGGAGGACGGCGAGGGACCCCGCACGCGCCAGCCGAAGACGGTGGACGTGTACCCCGCGGCGCGCGCCTGCTGGGTGGTGCTGGACGAGGCCACGCGGGACGCGCGCCGCATCTGCCACGAGCGGGGCGAGTCGGGCCGGGGCTACCGGCGGCCCTTCTCGGCGGAGCTGGTGGTGGCCCTGGCCGCGCCCGCGCTGAAAGCAGGGCTCAAGGTGCTGGCGGTGACGCCGTACCGGGCGCAGGCGGCGCTGCTGCGCGCGCTGGCGCAGCAGAAGGGGTGGAGCGAGTCGCGCTTCCAGGCCTCCACCATCCACCGGCAGCAGGGCACCGAGTACGACGTCGTCGTGGTGGACACCGTGGCCGCTGGGCGCCCCTTTCCCCCGAGCGAGCTCACCCCCATGCTCAACGTGGCCGCCAGCCGCGCCCGGGAGTACCTCTTCGTCCTCTCCTCGCGCGCCGAGTCCGAGGCCGCCATTCCCTCGCAGCTCCTGGAGCTGCTGACGCCCGTGGCGCCCACGATGGAGCCCCGCTTCTCGCTGCAGCCGCTGCTGGTGATGCCGGGCGTGCGCGCGCAGGCGGCCCGGCGGCCTGAGGCCCTGGGGGAGGAGATTGATTCCCTGCGCGGCATGGGGCCGCTCTTCACCCAGGAGCAGGTGGCCCTCTTCGAGCGCCGCTTCGACGACGGGCACCACCTGGTGCGCGGGGTGGCGGGCAGCGGGAAGACGTACGTGATGGCGCAGTGGGTGGCGCGCTACCTCGCCGAGCACCCGGACGCGCGGGTGCTGGTGTCCTTCTTCAACAAGGCGCTGACGCCGCTGCTCTCGCGCCTGCTGGTGGCGGCGATGCGGCAGCGGCTCGGCAAGCGGGCGCCGCTGATGACACAGCGGGTGACGCTCATGCACGTGACGGGCACGGGCGCCTTCGCGCCGGAGAGCTTCGATGCCGTCTTCGTGGACGAGGCGCAGGACCTGAGCGCCCCGGAGCTCGCGCACCTGTACGCGCTGGCCCGTCCGCTCTCGCGTGGCGAGGGGCCCCGGCTCAAGGCCTTCCTGCTCTTCGCGGACGACTCGCAGAACGTGTACGGCAACAGCGCCGTGGAGGCCCTGCGCAAGGAGCTGCCGGACGGGCTCGACTTCACCGGCCGGGTGCGCGTGCTGCACGAAGCCTTCCGCTCCACGCGCCAGGTGTCCGAGCTGGCCTTCAACGTGGTGTTGGACCCGCTCGGGCTGCACCGGGTGGCCAACCCCGGCATGCGCGAGTTCATGCGCGCCCACGAGCTGCGCGAGCAGGGCCTGCTGGAGGAGCCGGTGCCGGGAGTGGATGGGCTGTACCGGCTGCAGGCCACCGAGCGCGAGGGCGTGGCGCCGGTGGTGAAGGCCTTCGACTCGGCGCAGGCGGAGGAGGCGTGGCTGGTGCGCGAGGTGAAGCGGCTGCGCGAGGAGGAGGGGGTACAGCCCTCGGATGTGCTGGTGGTGGCGCCGGTGCGGCCGGCGCGGCTGGCCGAGGCGCTGGAGCGCGAGGGGCTGAAGGCGGTGGCCTTCGGAGGGCGCAACGGGCAGGACGTGGCGGGCTTCAGCGTGGGGAAGGTGGACTACCTCCGGGTGACGACGGCCTTCTCGTGCAAGGGGCACGAGAGCCCGGTGGTGTTCTTCTGCGGCGTGGACGCGCTGGACGACATGTCGTGGATGGAGGGCCGGCCGGGGCGCACCGAGCGCGAGCTGGAGCGCACCCGCCGCGCGCTCTTCTACGTGGGTGCCACGCGCGCCATGGTGCGCCAATACGTGAGCGGGCTGTCCGGGGCCCGCTTCACCCAGGCCGCCCTGGGGTACGCGCGGGCGCTCGCCCGCGGCGCCCGGTGAGCCCTTCGAGAGACCTGCCAGGTGCATTTCCGTTTTTCGCCGGTTCCAACCCGGCAGGTCCTACGTTCCGGCCGCCCTCCGCGCTTCCGGCCCAACCTCCGAGGTTGGCAGGGGGTTCCCCTTATCCACCGTCCAGACCCACATTGACCCCCCGGGGCCCGGCGGGTGAAATTGGCGCCATGAGCGACACCGAGGACACCCAGAAGTACAAGGTCGTGGTCAACCACGAGGAGCAGTACTCCATCTGGCCCGCGGACCGGGAGAACGCCCCGGGCTGGAAGGACGCCGGCAAGTCGGGCACCAAGGCCGAGTGCCTCGAGCACATCAAGCAGGTGTGGACGGACATGCGTCCGCTCAGCCTGCGCAAGAAGATGGAGGAGGGCGCGAAGGGCTCGTGAGGCGCGGGCCCCGGCCTACTTCGGAGCGGCCGCGCCCGACATCAGGAAGGCGCGCAGCCGCTCGGGAGGGCAGGGCTTGAGCAGCACGGTGACGTGGGGAGGGATGATGTCCCGCGACGGCAGCTGCGTGGTGTGCAGGCCGCACAGCAGGTGAGGGGCGCGCGCTCGCAGCGCCGCCAGCAACGTCAGCCCGTCCATGCCGGGCAGGATGTACGCGGCGATGACGACCGAGGGCGGCTCCTCCTCCGCCATGCGCAGGGCCTCTTCACCGCTGGTCGCCACGCGCTTGGTGCCGGGCATGTCCCGCAGGAGCCTGCGCAGCGCGGAGAGCTGCAGCGGATCCTCGTCGACGAAAAGGTAGGAGGGAAGGGCGTCCACGGTCATCCGGGACCTCCAGGACCCATCATGTAACGTGACGGGTCCTCGGACGGAGATACTACCCCAGTCGTCCTGGGAAACCAACCTCCCGAGTCATATTGCCACCGGTGAACCACTCGGGTCCCGGGACAATGGCAAAAAAGCTCGCAACCAGGTTGGGAGAGAGCGCTCGCGCAGCCCGGCAGCGCCTCAACCTCACACAGGAAGACGTGGCGGAGCGCATAGGCATCGCCACGGAGGTGTACGGGCGGCTGGAGCGGGGAAACATGCTTCCGAGCGTCCCGACCTTCCGCAAGCTGTGCGCCGTGCTCGCCCTGTCCGCGGACGAGGCCCTGGGGCTGAGCACCGAGAGTGCCGTGCCCTGGACGCCTCCGCCCCCCGCCCCCGAGACCAGTGAGCCCGCGGAGCTGCGCCGCCTGCTGCGGCGCGCCCGCCAGTTGGACAGGAACTCGCTCCGGGTGCTCAGCCTCGTGGCCGCGCACCTGGGGCAGAAAAACGGGTAGGGAGGGTGCCTGTCTCACGGTGAGAGCCTCGCGCGCAGCCGCTTCGCCGATGGGAATCCATGGAAGAGCACCACCTGCGGGTGTGCCTCCAACAGCGCGCGTGCCTGGGCATCCTTCGCCAGCGCCCGATCCACCCCCAGCAGCAGTCCCGCATCCGGTCGCGAGCGCAGCTCCTCCATTCTCCTCGACAACGGGCCCGCATGCCATGCGTGGAACAACTCCAGCGCCACCTCGCGCCCCGTCTGTCTGTGACGGAACGTGAGATCCGGCACGCACAACCCGGCGGCCCCCATGTGGCGGGGCAGGGGCAGCAGGTCCAGCTCCCAGTCCGCGTCGTCGAAGCCCTCGGCCAGGGTGGCCACCTCGGGCGGGATGTGGCCCAGCGCCGTGCCGTGCGGTGACACGAGGGGATCCTTGTCGTCCAGCACCAGCGTCACCCGGCGCCGCGGGCTCTCCAGGGACGCGGTGAGCTGCCAGTACTTCAGCACCGGCACCACCGAGAGGAAGCTCGCCAGCTGCAGCCCGTACTTCTTCTGCAGGGCCAGCATGGCCCCCGGGCCCTCCACCTCCAGCACCCAGTCCTCGCCCTCGCGCCGCACCTCGGCCACCAGCCGGCAGAACTTCAGCCAGCGCAGCACCTTGCGCACCCGCAGCAGCTCCGGCGCCTTCGCCCGCAGCGTCAGCCGCCGCGCGTCGAAGAGGGGGCCCTGCGCCAGCGCCAGGTTGTAGCGATCCAGCAGCTCCGGGGCCGTCAGCGCCTCCCAACCCAGCAGGCGGCGGTGACCTGGGAGGTCGGCGTAGAGGGCCTCGCGCAGCTCCGGCAGCGGGCGCGGGAAGGCCTCGGCGAGCCGCGACTCGTAGGCCTCCACCGTCGCGTCCGCGGGCAGCGAGCGCAGCACCCGGGCCGCCTCGCGGAAGGCCGCGGCGCGGGCCTCGGAGATGCCCTCCGAGGGCTCGTCGAAGAGCATCCGGTCCACCAGCAGCTTCACCAGCCCCCGCGCCACCTTGGGCCGCGTGTGCGCACCGGCCCGCAGCGCGAGCGTCTCCTCCACCTCGTCACGCGAGCGCCCGACTCCGGCCGCCACCTCGGCGATGAGCTCCGTGGCGAGGGTGCGCAGCGCGGCGTCCTCCCGCTTCACGAAGGAGGGGCGCAGCTTCCCGTCGCGCACGCGGAAGAGGAGCAGCTCGCGCGTCAGCACGCCTCGCCCTCCTCTTCCTGGTAGGCCCGGTGCTGGCGCCGCCGCTCGCTGATGGAGGCCTCGGCCGTCTGGGCCGAGCACACCTCGTACAGCAGCGCGCGCTTGCCCGGGCGCTGGCGGAGGATGCGGCCCAGCCGCTGCACGTGCTCGCGCACGCTGCCACTGCCGCTGAGCACCACGCCCACCCGCGCCTCCGGTACGTCCACGCCCTCGTTGAGCACCCGCGAGGTGAGCAGCACCGGCAGCTCCCCGCTGGCGAAGGCCGCCAGCAGTGCCTTGCGCTCGGGCACGGGCGTGTGGTGCGTGAGCGCCGGCAGCAGCAGCCGCCTCGCCAGCGTGTACACCGTCTCGTTGTCGTCGGTGAAGACGATGGCGCGGTCCTCGCGGTGCTCCAGCAGAATCCGCCACAGCACGTCCTGCTTCGCGCTCGAGGTGAGGGCGATGCGGCGCTGCTCCCGGTAGCCCCGGTATGCCGCGCGCCCCTCTTCCGTGCGCTGGCTCTCCGCGAGGAAGCGCGCCCAGCCCTCCGGTACGTCGAAGCGGATGCCCCGCTGGCGGATGAAGCCCAGGTAGCGCGCGCGTGCCTCGTCATGCCGCGCCTGCTCCTCGGGCGTGAGGGGCACCTCCACCCGGCGTACCTCGTACGGGGCCAGGTAGCGTCCCTGCAGCTCGCGGATGTCCGTGCGGTGCACCAGCGGCCCCAGCAGCTCCTCGCACACGCGCTCGCCGCCGTCCGTGCGCTCCAGCGTGGCGGTGAGGCCCAGCCGGTACGGCGCCAGCGAGCCCTCGGCGATGAAGCGGTAGCTGGGCGCGGGCAGGTGGTGGCACTCGTCGCAGATGAGGAAGCCGAAGCGGTTGCCGTGGAACTCCGTCTGCATCGCCGCCGAGTCGTACGTCGTCACCGTCAGCGGCTGCCGGTCACTCACTCCGCCGCCCAGCATCCCCACCGGCAGGCCCAGGTGCTTGGACAGCACGCCCTGCCACTGGGTCATCAAGTCCAAGGTGGGGACGACCACCAGGGTCGGCCGCTTCACCCGGGCGATGGCCAGCACCGCCAGCAGCGTCTTGCCCGCGCCCGTGGGCAGCTCCACCAGCCCCCGCCCACCCGCGCCGCTCCACGCCTCCAGCGCCGCCTTCTGGTGGGGGAAGGGCTCGATGGGCGTGGCCAGCGCCACCTCCAGCGGCTCGAAGCGCTTCGCCTTGTCCTCGTAGGGCAGGCCCAGCTCGCGCAGCCTCAGCACCACCTCGCGGTAGTGTCGCGCCGCGGCCCGGTACACCCCGGTGCGCGTGTCCCGCTGGAAGCGGGCGCGCAGGGCGTCGTCGTCTGGCAGCGTGGGCGCCACCAGGGTGCCGCAGTCGAAGTGGAGCTCGGTGGCCATCAGGTCGGGAACGGGGGAAGAGCCGGGAGTAACCCGATCTCCGAGCCAACGCCAGAGTGTGACTTTCGAGGTTGGTTCGCCCACGGTCCGCAGCATGCCCAGGGAGGAAACTTGCAGGGGCTTTAGAGGCCGGAGGGCGAAACAGTGTCCGGAAGTGAACATTCCCCGCCCTCCCTCGAAGGTCCCCCTCGGCCCCGCCGTCCGAGGTAGGAGGCGGGCGAGGCGGCGAGGGCCTGGACATCCTCTCTCCGGTGGGGAGCCGTTCCCGGCGAAGGATGCGTGGCGGGCCCCGCATGAAGCGCCTACCCTTCCTCCATCGACATGCGCCGCATCGTCATCCTCAGCCCGCACCGCCCCTCCCGGGAGCTCATCTCGCGCCTCCTGGCGGAGCCGGGCCTGTCCGTCGTCGCCATGTCGGACGCGGACGAGGCCCTGGACTCCATCGCCGAGGAGGAGCCCGCCCTGGTGGTGGTGGACGCGCGCCGGCCGGACGAGGACCAGCCCCTGCTGCTGGGGTTGCTCAAGCGGCGCCATCCGCGCCAGCCGCTCATCACCCTCGTGCCCGGGCGTCTGCGCGTCTTCGACGGCAGCGAGGAGCGCGTGCGTGACGTACGCGACGGCTCGGCCGAGGGCCTGCACGTGCTGCTCAGCGAGCTGCAGCGGGCCACGAGAGATCTACTCGCCCAGCACCTGCTGCGGATGCTCCGCCCGCCCACCGGCGAGGCCTGAGCCGCCCAGGCGAGCCCGTGAGCCGGGCACGGGTTTCAGTGCAGCAGGCCGTCCCCGGCGGCCGGGGCGGACTCACCGTGGGCGACCTTCAGCGGGGCGAGCCGCTCCAGGACCTCGCGCTCCACGCGGGTGCCGGTGGTGGGGATGCTGAGGCCCTGCTCGGTCCACTCGGGAAGGAAGAGGAGGGCCTGGGCCTCGCCGTTGTAGCCGAGCTGGACGAGCTGCTCCGGCTCGAAGGTGCGGCAGCGCTGGGCGCAGCAGGGGAAGGCGGAGCGGACGCGGTAGAGGCCCTCGGGCGGCAGGGGCTCGAGGTGCTCGGCCCAGGAGGCTTCCGTCAGCGGCGTGCCCCGCGCGTGCCAGCGAGCCCGGTTGGCTGCCCAGCCGTTGGGCAGGTAGAGGCCAGGGCCCGGGTCCCCATGGTTGTGGAAGTAGACGAGCCGGCCCGCCGGGATGTGCGTGCCGAGCGCGCTACGGGTGCGGTACAGGCCACAGGGTGGGAGGTTCATGGCGGGGTTGTAGTGCGGTTGGGAAAGGTTTTTCCCTCTCCACGGAGTTTTTTCCGGCCCCCGGAGCCCCCCTCCGCGTCCCATGCGCGGGACGGTGTCTCAACCCCCTGGAATCACGAGGCGCGTGCCCGGGCCGGGGCGTCGGCACGGCATGTGCTCATGCCTTCCTGCGCAGGACGGGGCGGTGCTGCTGGACGGGGTTGGATGGGGTGGGGTGGGCGGTACCGTGGGGGGCCTCGCGACGGGGCGGTAGGGCTGGGGTTGGGGGCGGATGGACCGCCCGTCGCGGGGTAGGTGGGTGGGGAGGGCGAGGGGTCGCCCTGTGTGGAAGCCCGGCCGGGTCACACCGGCTGGGTGTTCGCATTGCGGGAGGCGAGGAAGGCGAGCACCTGGGCCTCGCCCCAGTAGGACGGGGCGAAGGGGCTGCCGGCGACGAAGCCCACGTGGCCGCCGTGCTCGGTGACGACGGCGTGCAGCACGGGGTTGGCCGCCACGTCCCGCGGGTGCGTGGCGGCGGGAATCATCGGGTCATCCTTGGCGCTCAGCAGCAGGGTGGGGCGGCGGATGGCCTGGATGCGCGGACCCGACGAGGCCTCGGCGTAGTAGTGGGTGGCGTCGCGGAAGCCGTGGAGCGGGGCGGTGACGGCGTCGTCGAAGCCGCGGATGGTGGTGGCGCGCTCCATGGCGGCGCCGTCGAAGACACCGGGGAAGCGGCGGAGCTTCTCGCGCGCCTTGCTCTTGAGGGTGCGCAGGAAGCGGCCGCGGTAGAGGCGCTGGAAGGGGCCGGGCCCATCGAGCGTGTCGGCGCAGACGCCCAGGTCGAAGGGGGCGCTCACGGCGGCGGCGGCGTCCACGGGCGAGTGCTCTCCCGTCTCCTCCATCAACCGCAGCAGCACGTTGGCGCCCAGGGAGAAGCCCACCGCGTAGAGCGGGCCGGTGAGGCGCGCGCGCAGGTGCTTGAGCACGGAGAGCGCGTCGCCGATGTCGCCCGAGTGGTAGGAGCGGGCGAGCCGGTTGGGCTCACCGCTGCAGGAGCGGAAGTTGATGGCGGTGGCGCCCCAGCCGCGCTCGGCGGCGCCGCGGAGGATGGCGGTGATGTAGCCGGAGCGCGAGGAGCCCTCCAGGCCGTGGAGGGTGACGACGTGGGGGGCGCCCTGGGGGCCGTCGAAGGAGTCGAGGTCGACGAAGTCGCCGTCGGGCAGCTCCCAGCGCTCGCGCTTCAGGGGAGGCGCGTGCGTGGGGCGCACGAGCGAGGCGAAGATGGTCTGCGCGTGGGGCGAGGCGAGGCCGCGCGCGGGGGCGAAGGGCTCGGTGGGTTGGAAGGACACGGGCGGGGGGATATCACCCGCGGCGGGCCTTGCGCATGGAGGAACAGCCGCGCTCGCGGATGGCGGTGGCCTCGTCCGTGAGCTCGAAGAGGGCGAGGTACTTGCTCACGCGCTCCTCGAGGGTGGGGGCTTCGATGAGGCGGCAGACCTCGTCGGCCCCGTAGGCGCGGCAGACGTCCGGGCGCCGGTCGTACACCGAGCAGAGGTTGTCGGCGGTGAGGTGGGGGCAGCGCACGCCCAGGGGCTTGTCGAGCGCGGCGATGTCCGGCGCCACGCAGCAGGCGCCACAGCGGGTGCATTCCATGGGCATGCTCAGCGTACGGCGTCGCCGGCCAAGATCTGGGCCGAGCCGAAGTTGTTCACCTCGAGGGGGACGGCCTGGCCCTTCTTCCAGGCGAGGAACTCGGTCTCGCTCTTGGGCTCGTGCACGTGCTCCTTGCCGTCACCGTCGTCCTCGTAGCCGATGTGCACGGCGTACTTCTCCTCGCGGCGCAGCCGGTCGTACGCGCCCGGCTCCAGCGCGGGCCAGCGGGGGGCGCCGTCGCGGCCGGACTCCACCCGGGTGTCCACCTGCTGCCAGACGTAGGTGTCGTAGGTGCAGCTCACGTCGAAGACGGGCTCGGAGCGGTAGCGCGTGCGCATGTCGCAGTCCTGGTAGGACTTGCTGCAGTACTTGGGCTCGTCCCGGCACGTCTCCTTCATGTAGCCGTTGGCCATCTTCTTGCGGGTGCACTTCTCCTGGGTGCCGCACTTCTCCTGGCGCGTCTTGGTGCTGCACACGCGCTCGGTGCCGTCGGCCACCTGGCGGGTGCCGCGCTGGCGGGGGAAGCAGCTGCGGATGTTCTCCACGCCGGCCACCTCGCCCGTGCCATTGACGGGCATGCGGGGCGAGCGGGTGCTCAGCTCGCTGCGCCAGCCCTCGCGGCTCACGCGCTGGAAGGTCTCCCGGTGCACGGTGCGCGTCCACTCGGTGGTGGTGACCTGGCCGGTGACGCCGTGGGTCCGCGAGCCCCACATCATGCAGGTGCCGAAGAACGCCAGGAGGCCGAGGCCCACGTAGAGCCACTTGCGCGAGCCCTGCCGCGCCAGGGGGGGCGGGGGAGGCGGGGCGGAAGGCTCGAGGGGCTCCTCGGCTCCCTCGGTGAGGGCGCGCGAGGTGGCGGAGCGCTCGGCGCGGCAGTTGCGGCAGATGGGGGTGTCGCCGCGGTTGGAGGCGGAGCAGTAGTCGCAGAACCAGTCGGCGCCCGCGTTGGCGGCGGAGAGGGCCTTCTCGTCGGTGACGCCCTCGCGCCGGGACTTGCCGCTGGAGGGGTCCACGTCACCGAAGTCGAACTCGGACTCCTGGCCCGTCTCCTCGCGCGGGTTGTTGCAGCTGGGGCAGCTGCGGTGCCGCGCGAGGATGTCCCGGGTATCGCAGGAGGTGCAGTTCCAGGTGCCCTCGATGATGCGGGTGCGCTCGGCCATGCCCGCATCCTAGCGGTTTCTCACACCCAGAGCCCACGGGGGGCCGGGAGGAGGGGGGAGAGGGGCAGGCCGGGGCGCAGGGGCCGCACCATGGGCAGCGAGCCGTCGCGGGCCACGCGGGTGGCGCCCTCGCCCTGGAGGAGCGGCAAAAGCGGGGCGTGGGAGGGCTCCTCCCAGAGGACCACGCGGGAGAGGCCGGAGCGGGAGGCCTCGCGCCGGGCGGCCTCCAGCAGGGCCTGGCCCTCCGACGGGGAGCGCGCGTCGAGCATCAGCACCGTCAGCTCGGCGCTTCTGCCCACGAGTCCCCAGAGGATGGTGGACGCGCCCGCGGTGGCGCCGGCGGACGGGGGCAGGGAGCAGCCGAGGTGCTCGACGTAGATGCGGCCGCGCTCCAGGTGCCAGTCGAGCTGAGCGGGGGAGGGCCAGAAGAAGAAGGGCACCTCGGGCTGGCGCAAGCGGCCGAGGGCCGGGCCGAGCGCGTCCTCGCGCAGGAGCGTGTCCACGGGTGCGCGGGGGTCGCCGGGAGTGGGGGACAGGTGCCAGTCCCAGGCGGGCAGGGCCTGGTAGCCCGAGCGTGCGTAGATGCGGGGGCCCACGTCGGAGAAGAGGAGGGCGGCGTGGGCGCGAGGCTGGCGCTCCAGCTCGGCGGCGAGCAGGTCCATCAGGCGGGTGGCGTACCCGTGGCCGCGCAGGCGCTCCTCGGTGAAGACGCTGGCGATGGCGAAGCTGTCGCCCGGGTCGAGGGGGCCCCCGGCGGTGCGCAGGAAGCTGGAGGTGCGGAACGTCTCGCAGGAGGCGAGCACGCCGCCGTCCTCGCCGCACAACAACCAGGTGCGCATGTCCGCGCGGGACCATGGGTGGGCGCGCAGCCGCTGCTCCCGGGCGGCATAGCCCTCGGGGGAGAGCAGCTTTCCCCACTCGGAGTAGGTGAGCGCGTCGCGCTGGCCCATCTGCTCATCGGTGGCGGCAACGAGGTGCATGGGTGTGCTCCCTCTCCCTCTGGGAGAGGGCCGGGGTGAGGGTGTTCCCGCAAAGGAAACGCGGCGCCGGGCGGGAAGCCGCGGCGCCGCGTGGGGTGCGTCCGGGGACGCGCCTACTTCGGGTTGGTCCCGGGGGCCTGCAGCTGCCCACCGTAGCGGCCGCCGGAGTGGTCGATCCGGCCGGACTGACCGGGCGTCGACACGGGCCACTCCTGCGGGGTGGCGTAGGACGACAGGGCGGGGCGGAAGCGGGTACCGATGTCGAAGAGGGTGAAGAGGAGCATCAGCACCACGAACAGCATGGAGGTGATGAACACCACGCGGCTGGCGCCCTGGTGCTCGGCCAGGTGCATGAAGTACAGCGCCACGAGGGCGCCCTTCACCGAGGCGATCACCAGCGCGAGCGCCAGTGCACCCGTCTCGATGTGCATCTTGCCCGTGAACACCGTGACGAGGGTGAGCACCATCAGGGCGCCCCAGACCAGGATGTACTTCCCCGGTCCGGAGTGGTGCTCCTGGCGCATCTCACGGTCTTCCTTTAACGACTCGTTGGCCATGGCGGACATGCGCGGAGGGCTCCCTTAAATGAGGTACAGCATGGGGAAGAGGAAGATCCACACCAGGTCCACCAGGTGCCAGTACATGCTGCCCAGCTCGACGGCGGTGTAGTTGTAGTGGCTGAACTCGTTCCTCATCGCCTTGAGGGTCACCCACCCCAGCACGATCATGCCCACGATGACGTGGAAGGCATGCAGGCCCGTCGAGAGGAAGTAGATGGTGAAGTAGGCGGACGCGCCCGGCAGGGTGAGGCCCGGGAAGGCGTAGTAGGGGCCGGGCAGCTGGTGCTCGTGGAACTTGTGGGCGTACTCGAAGTACTTCACCACGAGGAAGCCGCACGCCATGAGGATGGTGAGCACGAACATCACCACCACCTTCTTGTTCTGCGCCTCCTTCGCGTAGTGCACCGCCATGGCGGCGGTGAACGACGAGGTGATGAGGAGCAGGGTGTTGAAGGTGCCCAGGTTGAGGTTCAGCTCGCGGCTGGCCAGCGCGAACGCCTCCGGGAAGAGGAAGCGGTAGTTCGCGTAGATGACGAACAGGCCGGCGAACAGCAGGATTTCCGTGGCCAGGAACAGCCACATGCCGAGCCGGGCCGCGTGGTTCTGCACCTCGAGCGAGGCGAAGTGCGCGGCCACCTGGGGCCGGTGGGGCACGCCGGCCACGCCGGCGGTGGCGGGACTAGACTGCATCGGGCACCTCGGCCTTCTTGGGCTCCACGTAGAAGTGGGGCTCCTCGGAGTAGGTGGGCTGCGGACCCACGAAGTTGTGGGTCGGAGGCGGAGACTCGGTCATCCACTCGTAGCCACGGCTGCGCCACGGGTTGGAGGCGGCGCGGCGGCCGTACACCAGCGCGTACGTCAGGTAGATGGCGCTGATGAGGAAGCCGAAGGCCAGCAGCGAGGCGCCGGCCGTGGAGGCCACGTTCAGCGTCTGGAAGCGCTCCGGGTACTCGTAGTAGCGCCGCGGCATGCCCGCGTTGCCCAGGAGGAACTGGGGGATGAACGTGGCGTTGAAGCCCAGGATGATGAACGCCGCGGACACCAGGCCCCACCCCTCGTGGTACATCTTCCCGAACATCTTCGGGAACCAGTAGTGGATGGAGGCCATGAAGGCCATGATGGTCGCGCCCACCATGATGAAGTGGAAGTGCGCCACCACGAAGTAGGTGTCGTGCCAGGGCACGTCCAGCGACGCCGTGGCGAAGGCCACGCCCGTCATGCCGCCGAACACGGTGAAGTAGAGGAAGCCGCAGAAGTAGGCGAAGGGCGTCTTGAAGTCGACCGCGCCCTTGTAGACGGTGCCCACCCAGTTGAAGACCTTGATGGCGGTGAACACGCCCACCAGCATGGTCAGCACCGCGAACACGCCCGCGTTGAACACGGACTGGCCAGACACGAACATGTGGTGGCCCCACGCGAAGAAGCCCACGAAGGCGATACCCAGCGAGCTGAACGCCACCGCGCGGTAGCCGAAGATGTTCTTGCGGCTGAAGGTGGCCACCACCTCGGACATCACGCCGAAGGACGGCAGCACCATGATGTACACGGCGGGGTGCGAGTAGAACCAGAACAGGTGCTGGAAGAGCACCGGGTCTCCACCCTGGGCCGGGTCGAAGATGCCGAAGTGGAAGAGGTGCTCACCCACCACCAGCAGCAGCACCAGGCCCAGCACCGGCGTGGCCAGCACCTGGATACACGCCGTGGCGTACATGGCCCACACGAACAGCGGCATCTTGAACCACGTGATGCCCGGGGCGCGCATGGTGTGCGTGGTGACGATGAAGTTGAGGCCCGTGGCGATGGAGCTGAAGCCGATGATGAACGCGCCGAAGAGGATGGGCGCCACCGTCGTCGTCGTGTGCGTGCTGTACGGGGTGTAGAACGTCCAGCCCGTGTCCATGCCGCCGTTGATCATCCCCCAGATGGCGATGGCCGCGCCGCTCAGCAGCAGGTAGAGCGAGAGCAGGTTCAGCCGGGGGAAGGCCACGTCCTTGGCGCCCAGCATCAGCGGCAGCATGAAGTTGCCGAAGGCGCCCGGGATGGCCGGAATCATGAACAGGAAGATCATCACCACGCCGTGCATGGTGAAGGCGCGGTTGTACGTCATCGCGTCGATGATGGTCGGGCCCGGAGTCAGCA